>NZ_JBICXG010000026.1:0-100683 GCF_043200175.1 Streptomyces sp. NPDC048462
CATCTGCCCACCCCAAACACAACGTCGGCCTGACCCACCAACGAGATGGATCAGGCCGACGTCACGACGAAGGGGCATTCGCCAACAGCATCCGCAGGACGGGGGTGGCCCCTCACCCGTGCAGTCCGGTAAGCATCACCCGTTGAGTCCGGCACGGATCACCCGTTGAGTTCGGCACGTACGAGGGCCAGCAGCTCGTCCTCCGTCATCCCGAGCTCACGGGCGTCACCGACGACCTCGCGCACCCGCTCCAGCAGCCGGGCACGGTGCGGGGAGACGCCCGCGGCGACCATCGCGCCGCGCCCCCGGCGCAGTTCGATGAGCCCTTCCTCGCGGAGCCGCTGGTAGCCGCGCAGCGCCGTGTGCACATTGACGCCCAGCGATTCGGCGAGGACCCGGGCGGCGGGCAGCCGCTCGCCGGGGGCCACCGTCCCGTCGGCGACGGCACGGCGCACGCAGGCCGCGATCTGGTCACCGAGCGGCACGGTGGAGGTGGGATCGACCCGGAAAAGCATGGTCATTTTTCCGTTCGACGCTGATCGATCAGGGTGTTGAGAAGTGCTGCGGCGGTCGCCGAATCCTGGACGGTCACCGCGAAGGACCGTCCGCCCGCCAGTTGCGCCACGATTCCCTCTCCGGACCGCGTCATGACTCCGGTACGCCCGGGGCGGATCCGGTAGCCCCAGCCGCCGTATTCGGCCAGCGGGTTGATCCTACGGCTGCTCGCCGCCTCGATCCGGTCCAGCGGGACCCGTATCCGGGGCCACGGCAGCACTCCGGAGACCGTGATGCCACGCCGGTCCACCATGACGTACGGACGGGCGAAGACCGCGAGGAGCACACCCGCCACGAGAGCCGGAACCGCCGCGATCCAGCCGGCGGTGAGCAGCAGGGCGATGCCGCCCGCGCACACGGCGAGCGGGACCGCCGGCAGCCACCAGGCCGCGGCGTTGCGCGCCCACCCCGCGATCTCACCGTCGGCCAGCGCGATCCGTTCACCGCCACCGGCCGGTCCGCGGCCGGCCGGGGCCTCTTCCGGCGGGAGGAGCGCGGCAAGCAGCAGCCCGAGCCCGAAGGCGAGCGCGGCGACTCCCAGGGCAACGGCCATGTGCCACATCGGGAACGAGACGCCCTGGGCCCGGCCCTGCGCGTCCTTGGCGGCGTCCACGTTGATGAGCAGGGTGACCGCCATCAGGTAGCCGAGGCCGCCGGCGACGGCATAGCCACTGGCGACGGTCCTCCGGTACGCGGAGCCGGTGAACCTTCCCGCGACCGCCATCAGGGCCCACAGGGCCCCGATCCCGGCGAACAGCACCACGACGACGGCGATGTACGCCCCCTGGCTCGCATGGTCGTCCACCTCTCCGTTGCCCACGAAGTGGCTGGCCAGCCGCGCGGGAAGCCGGTCACGACGGGTGGCGAAGATGATGAGGTCGGCGGCCAGGGCGAGTGCGAACGGCAGCGCGGCGAGGCTCACGCGGCCAGCGTTTCGACGGTTCATAGAAACCTCCATTGTTTGCATGCTAGTAGAACAATGGAGGTGGGGCAATGCGGAGCCCGCCTGACGGTGACGCGCTGTCAGGCGGGCTCGGTGACGGTCGGGTACGGGCGCTGAGCGGTATGTGCGGTCAGCCGCCCTGCGGATCAGGCGGTCAGGCGGTCAGGCGGTCAGGCCAGTTCGAGGGGGAACGCTCCGCGGTGTCCGGTGCCCGCGCCGGCCGTCGGCCTCGGCTCGAACTCCGGGCAGCTCCAGGTCTCCTGGACGAATCCGCTGCGCCGGTCCCAGAGGTCGAGGACATCGCCCCGGCCGTCCGCTCCCCGGTACTCCTCCTTGGCACCCCGGAAGCAGGCGAGTCCACCGGAGAGACCCCGTTCGGGGGCCGGGAAGTAGTCCGAGAAGGCGCAGGCGATACAGGTCTGGAGCCGGACCCCGGGCGGAAGGACCCGCTGGATGGTGGCGAGCGCGGAGCCGAAGTCGCTCTCGGCCCGGTGGGACCGGAAGCCCGCTCCGCCGAACTGCAGCTCCAGGTAGAGGTACGGGTCCGGCCTGCGCAGGGACAACAGGCAGCTGAGCCGCGCCTGCTGGGGCACCCCGTCCGCGGTGACCGGGAACGGCAGGTCCCATTCCAGGACGCAGTCGTTGAGCACACCGTCCGCCAGGGCGAACACCTCGCCCTGGTCCGGCGTGCCCGCCGCGGGGCGCAGCCCGTCGAAGCTCTCGCCCTCGAAGTCCACTCCCCGGATACGGAGGCGGAGTTGCTGTCCGTCGGTGGTGAGGATGACGGCATCGGATCCCTGCCGGTCCCGGTACCACCCTGCCCACGACTCATCTGTCATGGGCAGGGACTGTAGCCCGTGCCTCGGACACTCCCTCCTGCCGCCCTCCACTTCCCCGTACGAGGCCTGTGACCTCGGCCGATCATTCCCTCCCGCTCAGTGGGTCCGGCGGGTGACGAACTCCGCCAGGGCCAGGAGATCGCCCGCCGCGGACAGATCGGGCACCGCGCGGGAAAGGTGGTGCACGGCGCGCGCCATCCGGTCCGCGGCGCAGCTCTGCGCCCAGTCGCGGCCGCCGGCCCTGTCGACGGCGTCGGACGCGCGGCTCACCTCGCCTGCGGTGTTCATCGCACCTCGGTAGAGCGCGGCCAGCTCCGTGGCCGCCGCCGTGCCGGAGGTGAGCGCGGCGACCACGGGCAGCGACTTCTTGTGGGCGGCGAGATCGGCCCCGACCGGCTTCCCGGTCTGGGCCGGGTCGCCCCAGATGCCAATGAGGTCGTCGATGAGCTGGAAGGCCAGCCCCGCCTCCCGGCCGAAACCGTCCATCGCGCCGACGGCACGCTCGTCGGCGCCCGCGTAGAGCGCACCCAGTGCGCAGGCGCAGCCGAGCAGGGCACCCGTTTTGGCCGTCGCCATGGTGAGGCACTCGTCCAACGAGACCTCCTCCGGGCCTCTTTCCTCGAAGGCGCAGTCGGCCTGCTGACCGGCACACAGTTCGATGATGCAGGTCGAGAGCCGGGCCGAGGCGCGCGGCGACACCGCTCGGGCGTCCTCGGCGAGCAGCCGCTGGGCGAGGGCCAGCACGGCGTCACCCGCGATGACGGCGTCCGGGATGCCGAACACCGTCCACGCCGTGGCGCGGTGACGGCGGGTCCGGTCCTCGTCGATGACGTCGTCGTGCAGCAGGGTGAAGTTGTGGGCCAGCTCCACGGCGACGGCCGCCCGCACGGCGTCCCTGGGGTCGCCCCCGAGCGCCCGGGTGGCGGCCAGCACGAGCGCGGGTCTGATCGCCTTGCCCGCACCGCCGTCGGCCGGGCTTCCGTCGGCGTGCTGCCAGCCGAAGTGGTACATGACGACGCGCCGGATCGATCCGGGCAGCGAGTCGACCGCCGCCCGCAGATGGGGGTCGACGAGGGCTCGGGTGTACTCCAGCAGAGCCGCGGCCTCGTTGCCCTCGGTCGCGGCGTCGGTACGGGTCATGGTCAATCGGTCACCCCGGTCGTTGCCGTCCCGGCCCGGTCGCTGTCGCCCCGGGCCGGGACGTGGGTGGTTGCTGTGTGTGCCGCGGACTGCGGCGCGTTCGGGGCGGGGCCGGCCGGTGGCGCCGGCCCCGCCCGGACACGCCCCAGGGGCTGTCGTCGAACTGCCGTCGTCGCCCGGAGGGCGGCCGCGCATGGCGCCGCGCGGCAGACGGCAGTTGGACGACAGGCCCTAACGCCAGCGGCTCACTTCGACGTTCTCCAGGACACCGAGGGCGTCCGGGACCAGTACGGCCGCCGAGTAGTAGGCCGTCACCAGGTAGGAGATGATCGCCTGCTCGTCGATCCCCATGAACCGGACCGACAGGCTGGGCTCGATCTCGTCGGGAATGCCCGTCTGCTGGAGCCCGACGACTCCCTGCTCGGACTCGCCGGTCCTCATGCAGATGATCGAGGTGGTGCGGGCGTCGCTGACCGGGATCTTGTTCGACGGGAAGATCGGCACTCCGCGCCAGGCCGCCATGCGGTGACCGCCGACGTCCACGCTCTCCGGGACCAGGCCGCGCTTGCTGCACTCCCGGCCGAAGGCGGCGATGGCCCGCGGGTGGGCCAGGAAGAGCTTCGATCCGCGGCGGCGGGACAGCAGTTCGTCCATGTCGTCCGGGCCGGGCACGCCGTCGTGGGGCTGGAGCCGCTGGTCGTAGTCGCAGTTGTTGAGCAGGCCGAACTCGCGGTTGTTGATCAGCTCGTGCTCCTGGCGCTCGCGCAGCGCCTCGACCGTGAGCCGCAACTGCTGCTCGGTCTGGTTCATCGGCTGGTTGTAGAGGTCGGCGACCCGGCTGTGGACCTTCAGCACGGTCTGCGCGACGCTCAGCTCGTACTCGCGCGGCGCGGCGTCGTAGTCGACGTACGTGTGCGGAACGAGGGCCTCCCCGACATGCCCCGCGGACAGGTCGATCGCCGCCTCGCCGTACTTGTTGGTGCGCTGCTGCGGGATGGCCAGCAGTCCGGCGAGATGCTCGCGCAGCGAGTCGGACCGCTCCGCGAGGTTGAACACGTCAGCCCGCTGCAGCGTCAGTACGGTGCAGTCGGTGACGGCGCGGGCCGTGTACTCCCAGAGGGCGTCGCCCTCGATGAGGGAGTGGTCACCGAAGTAGGCCCCGTCGGCATGCACTCCGAGCACCGTCTCGTCCCCGTAGGGACCGGTGCCGATCTTCTCGACCTTGCCGTGCGCCAGCAGGAAGACCCGGTCCGCCGCGTCACCGGCCGTGGCCAGGAGCTGGCCGGCGGGAATGTCACGCTGCTCGCACCTCCGGGCCAGCTCCGCGAGCGCCTCCTCGTCCCCGAAGTCCCGCAGGGCCGGGAGTTCACCGAGCTCGGCGGGGATGACCGCCACCCGGTCACCGGTCTGTACGAAGGTCACCCGGCCGTCGCCGACCGAGTAGCTCAGCCTTCGGTTCACCCGGTATGTGCCGCCCTGCACCTGGACCCACGGGAGCATCTTCAGCAGCCACCGCGAGGTGATCTCCTGCATCTGCGGGGCGGACTTGGTGGTCGTCGCGAGGTTCCGTGCGGCTGCCGTGCCAAGACTCTGCTGCGGCGGCACCTGCACGTTCTGAACCTCTTCACCAACGGACATCTGACGTCCTCTCGATCATCGGCTGACCTGCAGAAGAAGCCTTTCAGCACGTGACCCGGCGCGCCATTACACAAAAGAGTGTGACTAATCGGGCTTTGGGCTGGGCACAACGCTGCGCGATGCCCGACGAGCAGTTAATTTGCATCCCAGATACCAATTATCTACGGTGACGCTCATGCGGCTGACGAGATTCACCGACGTGTCACTGCGCGTACTCATGCGCCTCGCCGTCATGGAGAACGAAGAACCGCCGACCACCCGCGAGGTGGCAACGGCCATGCGGGTGCCGTACTCCCACGCCGCCAAGGTCGTGGCCCGCCTCCAGCACCTCGGCCTGGTCGAGGCGCGACGGGGCCGGGGCGGCGGACTCGCCCTCGCCGCGGGCGCCCGGACCGCCTCGGTCGGCGGGCTCGTCCGCGAACTGGAGGGCCCCGGCGACGTCGTCGAGTGCGAGGGCGCCACACCGTGCCCGCTGCGGTCGGCGTGCCGGCTGCGCGGCGCCCTGCGTGACGCGACGGAGGCCTTCTACGCCACGCTCGACCCGCTCACCGTCGCGGAGCTCGTCGCCTCCCCCACCGGGCCGCTCCTGATCGGCATCAGCAGCGGCCGGCCGCCCGGCGACTGAACCGCACCCGCACCCACTCCGGGTGAGAGGGCCGGCCCTCTCACCCGAATCCGGTGAACCCGTGAATATGCATCTCGGATACCAATTCAAACACGAGGAGTCACGATGCTCTCCGAGCCGTCGACCGTCACCGTCCGCGCCACCCTCCCCGCAGTCGGCGCGGCCATCGGAGACATCGCGGACCTCTTCTACCGCAAGCTGTTCGACGCCCACCCCGAGCTCTTGCGCGACCTCTTCAACCGGGGCAACCAGGCCTCGGGCGCGCAGCGCCAGGCGCTCGCCGGCTCCATCGCCGCCTTCGCGACCCAGCTGGTCGAGCACCCGGACACCCGCCCCGACGTCATGCTCGGCCGCATCGCGCACAAGCACGCCTCGCTCGGCGTCACGGCCGCCCAGTACGACGTCGTACACACCCACCTGTTCGCCGCCATCGCGGAGGTGCTCGGCGACGCGGTGACCCCGCAGGTCGCCGCCGCCTGGGACGAGGTCTACTGGCTGATGGCCAACGCGCTCATAGCCATCGAGGAGCGGCTGTACGCGCGGCGGGGCGTACTCGCCGGTGACGTCTGGCGGGACTGGGAGGTGGTTTCCCGGACCGAGGAGACCCCGGACGTCGCCACCTTCGGGCTCCGCCCCGCCGACGGGTCGCCCGCCCCCGGCTTCCAGCCCGGCCAGTACGTCTCGGTGCGGTGCGAGCTCCCGGACGGCGCACGCCAGATACGCCAGTACAGCCTCTCCTCGGCCCCCGGCTCCCCGCTCCGCGCCATCACCGTCAAGCGGGTGCGCGGCGAGGGCACCCCGGACGGCGAGGTCTCGCGCCGGCTCCACGAGCGGGTCCGGCCGGGCGGCCGGCTCCAGGTCTCGGCCCCGTACGGCGACCTCGTGCTGAAGTCGGCCCAGGCCCCGCTCCTGCTCGCCTCCGCGGGCATCGGATGCACCCCGATGCTCTCGGTGCTGGAGCACCTGGTGAGCGGCGGGCACCGCGGCCCGGTCACCGTCGTGCACGGCGACCGCTCCCCCGACGACCACGCCCTGCGCAGCGATCACACCGTGCTCACCGGCGAACTCCCGGACGCCTCGGCACACTTCTGGTACGAGAACCCCGGGCCGGGCCACCCCGCGAACCGCACGGGCCTGGTCGACCTGACGGGCCTGGCCATCGCCTCCGGCACCCACGCCTACCTCTGCGGCCCGCTGCCCTTCATGCGGTCGGTGCGCACCCAGCTGCTCGCCAAGGGCGTCCCCGCCGCCGACATCCACTACGAGGTGTTCGGCCCCGACCTGTGGCTCACCAAGGACTGAACCGGGTCCGGCGCTCGCGGAATTGACCGGATCGGCTCGCACACCGCCCGAACAGAACCCCGTGATCAGCCCATGACTGGCTCGGGGCCCGGTTCGCCGGGTACAAGCGCTGTACGGGCATCTCTCCCCCACGCGCAAAAGGAGTCGGCCATGTCCTCACCCATGTCCGCGAGCACCTTCCTCGCCGCCCTGAAGAACGAGGGACTCACCGTCGTGCAGGTAGGCGACTGGCGAACCCACAACCGCAACCAGCAGGGCGACTGGGGCCCGGTCAACGGCGTGATGATCCACCACACCGTCACCAAGGGCACCGACGCCACCGTCCGGCTCTGCCGCGACGGCCACAGCGACCTGCCGGGGCCGCTGTGCCACGGCGTCATCGCCAAGGACGGCCGCGTCCACCTGGTCGGCTACGGCCGCGCCAATCACGCCGGCCTCGGCGACGACGACGTGCTGCGCGCCGTCGTCGCGGAGAAGGGCCTGCCGCCGGACAACGAGACCAACACCGACGGGAACCGGCACTTCTACGGCTTCGAGTGCGAGAACCTCGGCGACGGCAAGGACCCCTGGCCCGACGTCCAGCTCGAAGCCATCGAGAAGGCCGCGGCCGCGGTCTGCCGTCATCACGGCTGGACCTCCAAGTCGGTCATCGGGCACCTGGAGTGGCAACCGGGCAAGGTGGACCCCCGCGGCTTCACGATGGCCGACATGCGGGCCCGGATCAACGCCCGCATGAAGTAGCCGCCTGCCTCCGGGACCGCGGCCCGTCCACAATGGGGACATGCCCGCCACACCACCCGGTCCCCCCGGTCCGTCCGGCCTCTCCCGGCTGCGGCCGGTACTTCCGTCACCCCTGCTGCCGGTCGAGGACGACCGCTTCGGGCGGTACGGCGTACGGCTGCTGCTCAAGCGCGACGACCTGATCCACCCGGATCTGCCGGGCAACAAATGGCGCAAGCTCGCCCCCAACCTGCTCGCCGCCGCCGGACGTCCCGTGCTGACGTTCGGCGGGGCGTACTCCAACCACCTGCGGGCCACGGCCGCCGCCGGACGGCTGCTGGGCTTCCGTACGGTCGGCGTCGTCCGCGGCGACGAGCTGGCCCACCGGCCGCTCAACCCCACGCTGGCGCGGTGCGCCGCCGACGGCATGCGGCTGCACTTCGTGGACCGCCGGACGTACCGCGCCAAGGCCGATCCAGAGGTCCTGGCCGGGCTGCTGAGCGCCCACGGGGAGTGCGAGGTCATCCCGGAGGGCGGCAGCAACGCCCTGGCCGCACAGGGCTGCACAGAGCTCGGGCACGAGCTGCGCGGGCGGGCCGACGTGGCCGCGGTGGCCTGCGGCACCGGTGGCACCCTGGCCGGCCTCGCCGCCGGTCTCGCACCGGGCCAGCGCGCGCTGGGCGTCCCCGTACTGCGCGGCGGCTTCCTGGGCGACGCGGTACGCGGCCTCCAGCAGGAGGCGTTCGGCGGACCGGCCGGCGACTGGTCCCTGGACGAACGCTTCCACTTCGGCGGCTACGCCCGCACCACCCCCGCCCTGCACGCCTTCGCGGACGACTTCGAGGACCGGCACGGGCTGCCGGTCGAACGGCTCTATGTGGCCAAACTCCTCCACGCGCTCACGACGCTGGCCGGGGAGGGCGCGTTCCCCGCCGGGAGTGCGGTCGCCGCCGTGATCACCGGGCGCCCGGACCCCGCCGAACCGTCCGGCGCCCCTCAGTCCGACTCCTCCCGGTAGGCCGCCGCCTCCTCCAGGTCGAGGCGCCTGAGCAGGGTCCGCATCATCTCGTCGTCGATGCCCCGCTCGTCCCGCAGCCGCACGAAGACCTCGCGCTCGGCCTCGATCATCTCGCCGGCCAGCCGCCGGTAGGTGTCGTCCGCCGACTCCCCCGTCACCGGGTTCGACGCCCCGAGCCGCTCCCACACGGCGTTGCGGCGCCGCTCCAGCACGGTGCGCAGCCGGTCGGTGAGCGGCTGGGGCAGCCGGTTGCGCTCGTCGCCGAGCAGCTCCTCCAGGCGCGCCTCGGCGGCCGTGGACGCCTCGCTCTGCGCCTGCGCCTCCGCGAGGGTCTCGGCCTGCCGGTCGCGCCCCGGGAGCCGCAGCACGCGCACCAGGAGGGGCAGCGTGAGCCCCTGGATGACCAGGGTGCCGATGACCGTGGTGAACGTCAGGAAGAGGACCAGGTTGCGGGCCGGGAAGTCCGCGCCGTCGGCCGTGACCATCGGGATGGAGAACGCGATGGCGAGCGAGACGACCCCGCGCATCCCGGCCCAGCCGACGATGAGCGGCGCGGTCCAGTCGGTCCCGGGCTCCCGGTCCCTGATCCGCCTCGACAGCCGGGGCAGATAGGTCGCCGGGTAGACCCAGATGAAGCGGACCACGACGACCGCCAGGAACACCGCCACCGCGTACCAGAGCGCGTCCGCGACGGCGTACGTACCGAGCCCCTTCAGTACGAAGGGCAGCTGGAGGCCGATCAGCGCGAAGACGGCGGACTCCAGGATGAAGGCGACCATCTTCCAGACGGCCGCCTCCTGGAGCCTGGTGGCGAAGTCGACCTGCCAGGAACGGTGGCCCAGGTAGAGCGCGACGACGACCACGGCGAGCACTCCGGAGGCGTGCACCCGCTCGGCCGCCGCGTACGCCACGAAGGGGATCAGGAGCGACAGGGTGTTCTGGAGCAGGGGCTCCTTCAGGTGGGTGCGCAGCCAGTGCAGCGGCACCATGAGCACCAGCCCGGCCGCGACACCGCCGACCGACGCGAGGAAGAACTCCCCGATCCCGGCGCCCCAGCTCATTCCCTCGCCCACGGCCGCCGCGAGGGCCACCTTGTACGCGGTGATCGCGGTGGCGTCGTTCACCAGGGACTCGCCCTGGAGGATGGTCGTGACCCTGGCGGGCAGGCCGACCCGGCGGGCGATGGCGGCGGCCGTGACCGCGTCCGGCGGGGCGATCACGGCGCCCAGCACCAGCGCGGCGGTGAGCGGCAGATCGGGCACCAGCCGGTATGCCAGCCAGCCGACCGCGACGGTCGCGAACAGCACGTAGCCGACAGAGAGCAGCGCGACCGGGCGCAGATTGGCCCGCAGGTCGAGGTAGGAGCTGTCGACGGCGGCGGTGTAGAGCAGCGGCGGCAGCAGGAGCGGCAGCACGATGTGCGCGTCCAGGGTGTAGGTCGGCACTCCCGGCACGTAGCTGCCGATGAGCCCCATGGCCACCAGCAGCAGCGGGGCCGGTACCGGAGTGCGGCGGGCCAGCCCCGCCATCGCCGCACTCGCCGCGACCAGTGCCACCAGTGGCAACGCGTCCATCTCAGGGTCCTCGCATCCGTCGTAACCTGGCAATCATGAGTGAGTGCCCGCACGTATCAGATCTGCCGCGCCCCGAGCCCGCACCCCTCGGCGAGACCTGTCCCGAATGCCGGGCAGCGGGCACCCACCCCGTGCAGTTGCGGCTCTGCCTGGTCTGCGGCCACGTCGGCTGCTGCGATTCCTCACCGATGCAGCACGCCACAGGGCACTTCAAGGAGACCGGTCATCCGGTGATGCGGAGCTTCGAACCCGGCGAAAGCTGGCGTTGGTGCTTCGAGCACGGTTCGATCGTCTGACGTCTGGGTACGTCAAACCGGCGCCTGTTGTTCGTAATTGACCGCCGCAGACCTCTAGCCACTGTGTGTACTCATGGGCTTACCATGAGTGACAGTCATGGGACGGGGTCTTGGCGACACGGCATCATGGATCGCGATAGCGTCGCCGGACCAAGAACCGAAGACGTACCGCATGGCTCCGGGGCACTCTTCCCGGATCCTCGAATGAGTTTGTGCCACCTTGGAGGTGAGGGTGTCCCAGATCGCAGGCGAGCCCGGGAATCAGGACTTCGTAGAGGTCCGACTGCCCGCTGCGGGTGCCTACCTGTCGGTGCTGCGTACGGCCACGGCCGGTCTCGCAGCGCGCTTGGACTTCACTCTCGACGAGATCGAGGATCTTCGCATCGCGGTCGACGAGGCCTGCGCGATCCTGCTTCAGCAGGCCGTGCCCGGTTCCGTCCTCAGCTGCGTCTTCCGTCTCATCGACGATTCTCTCGAGGTGACGGTATCGGCCCCCACGACGGACGGGCGGGCCCCGGAGCGTGACACCTTCGCCTGGACGGTGCTCTCCGCACTGGCGGGCAAGGTCGACTCCACGGTCGCCGACGACCGGACGGTCAGCATCAGCCTGTACAAACAGCGCGGCGCGGGACCCGGGCCGGCGTGAGCAACGGGAACGGGGACGGTCCTGTGCGGGACGAGACGATCCGACCAGGGGTGGTGCACGCGGCAGGCATCCCGGAGCAGCAGGCCATGACTCATCCGGTGGACGAGGCCGACCTGCCTCGTGCGGTGGACGGGGCGGACGGGCCCGCTGGCCGTACGGTCGCGGTGGAGCAGTCGCAGGCGGAGCGGGCAGGCCAGATGAGCGAGCACAGGCACCACGATCCGAACGACCGCAGCGCGGCGCGGGCGTTGTTCATCGAGCTGGGCAAGCTCCCCGAGGGCTCGCCCGAGAAGGCCGAGCTGCGCAATCGGCTGGTGCGGATGCATCTGCCGCTCGTGGAGCATCTGGCCCGGCGTTTCCGCAACCGGGGCGAGCCGCTGGACGATCTGACCCAGGTCGCCACGATCGGCCTGATCAAGTCGGTGGACCGGTTCGATCCGGAGCGGGGTGTCGAGTTCTCGACGTACGCCACGCCCACGGTCGTCGGTGAGATCAAACGCCATTTCCGTGACAAGGGCTGGGCGGTGCGGGTGCCGCGCCGCCTCCAGGAGCTGCGGCTCTCGCTGACCACGGCGACCGCGGAGCTCTCCCAGCAGCACGGCCGCTCACCCACGGTGCACGAGCTGGCGGAGCGGCTCGGCATCTCCGAGGAGGAGGTGCTGGAGGGGCTGGAATCGGCCAATGCCTACAGCACGCTCTCCCTGGACGTGCCGGACACCGACGACGAGTCCCCCGCGGTCGCGGACACACTCGGCTCGGAGGACGAGGCGCTGGAGGGCGTCGAGTACCGCGAGTCGCTCAAGCCGCTGCTGGAGGACCTGCCACCGCGAGAGAAGCGGATTCTGCTGCTCCGGTTCTTCGGCAACATGACCCAGTCGCAGATCGCGCAGGAGGTCGGCATCTCGCAGATGCATGTCTCACGGCTGCTGGCCCGCACCCTGGCCCAGCTGCGCGAGCGGCTGCTCGTCGAGGAGTAGCCGGACGGTGTGCGCGGCCCCGGGAGACCGGCGGCCGCCCGCACCCCGGTTCACCCGTACGCGTCAGGCGTCCGGGTCCGTGTCGGGCTCCGCGCCCGGCCGCCGGATGCCCAGCGCGACGATCGTCGTCGGCCTCGCCAGCTGGTACAGCGCCGTCAGCGACACCGCCGCCAGGACGATCCCGGCCGGGATCAGCACGCCCTGGGACCGCAGCAGCGTCCACGCCACCGGCAGCGCGATGATCTGGGTGATGAGGGCGGGGCCGCGGCTCCAGCTGCGCCGCAGCAGCAGCCCACGGGCGGCGAACAGCGGGATCAGCCCGAGGGCGATCAGCGTCAGACCGCCCATTTCGGCCTGCTGCGGGCTCTCGGGACGGCCGAGCAGCCCCATGACCAGCATGTAGATCCCGCCGATGACGAGGGCCGCGCCCTCCAGGGCGTTGAGTCCGGCCACGAGCGTGATCCTGGCCGGCTTCGGCGGCTCGGCCAGAGGCATCGACGAGGGCGCGTTCTGCTGAGTACTCACCCATGCAGGTTGGCACCCCGGAGCCGCCGAAGCGAAGCCGGGGTCACGGATCCACCGGAAAGATGCCGTCGCGATCGGCCCACCGCGCCCGGGCCGTCACCCTGCGTGAGGGTCAACGGGCAGGAATTCAGGCCTGTATCCCGCGGTAGGTAGTCTGGCGGTCATGCGCGCACTTCTTGTGGTCAATCCAGCTGCTACCACCACCAGTGCACGCACCCGTGATGTGCTCATCCACGCACTGGCCAGCGAGATGAAGCTGGAGGCCGTGACCACCGAGTACCGCGGGCACGCCCGCGATCTGGGGCGTCAGGCCGCCGACAGCGACGACATCGATCTCGTGGTGGCACTCGGCGGTGACGGCACGGTCAACGAGGTCGTGAACGGCCTGCTGCACAAGGGCCCCGACATCGACAACCTGCCGAAACTCGCCGTCGTCCCGGGTGGCTCCACCAATGTCTTCGCGCGCGCCCTCGGCTTGCCCAACGACGCGGTGGAGGCGACCGGCGCCATCCTGGACGCACTGGCAAACCGCACGGAGCGCACCGTCGGCCTCGGCCTGGCGGCCGGCACCCCGGGCACGGAGGACGAATCCGTACCCGAACGCTGGTTCACCTTCTGCGCCGGCCTCGGATTCGACGCCGGAGTCATCGGCCGGGTCGAACAGCGACGGGAACAGGGAAAGCGTTCGACCCATGCGCTGTACGTCCGCCAGGTGCTGCGTCAATTCCTCGAGGAACCGCACCGGCGGCAGGGAATGATCACGCTGGAGGTTCCCGGACACGAGCCGGTCACCGATCTCGCGCTCTCCATAATCTGCAACACGGCACCCTGGACCTACCTGGGGAATCGCCCGATGTACGCCTCCCCGAAGGCCTCGTTCGACACCGCCCTGGACGTCCTCGGCCTGCAGCGGCTGTCGACGGCTGCGGTCACCCGCTACGCGACCCAGCTGCTCACTTCGAGTCCCGAGAAGGGTCCACACGGTAAGCACGCGGTTTCACTGCATGACCTCACAGACTTCACCTTGCATTCAAAGGCGCCACTGCCCTTCCAGATGGACGGTGACCACCTGGGGGTGCGCACAAGTGTGACGTTCACAGGCGTACGCCGTGCACTGCGTGTGATTGTGTGAGTGGAAGGGACCAAAGTCCTTTGACTCGAACGTTTGGACTGGCTTCCACCCTCTAGAAGTACGGCTGTGACCTAGCCGACACCGAGGAATCAAAAAAAACTTTCCTGAAGGGGTTGTATCCGCCGCCGAGGTTTGCGAATCTCTACATGGCGATCGGGACGGCCCGCAACAACGGCCTCCACTGAGAGCCAGAACCCCTCCTCACTTAAACAGGACCACATCCAGTTCATCTGGGCGTCGGCCCGACAGCTGCGGGGGGATTCGTGAAAGCGTTCACATTCACAAGCCACAGTACGTATACCAAGGAGAGGTAGCAGCCATGGACTGGCGTCACAACGCCGTTTGTCGTGAGGAAGACCCGGAGCTGTTCTTCCCCATCGGCAACACCGGTCCTGCGCTGCTGCAGATCGAGGAAGCCAAGGCCGTCTGCCGTCGCTGCCCCGTCATGGAGCAGTGCCTGCAGTGGGCGCTCGAGTCCGGCCAGGACTCCGGCGTCTGGGGTGGCCTCAGCGAGGACGAGCGCCGCGCAATGAAGCGCCGCGCCGCTCGCAACCGGGCGCGCAACGCCAGCGCCTGACGCCACCGCTACGAACCTCAGCCAGGCGGCGCGTACGGAGTGTACGCATCACCCCGCCCCCCGAGTCGCAGCGCGCAGTACCCCCGAAGCGCATGCTTGACCAGAGAGCCCGGACCGTTCACCAACGGTCCGGGCTCTCTGCTGTGCCGCTCGCCCCGAGCGCTGTGCCGCTCGCCCTGAAGGGGTTGCCGCTGCTTGCCGGCGGGAGTGCCGCTTACTTGTCGGCGCTGACCGGGATGTCGAGGATGACCTGGGTGCCGCGCTCGGGCGCCGGCACCATGCCGAACGTCCCGCTCAACTCGCCCTCCACCAGCGTCCGCACGATCTGGAGCCCCAGATTTCCGGTGCGCTGCGGGTCGAATCCCTCGGGCAGCCCGCAGCCGTCGTCCTGGACCGTGATCAGCAGCCGCGTCTCCGTGGGCGAACCGCCCCGTACCGCGGAGACCTCGACGGTGCCGGACTCGGCGACACCGAAGGCGTGCTCCAGCGCGTTCTGCAGCACCTCGGTGAGGACCATCGCCAGCGGAGTGGCCACTTCCGCGTCGAGGATGCCGAAGCGCCCGGTCCGGCGGCAGGTGACCTTGCCCGGTGAGATCTCCGCGACCATGGCGATGACCCGGTCCGCGATCTCGTCGAACTCCACCCGCTCGTCCAGATTCTGGGACAGCGTCTCATGAACGATGGCGATCGAACCGACGCGCCGAACCGCCTCGTTGAGCGCCTCGCGGCCCTGCTCGGAGTCCATCCGGCGGGACTGCAGCCGCAACAGGGCAGCCACCGTCTGGAGGTTGTTCTTCACCCGGTGGTGGATCTCCCGGATGGTGGCGTCCTTGGTGATCAACTCACGCTCGCGGCGGCGCAGTTCCGTGACGTCGCGCAGCAGCACCAGGGAGCCGATCCGCACCCCCTTGGGCTTGAGCGGGATCGCCCGGAGCTGGATCACCCCACCCGTGCACTCGACCTCGAACTCACGGGGCGCATAGCCACTGGCCAGTTTGACCAGGGCCTCGTCCACCGGCCCCCGGGAGGGCGCCAGTTCGGCGGTGATCCCGCCGAGGTGCTGGCCGACGAGGTCGGAGGCGAGGCCGAGACGGTGGTAGGCGGAGAGGCCGTTGGGGCTGGCGTACTGGACGACGCCGTCGGCGTCGAGCCGTACCAGGCCGTCACCGACCCGCGGCGAGGCGTCCATGTCGACCTGCTGGCCGGGGAACGGGAAGGACCCGGCGGCGATCATCTGGGCCAGGTCGGACGCGGACTGGAGGTAGGTGAGTTCCAGCCTGGACGGGGTACGGACGGTGAGGAGGTTGGTGTTGCGCGCGATCACGCCCAGCACCCGGCCCTCCCGGCGTACGGGGATCGACTCGACCCGTACGGGAACCTCTTCGCGCCACTCCGGGTCGCCCTCGCGCACGATCCGGCCCTCGTCCAGCGCCGCGTCGAGCAGCGGACGGCGGCCGCGCGGCACCAGGTGGCCGACCATGTCGTCCTGGTAGGAGGTGGGGCCGGTGTTGGGCCGCATCTGGGCGACGGACACGTAGCGGGTGCCGTCGCGGGTGGGGACCCAGAGCACCAGGTCGGCGAAGGAGAGGTCGGAGAGCAGCTGCCACTCCGAGACCAGCAGATGGAGCCACTCGAGGTCGGTGTCACTCAGGGCGGTGTGCTGGCGGACGAGGTCGTTCATGGAGGGCACGCGTGTGAGCGTACCTGTGGATGTGCGCAGGTACCGAACCGGACGGCCCGGCCGCACGTGCGGTAAGAAGGGCCGGAAATTACCGTGCCCCATGGATGGACAGGCATGAATGGTCTAGTCCACAATGCAGGAGACAGAGCCTCCGCTCTCCCCGCACAGGAGAGCGGAACGAGGTACCCGCGCTCTCTGCCCTGACTGCGCCGGTACCTCTCCCGGGCCGGGGGCACCGCACACCGCCGGCCTGGCTGACCGCCCTTCGGGCGGTCTTACTCCGGGCTGCGGTGCTGGTCGGGCTGAGGGTCCCGGCCCGGCGCCGTGGCCCGCGGGTGTTTCCGGGGGCGCGCTCAGCGCGTTTCGGTGACCTTCGCCAGCGCGCGCGGGGCGTCCGGGTCCTGGCCCCGGGCGATCGTCACCTCGTACGCCAGCATCTGCAGCGGCAGGATCTCCAGGATCGGCTGGACCTCCTCCGCGACTCCGGCCGTCGGCAGCACGAACCCCGCCGACGCCGCCTGCACCTGGGCCTTCGGGCCGACCACGAAGAGGTCGGCGCCGCGCCCGCGGAGCCGGTCGAGCACCGGCTGGAGGGCCTCGCCGCCCCGGCCGTCGGTGACCACCGCGATCACCGGGGAGATGTTGTCGACCATGGCGAGCGGGCCGTGCAGCAGGTCGGCGCCGGAGTAGGAGAGGGCGGGGATGTAACTCGTCTCCATCAGCTTCAGGGCGGCTTCCTTGGCCGTGGGATAGCCGTAACCGCGCGAGGTGATGACCATGCGCTCGGCAAAGCGGTAGCGCGACGCCAGGGCCTTGACCTCGTCCTTGCGGGCCAGGACCGCCTCGGCCAGCTCCGGCAGGATCGCGGCCGCCGCGCCGTCGCCGCCGCGCAGCCCCTCCACGAACAGGTACAGGGACAGCAGCGAGGCGGTGTACGTCTTGGTGGCCGGCAGGGCCTTCTCCGGGCCCGCCAGGATGTCGATGTGGTACTCGGAGACGGCGGCCAGCGGCGAGTCCGGGTTGTTGGTCACCGCCAGTGTCACCGCGCCGGCCTCCCGGGCGGCCTTGGTGGACGCGACCAGGTCGGGCGAGCCGCCGGACTGGCTGACGGTGATGACCAGGACGTCCCTCAGATCCGGCTTCGCGCCGTACGCGGTGGTGGTGGACATCGAGGCCAGACCGCAGGGCAGCCCGAGGGTGATCTCGATCAGGTACTTCGCGTAGAGCGCGGCGTTGTCCGACGTGCCACGGGCGGTGAGCAGGACGAAGCGGGGCCTGCGCGCCGCGACCTCGGAGGCGACCGCCCGGATGGCGGGGGCTCCCTCGGCGAGGATGCGGCGGAGCATCCCGGGCTGCTCGGCCATCTCTCCGGACATGATCCGGCCGGGGAGTTCGCCCTCGTCTGCCGGGTACGTGACGGACATGTCTGGTGCCTCCCGGGGATGTGCCGATGCGTCGGCCGGAGCCGGTCCAAGTCGAACACGGGGCACCGAGGGGCCGCCAGCGGTGGGCACCCGGCGGGATTGCGCACGGCGCACAAGGGGTTCACCCGGCGAGCGCCCGGGGGCATCGTCCGCGTGCGCCGGGTCTGCTAGATTAGGACTTTGATTGGTCTATACCACATGATTCACTCCAGATCGGCAGGCCCCGCGTGGAAGTTGTCATCGTCCCGGACGCCAAGGCAGGCGGCGAACTGATCGCGGGGGCCATCGGCGCCCTGCTGAGCCGTAAGCCCGACGCCGTTCTCGGCGTTGCCACCGGCTCGACCCCGCTGCCCATCTACCAGGCACTCGCGGACAAGGTCCGCTCCGGTGCCGTGGACGCCTCGCGCGCCCGCATCTGCCAGCTCGACGAGTACGTCGGGCTGCCGACGGGCCACCCGGAGTCGTACCGCTCCGTGGTCCTGCGCGAGGTCGTCGAGCCGCTCGGGCTCTCCGAAGCCTCCTTCATGGGTCCCGACGGCTCCGCCGAGGACGTCCAGGCCGCCTGCGAGGCGTACGACAAGGCGCTCGCCGAGGCCGGCGGGGTGGACCTCCAGCTCCTCGGCATCGGCACCGACGGGCACATCGGCTTCAACGAGCCGTGCTCCTCGCTCGCCTCCCGCACCCGGATCAAGACGCTGACCGAGCAGACCCGGGTCGACAACGCGCGCTTCTTCGACAACGACATCACGCAGGTGCCGCACCACGTGATCACCCAGGGCATCGGCACGATCCTGGAGTCCCGCCACCCGATCCTGCTCGCGACGGGCGAGGGCAAGGCCGATGCCGTGGCGGCGACGGTCGAGGGTCCGGTCGCCTCGGTGGTGCCCGCGTCGGCGCTGCAGATGCATCCGCACGCGACGATCGTGGTCGACGAGGCGGCGGCGTCGAAGCTGAAGCTGGCGGACTACTTCCGCGCCACGTATGCGGCGAAGCCGCTGTGGCAGGGTATTTAGTACTTCGCGGTACGCGCGAGGGGCCGGGCACCTGGTGGTGTCCGGCCCCTCACGTCTGTACGGGTGCGTCGTGGTGGACGCCTTGTCCTCAATCGCCGGACGGGCTTGATTTTCGGCCCTGCTCGTCCGGCGCGAGGGCATGTCCTCAATCGCCGGACGGGCTGGGATTTCGGGCCTGCTTGATTTTCGGCCCGGCTCGGATTTCGGGCCTGCTCGTCCGGTGGGAGGTGTCGTCCTCAATCGCCGGACGGGCTTGAAGTGCCCGGCGCCCGGAGTGGTCTCAATCGGCCGACGGGGTGGATTGCGTTGACGCGATCTTCTCTGCCGCTGCCAGGCCGCAGACGCGGGCGGCTCCGTGGGTGGCGATGTAGAAGGCTCCCCTCGGTTCGGCCTGGGGTACGCCCATCTCGACCACGATCGTGTCCGCACGCGCCGCCAGCAGCGCGTCGAGGGCCTCCGTCATCCACGGGTGGCGGTGCGCGTCGCGGACGACCGCGACGATGCGCCGCTCCCCCGCGGCCCGCAGCACCTCGGCCGCGAGTGCCTCGTGCTCGCTGCCGTAGGTGTCCGTCCCGGTGCCCGGCACCAGCCGGGCCAGTTCGGCGGCGACGCCCCAGGGCGTCTCGTCCCCCACCGCGATGTTCGCGACCGGGGTGAGCGCGGCGACGTAGGCCGGACCGGTCAGCGGTTCGGCCGGGCCCGTCACCACGACGGCTCGGCGGGCCGCGACCAGGCCGATGTCGGAGCTGATGCGCGTGCTGCCCCCGGTGCCGGGCGCGGTCCCCTCCTGCACCGCCGCGCCCGGCTCCGGGACAGCCCCCCCGGCCCGTCGCGTCCAGGACGCGAGGGCCCGTACCCGGGCGGCGGCGTCGGCCAGCCGCTCCTCGGGCAGTTCACCGGCACGGACCGCCTCGACCAGCGCGTCGCGCAGCCGGAGCACCGTGCTGTCGTCGTCGAGGCCGCCGCCGACACAGAGCGCGTCGGCGCCCGCCGCGATCGCGAGGACCGAGCCTCGCTCGATCCCGTACGTCGAGGCGATGGCCTGCATCTCCACGGCGTCGGTGACGATGAGTCCGTCGTAGCCCAGCTCCTCGCGCAGCAGACCGGTGAGGATCTGCGGGCTGAGGGTCGCCGGGCGGTGCGGGTCGAGCGCGGGAAGCAGGATGTGCGCGCTCATCACGGATTTGGAACCCGCCGCGATCGCCGCCCGGAAGGGCACCAGTTCACG
Source organism: Streptomyces sp. NPDC048462 (assembly GCF_043200175.1). Lineage (NCBI taxonomy): Bacteria > Bacillati > Actinomycetota > Actinomycetes > Kitasatosporales > Streptomycetaceae > Streptomyces > Streptomyces sp. NPDC048462. The sequence goes on from NZ_JBICXG010000026.1 coordinate 19,854, forward strand.
CGCGTGCAGGGTTTCCAGGTCCACGTCGATGCGCGGCAGCGCGTGGTGCGAGTCGACCGCTGTGTCGCCGTGCCCCGGGAAGTGCTTGGTACAGGCGGCGACGCCGGCGGCCTGGAGGCCCTCGATGTACGCGGCGGTGTGCCGGGCGACCAGCTGGGGTTCGGCGCCGAAGGACCGCACCCCGATGACCGGGTTGCCGGGATTGGAGTTCACGTCCGCGGACGGCGCCCAGTTGAGGTTGACGCCGCACGCGGCGAGCCGGCGGCCCAGCTCCTGGGCGACGGCGCGGGTCAGCGCGGTGTCGTCGACGGAGCCGAGCGCCAGGTTGCCGGGGAAGGACGAGCCGTGGCGCACCTCCAGCCTGGTGACGTCCCCGCCCTCCTCGTCGATCGCGACGAGTACGTCATCGCGTTCGGCGCGGAGCTGGGCGGTGAGCGCGGTGAGCTGTCCGGGCGTCTCGATGTTGCGGCCGAACAGCCCGACGGAGGAGAGGCCTTCGCCGATCCGGCGCAGCAGCCAGTCCGGTGCCGTGGTGCCGGTGAACCCCGGCTGCAGGACGGCGAGGGCGTCGCGGGTGACGGTGTCCGTGGTGGATACGAGGGTGGTCATGGGGTGCGTTATCCCTTCACGGCACCGTCGGTGAGACCGCTGACGGCCTTACGCTGCAGGAAGACGAAGAGGATCAGGATCGGGATCGCGAAGATCGAGGCCGCCGCCATGGTGGCGCCCCAGTCGTCGCCGAACTGACTCTGGAACTGGGAGAGCCAGAGCGGCAGCGTCTTGGACTCGGGCTCCTTGTTGAGGATGAGCACGAGCGGGAACTCGTTCCACGCCGTGATGAAGCCGAAGAGCGAGGTCGCCATCAGACCGGGGGCGAGCAGCGGCAGGATCACCTTGATGAAGGCCTGCGGGCGGCTGCACCCGTCGACCATGGCGGACTCCTCCAGCTCCTTGGGCACGGCGGCGACGTAGCCGCGCAGCGTCAGGATCGTGAAGGGCAGCACCATGACCATGTAGAAGAGGGTCAGCGGGACCAGGCTGTTGAGCATGTCCGCGTCGCGGACCAGCATGTAGATCGCGATGACCATGACTTCCCACGGGGCCATCTGCGCGATCATGAAGACCAGGATCATGCTCTTGCGGCCCTTGAACCGCATCCGCGCCAGGGCGAACGACGCGAAGAGCGCGATGATGAGCGAGAAGACGACCGCGAGCACGGTGACGGTCAGTGAGTTCCTGACCAGCGTGAAGAAGTCCGGTGCGTGGTACGCCGTCTTGAAGTGGTCGAACGTGACGTCGGTCGGGAACCAGACCGGCGTCTCCGTGATGATGTCGCCGGTCGGCTTGAACGCCGTGCTGAACATCCAGTAGACGGGGAAGACGAAGACGGCGAAGAGGAAGATCGCCGCTGCGTTGGGCCAGATGCGGCTGAGCAGTGAGCGCTTCACAGCTCGTCCTCCTCTTGCTTGAGAACGATGCGGAGGTAGTACGAGGTCAGCCCCAGCATGATCAGGATGGTGAGCAGTGAGATCGCGGCGCCCATGCCGTAGTGCTGGTTTCCGACCCCTTCGACGAAGGCGTAGATGGGCAGCGTCTCGGTGAGGCGGTTGGGACCGCCCTCGTTGATGGTGAAGAGCTGCGGGAACGCCTTGAACACCCAGATGACCTCAAGGAAGGTCGTGGCGTAGAGGAAGGGCCGGATGAACGGGAACGTCACCGAGGTGAAGCTCTTCCAGCTGCCGGCTCCGTCGAGCGAGGCGGCTTCGTACAGTTCCTTGGGGATCGTCGTGGTGGCGGCGTAGAGGTTGATCGCCACGAAGGGGACCGACCCCCAGACGATCAGCAGCCCGACCACGAAGAAGGTGGAGAGCTGCGAGCCGGTCCAGTTGTACTCGGCCATGGAGTGGAAGCCGATTTTGTCGAGTACGTAGTTCACGATGCCGAACCGCGAGGCGAAGAGCCACTGGTAGACCGTGGACGCCGCGACGACGGGCATGGCCCAGGCGAGCACGAGGCCCAGCAGCAGCGTCAGCCGCATTCTCTTGCCGAGGCGTGCGAGCAGCAGTCCGACCAGCGTGCCGAGCAGCATGATCAGCGCGACGTTGATGCTGGTGAAGACGATGGTGCGGACGGTGACGCGCCAGAAGTCCTCACCACCGAGGATCTCCTTGTAGTTCTTGAACCCGTTCCATTCGGTGGCGTGCCGGATCAGCTGCCCCATATTGAGGTTCTGGAACGACAGCATGCCGTTCTTCACCAGGGGATAGCCGAGGAGGAGCGCCGTCACGGCGAGCGCTGGTACGAGCAGCAGATAGGCCGCTGTCCCCGCGCCCAGCTTCCGCCCGGGTTTGCCGCCCGGTCCGGCGGGTGGCTGCCCGCCGTGGCCCCCGCCTGCGGCTGTCTTAGCCACGTCCGACGGATTGGTCTCTACTGCCATGCTCGTCATCACTTCCAACAGAGCCCTACAGGAACGGTGCGTACAGCCGGGGCGGCGGGTGGATGCCCGCCGCCCCGGAGTGTGTCGCGCTGCTGCGACTACTGCTGCTGGCTCAGGCGCTTGTTGAGCTCGCCCTCGACCTGCTTGGCTGCTGCGGCGGACGACTTACCCTGCAGGACCAGTGTCATGTAGGTCTTGATCGGGTTCGGCGGGTTCTCGACCGGCGCCCATTCCGGGATCAGCGGCGTCGTGCCACCGGACTTGGCGGCGGCGGGGCCGGCGGCCTCGGCGGCGGGCTGGCCCACGGCGAACTTCTGCATGGCCTCGGACTTCGGGGTCCAGCCGGCCTCCTTGACGAGAGCGCCGTCGTTCGCCTCGCTGAGGGCGATCTTCAGGAACTCCTTGGCGAGGTCCTGCTTCTTGCTGCCCGCGGCGACGGCGAAGTTGGAGCCACCGAGGAAGACACCCTCGGGCTTCTCGGCGGTCTCACCGGGGATGGTGAAGAAGCCGATGTCCTTCTCGAGCTTCGGGTTGGCCTTGATGGCCGTGCCGGCCTCGTAGCCCATCGCGATGATGGCGCCGGTCTTGCCCTTGGCGAAGACCTCGGCCTGCTGCGGGGTGGCCTCGTCCTTGTCCTTGGGGGCCTTGGAGTAGGACTGGTACTTCTTGTACACGTCCATGGCCGCGGCGACCTTCGGGTCGGCCAGGTTGGAGACGTACTTGTCGCCTTCCTTCTTGACCGGCTCGACACCCTGGCCGACGAGCAGACCGTCGAAGAAGTACCAGTTCTGGCCGGGCAGGTAGATCGGCTCGGCGTCACCCTTCTTCTTGATGGCGTCGAAGGCCTTGAAGAGATCCGCGCGGGTCTTCGGCGTCTCGGTGATACCGGCGTCCTTGAAGACCTTCTTGTTGTACATGACGACGCGGTTACCGAAGTACCACGGCAGCGCGTACTGCTTGCCCTCGAAGACGGAGGGGGCGTTGACCGCGTCGGGCCAGGCGCCGCCGATCTCCTTCTTCACGTCGGCGAGCTCGGCGAGACCGCCGGTCTTGGCGTACGCCGGGGTCTGGGTGTTACCGATCTCCAGCACGTCGGGCGGGTTGGACTCGGAGAGCGCCGTGGTGACCTTCTGCTGAATACCGTTCCACTGCTGGACTTCGATCTTCAGCTTGGCCTTGGTCTTCTTCTCGAACTCGTCGGTGACCGTCTTGGTCCAACCGGGCGGGTTCGAGCCGGACATCGTCCAGACAGTCAGGGTCTGGCCCGCGTATCCTTCGGCACCGGCCTTCTTGCCGTCGCCGCTGTCGTCGTCCGAACCACAGGCCGCCATGCCGAACACCATGCCCGCGACGCCGATCGCCGCGATGAGCTTGCGCTTCACGCCACCCTCCTCAGGGATGCTGCAACCCCCGCCCACCGCGCAAATAACGTCGACGAGTACTACTGGGGCTGGAACCTGGTCTTTAATGGTTTAGACCAGTACCGGGAGCTTGGCCTAGACCTTTAGGGGTGTCAAGGGTGTATAAGAAGTGCACTCGCGTCCGTTATAGGACCGACATCTGAGGGAGGGCGACGAGCCGTGACCGGACCGTGCCACCATGTGAGCCGCGACAGACGGAGGAGCCGGTGACGGCAGCAGCGCAGCAGTCGGGAAGGCGGGCCATGGGCGTCGACGGGGGCAGTTCGGAGACCGAGACGGGCGGGGGCGCCGGGACGCGTACCGCGCGCGTTCCGAAGTACTACCGGCTGAAGCGGCATCTCCTCGACATGACGGACACGATGCCGCCCGGCACCCCCGTACCCCCGGAACGGACCCTGGCGGCCGAGTTCGACACCTCGCGCACCACCGTGCGCCAGGCGCTCCAGGAACTGGTCGTCGAAGGCCGGCTGGAACGCATCCAGGGCAAGGGCACCTTCGTCGCCAAGCCGAAGGTCTCGCAGGCCCTGCAACTCACCTCGTACACCGAGGACATGCGCGCCCAGGGACTGGAACCGACGTCCCAGCTGCTGGACATCGGCTACGTCACGGCCGACGACACGCTCGCCGGACTCCTCGACATCACCGCCGGCGGCCGCGTGCTGCGGATCGAGCGGCTGCGGCTGGCGAGCGGTGAGCCGATGGCGATCGAGACCACCCACCTCTCGGCCAAGCGCTTCCCGGCGCTGCGGCGTTCACTGGTGAAGTACACCTCCCTCTACACGGCCCTGGCCGAGGTGTACGACGTCCGGCTGGCCGAGGCCGAGGAGACCATCGAGACCTCGCTCGCCACCCCGAGCGAGGCCGGACTGCTCGGCACGGATGTGGGCCTGCCGATGCTGATGCTCTCCCGTCACTCGCTGGACGAGCAGGGTGAGCCGGTCGAGTGGGTCCGTTCGGTCTACCGAGGTGACCGCTACAAGTTCGTGGCCCGCCTGAAGCGTCCGCTGGACTGACCGGCACCCCCGGCGCACCACCCCGACAGCCCCCGTGGAACGGCTTCCGCGGGGGCTTTCCCGTCCCCCGGTCAGCCCTTCGTCCCGCCATTGGTCTGAACCACATCCCCCACCACTTGGCCGGCGCCGGGGACCATTCCTGCCACCCGCCGCCGGCCGGAGGACCGTTGCCGGACCGCAATGCGGACAGGGGGTGACGCTGGCCGGGACCCTCGCCTAGATTTCCTGCGCATTGCAAAGGTGATCAGCGAGGGGACGGAGTCGCCGCCATGTCAGCAGACCCAGAAGGAAAGCCAGCGGACCCAGGAGGAAAGCCGCCCACGGTCACACCCGTGCGGGTGGTCATCGCCCTCTGCCTCATCGCGCCGTTCGTGGCGATGCTCTGGGTGAGTTCGTACGCCAAGATCGACCCGACCTTCATCGGCATCCCGTTCTTCTACTGGTACCAGATGCTCTGGGTGCTCATCTCGACCGCACTCACGATGATCGCGTACAAGCTGTGGCAGCGTGACCAGCGCGCCCGCAAGGGGGGTGCGTCCGCATGAAGGACGGCGTGAACGGCATCGCGCTCGGCGTCTTCATCTTCTTCTTCCTGGCCGTCACGGTCGTCGGCTTCATGGCCGCCCGGTGGCGCAAGGCGGAGAACGAGGCCAGCCTCGACGAATGGGGCCTGGGCGGACGGTCCTTCGGCACCTGGGTCACCTGGTTCCTGCTCGGCGGCGACCTCTACACCGCGTACACCTTCGTGGCCGTACCGGCGGCGATCTACGCGGCCGGCGCGGCCGGCTTCTTCGCGGTGCCCTACACCATCCTGGTGTACCCGCTGATCTTCACCTTCCTGCCGCGCCTGTGGTCGGTCTCGCACAAGCACGGCTACGTCACCACCTCGGACTTCGTCCGGGGCCGGTTCGGCTCCAAGGGGCTCTCGCTGGCCGTCGCGGTCACCGGCATCCTCGCCACCATGCCGTACATCGCGCTCCAGCTCGTCGGCATCCAGGCGGTGCTGGACGTGATGGGCGTCGGCGGCGGCGAGGACACCAACTGGTTCGTCAAGGACCTGCCGCTGCTGATCGCGTTCGCGGTGCTCGCCGCGTACACGTACTCCTCGGGCCTGCGCGCACCCGCGCTGATCGCGTTCGTCAAGGACGGGCTGATCTACCTGGTCATCCTCGTGGCGATCATCTACATCCCGATCAAGCTCGGCGGCTTCGACGACATCTTCGCCGCCGCGCAGGAGAAGTTCAACGGCCCGCCGGGCTCCAAGCCGACCGGTGCGCTCGCGCCCGGCGTGGACGGCCAGTGGGGTTACGCCACGCTGGCGCTGGGCTCGGCGCTGGCGCTCTTCATGTACCCGCACTCCATCACGGCGACGCTCTCCAGCCGCAGCCGCAACGTGATCCGCCGCAACACCACGATCCTGCCGCTGTACTCGCTGATGCTGGGGCTGCTCGCGCTGCTCGGCTTCATGGCGATCGCCGCCGGGGTCAAGGTGGACAACGGCCAGCTGGCCATCCCGCAGCTCTTCGAGAACATGTTCCCCGACTGGTTCGCGGGCGTGGCGTTCGCCGCCATCGGCATCGGCGCCCTGGTCCCCGCGGCGATCATGTCGATCGCGGCGGCGAACCTCTTCACCCGGAACATCTACAAGGACTTCATCAAGCCCGACGCGACGCCCGCCCAGGAGACCAAGGTCTCCAAGCTGGTGTCGCTGCTGGTGAAGGTCGGCGCGCTCGCGTTCGTCCTCACCATGGACAAGACGGTCGCGATCAACTTCCAGCTGCTCGGCGGGATCTGGATCCTCCAGACGATGCCCGCCCTGGTCGGCGGCCTCTTCACCCGGTGGTTCCACCGCTGGGCGCTGCTCGCGGGCTGGGCGGTCGGCATGGTCTACGGAACGGCCGCGGCCTACGGGGTCGCCAGCCCCACCCAGGCGCACTTCGGCGGCTCGTCCAAGGAGATCCCGGGCATCGGCGAGATCGGCTACATCGGCCTGACGGCGTTCGTGCTGAACGTCGTGGTGACCGTCGTCCTCACCTTCGTCCTGAACGCCGTGAAGGCGCCTGCGGGGATCGACGAGACCTCTCCCGCCGACTACACCGCCGACGCGGGCGACCCGGGCGTGAAGACGGAGCTCCCGCCGGCCACGGCCGGTGCGCCCGGCGGTCACTGACCGAGGCGCCACGGGCCGCCGCACCCCAGCACGTGGGGAGCGGCGGCCCGTTCGCGCGTCCGGGGAACCCTCGGGCAGCGCCGCCGGAGCCGCCGGGGAAAACCCGTGCCGGCGCCGCCCGCGGGTGCGGCAGACTTCCGTGCATGGACATAACCATCAGGCCGGTCGAGCCCGCCGAGTACGCCGCCCTCGGCGAGATCACCGCCGAGGCCTATCTCGGGGACGGGCTGCTGGACTTCGGCGCCGACGACCCGTATCTGGTGCAACTGCGCGACGTCCCCCGGCGGGCCGCCGAGGCCGAGGTGCTCGTCGCGGCGGACGCGCGGGGCCGGGTCCTCGGCGGGGTCACCTACGCGCCGCCGGGCAACCGCTGGGCCGACATCGCGGCGCCGGACGAGGCCGAGTTCCGGATGCTCGCGGTCTCGCGCGAGGCACGTGGGGCCGGGGCGGGCGAGGCGCTCGTCCGGGCCTGTATCGACCGCGCACGAGCCACCCCGGGGGTCACCGGCATCGTCCTGTCGACGCAGCCGGCGATGCGCGGGGCCCATAGGATCTACGGGCGCCTCGGCTTCGTCCGGACCCCCGAAAAGGACTGGTATCCCATCGAAGGGCTCTCGCTGCTGACATACCGCCTGGAGTTCCCGGCGGTCTCTTGATCGGTCACGCGACACAACATGTGGGGGCTGCCTCATCCAGCGGCCCCCACATGTATGCTCGTGCTCGCTGTCGCCGCAGGGAAATCCGGTGCGAATCCGGAACTGTCCCGCAACGGTGTATTCGGTGTGCTTTTGCGCACCTCCGAGTCCGAGGACCTGCCGACAGCGCATCCGGCTCGACCGAACCGGATGCCCAGACGTCCGGGCCTCGTGGATGGGCCGGTGGACGCCGCACGGAGTGCTGCCCCGACCGGGCCCCGCTCCGCCCGGCTGCCCCGCTCCCCCGCCGGCCCAGAGCCGAGCGAGGGAGAGCACCACGTGACCATCGCGCCAGCCGATCCGGTTTCAGCGGCCGAATCAACGGGACCCACGAGCGACGGACCGGGCACCGCACTTCTGCGGACCCTCACCGCCCTCACCGCGGACCTGCCCGACACCGACCCCGGACGCGTCGCCGGCGCCGCGCTGCGCGGCCGCAACGCCCGGTCGGACGAGGCCGAGCTGAGCTCGCTGGCCACCGAGGCCGCGGCGGGCCTGATCTCCGAGGATCCCGCCTACTCCCGGCTCGCCGCCCGCCTCCTCACCCGCACCATCGCGGACGAGGCGGCCGGCCAGGGCGCGACGTCCTTCTCCGCGTCCGTCGCCGTGGGCCACCGCGAAGGCCTGATCGCGGACCGCACCGCCGAGTTCGTGACGCTGCACGCGGCCGCTCTCGACGCGCTGGTCGACCGGGCCCTCACCGACGGCGCCGACGACCGGTTCGGCTACTTCGGGCTGCGCACCCTGCACAGCCGCTACCTGCTGCGCCACCCGATCACCCGCCAGGTCGTCGAGACCCCGCAGCACTTCATGCTGCGGGTGGCCGCCGGGCTCGCGGAGGACGACTCCGAGCGCGCCCTGGACGAGGTCGCGGCCCTGTACCGGCTGATGAGCCGGCTGGACTACCTGCCCTCCTCCCCCACGCTCTTCAACTCCGGCACCCGGCACCCGCAGATGTCCTCCTGCTACCTGCTGGACTCGCCGCTGGACGAGCTGGACTCGATCTACGACCGCTACCACCAGGTGGCGCGGCTGTCGAAGCACGCGGGTGGCATCGGCCTCTCGTACTCCCGCATCCGGGCCCGCGGTTCGCTGATCCGGGGCACCAACGGGCACTCCAACGGCATCGTGCCGTTCCTCAAGACGCTCGACGCCTCCGTCGCCGCGGTCAACCAGGGCGGCCGGCGCAAGGGCGCCGCCGCGGTCTACCTGGAGACCTGGCACGCGGACATCGAGGAGTTCCTGGAGCTGCGCGACAACACGGGCGAGGACCAGCGGCGCACGCACAACCTGAACCTGGCGCACTGGATCCCGGACGAGTTCATGCGCCGGGTGGACGCGGACACCGAGTGGTCGCTGTTCTCCCCGGCCGACGTGCCCGAGCTGGTCGACCTGTGGGGCGACGCGTTCGACGCCGCCTACCGGGCGGCCGAGGCCAAGGGCCTGGCCCGCAAGACGATGCCGGCCCGTGAGCTGTACGGCCGGATGATGCGGACCCTCGCCCAGACCGGCCAGGGCTGGATGACGTTCAAGGACGCCTCCAACCGGACCGCGAACCAGACCGCCGAGCCGGGCCGCGTCGTGCACTCCTCGAACCTGTGCACCGAGATCCTCGAAGTCACCGACGACGGCGAGACGGCCGTCTGCAACCTGGGTTCGGTCAACCTCGGCGCGTTCGTCGAGGGCGGCACGATCGACTGGGAACGGCTGGACGCCACCGTGCGCACCGCCGTGACCTTCCTGGACCGGGTCGTCGACATCAACTTCTACCCGACCGAGCAGGCCGGCCGGTCCAACGCCCGCTGGCGGCCGGTGGGGCTGGGCGCGATGGGTCTCCAGGACGTCTTCTTCCAGCTGCGGCTGCCCTTCGACTCCCCCGAGGCCCGCGCGCTCTCCACGAAGATCTCCGAGCGGATCATGCTCGCCGCCTACGAGGCGTCCTGCGAGCTGGCCGAACGCTCGGGCCCGCTGCCCGCGTGGTCCGAGACGCGGGCCGCGCGCGGTGTGCTGCACCCCGACCACTACGAGACCGAGCTGAACTGGCCGGAGCGCTGGGACACGCTGCGCGCCCGGGTCGCGAAGAGCGGCATGCGGAACTCGCTGCTCCTGGCCATCGCGCCGACCGCCACGATCGCCTCGATCGCGGGCGTGTACGAGTGCATCGAGCCGCAGGTCTCCAACCTCTTCAAGCGCGAGACGCTCAGCGGTGAGTTCCTCCAGGTCAACGCCTACCTGGTGGACGAGCTGAAGAGGCTCGGCGTGTGGGACGCGCGGACCCGCGAGGCGCTGCGCGAGGCGAGCGGCTCGGTCCAGGGCTTCGCGTGGATCCCGGAGGACGTGCGGGCGCTGTACCGCACGGCGTGGGAGATCCCGCAGCGCGGACTGATCGACATGGCGGCGGCCCGTACCCCGTTCCTGGACCAGAGCCAGTCGCTGAACCTGTTCCTGGAGACGCCGACGATCGGCAAGCTCTCCTCGATGTACGCGTACGCCTGGAAGCAGGGGCTGAAGACGACGTACTACCTGCGCTCGCGCCCGGCGACCCGGATCGCGCGTGCCGCGTCCGGCCAGACGGCCGCCGCCGCCCCCATTCCCGTACAGCAGGCGACCGCGCCCGACGCGGACGCGATCGCCTGCTCCCTCGAAAACCCCGAGTCCTGCGAGGCCTGCCAGTAATGAGCACATCCGAGAACAAGAACCTGCTGGACCCGGGCTTCGAACTGACCCTGCGGCCGATGCGCTACCCGGACTTCTACGAGCGCTACCGGGACGCGATCAAGAACACCTGGACGGTGGAGGAGGTCGACCTGCACTCCGACGTCGCCGACCTCGCCAAGCTGTCGCCGGGCGAGCAGCACATGATCGGGCGGCTCGTCGCGTTCTTCGCCACCGGTGACTCGATCGTCTCCAACAACCTCGTGCTGACGCTGTACAAGCACATCAACTCCCCCGAGGCGCGGCTGTACCTGTCGCGGCAGCTGTTCGAGGAGGCCGTGCACGTCCAGTTCTATCTGACGCTGCTCGACACCTATCTGCCCGACCCGGCCGACCGGGCGGCGGCCTTCGACGCGGTCGAGGAGATTCCCTCGATCCGTGAGAAGGCGCAGTTCTGCTTCAAGTGGATGGACTCGGTCGAGAAGATCGACCGGCTGGAGACGAAGGCCGACCGCCGCCGCTTCCTGCTGAACCTGATCTGCTTCGCGGCGTGCATCGAAGGGCTGTTCTTCTACGGCGCGTTCGCCTACGTCTACTGGTTCCGCTCGCGCGGCCTGCTGCACGGCCTCGCCACGGGGACGAACTGGGTCTTCCGCGACGAGACCATGCACATGAGCTTCGCGTTCGAGGTCGTGGACACCGTCCGTAAGGAGGAGCCCGAACTCTTCGACGACGCCCTCCAGCAGCAGGTCACCGACATGCTGAAGGAGGCCGTCGAGGCGGAGCTGCAGTTCGGCCGTGACCTGTGCGGCGAGGGCCTGCCGGGCATGAACACGGAGTCCATGCGCGAGTACCTGGAGTGCGTGGCCGACCAGCGGCTCGCCCGGCTGGGCTTCCCCGCGGTGTACGGATCGCAGAACCCGTTCTCGTTCATGGAGCTCCAGGGCGTCCAGGAGCTCACGAACTTCTTCGAGCGCCGCCCGTCGGCCTACCAGGTGGCGGTCGAGGGCACGGTCGGCTTCGACGACGAGTTCTAGACCCCGCTCTTACGGCAGCGCCGCTCCACTGTGCGTTCGGCACGGTGGGGCGGCGCTGTGGCGTTGAGTCAGGCGACGTCGAACGTTCCGGCCCGCGCGCTGGCGACGAACGCGGAGAAGGGCCCCGTGCGAAGTCGACAGCAGAACGCATCACCACGCGCGCGAGGTGGGGCGGTGCTCGGAACTGGACCCGTCACGCGTCGAAGTCGTACTCCAGGACGTAAGCCGCCGCGTCCAGGACCATCTCGTTGACCTCCACGGGGCGGCGGCCCTCCTCCGCGAACGCGGTCCGGCAGATGAGCATGACGGGCGTACCCGCCGGAAGGCTCAGCTGCGACGCCTCCTCCGGCAGGGGCATCCGAGAGCGGATCTCCTCCCGGAAGTGGACCGGGGCGTGGCCCAGTTCGGCCAGTCGCGCGTAGATGCCTCCCGGGCCCGTGTCCGGCTGGGTGATGGCTGAGCCCGCGACCAGGGATGCGGGGAGGTACGAGGTCGACAGCAGCACCGGCTTACCTTCCAGGACGAACCGGCGGCTCCTCACGCAGACCTTCTCCCCCGCCTCAAGGCCGAGCACCCGCGCTGCGTTCTCCGAGGCGATCCCCTCGCGTACTTCCACCTGATCCACCGCCAGGTCTCGCCCCTGAAGGTCCGCTTCCCAGACGGAGCGTCCGGACCCCCACCGCTCGCTCGCCAACCGCTGAATCCCACTCCGCCTCAGTGGCTGGAAGGCACGAACGAAAACGCCCACACCTTTCCGGGCTTCCGTCAGCCCTTCGCTCTGGAGCACGCTCAGCGCCTGCCGAACCGTCATGCGCGCTACGCCGTACTGCGTCATGAGGTCGTTCTCGCCTGGGAGACGGCTCCCCGCCCCCAATGCTCCAGACCGGATCTCCGCCTTCAAGGCGTTCGCGATCCGCTGGTACTTGGGCTCACGGCGGCCGGCGTCGGTGGCCATCAACGGGTTCCTCTCCTTTCCGGACAGCTTAGGCCCGCCAGTCACTCACGCGACATCCGGGCACGACCCCGTGCGCCGATCAGCAGGCCCACCTGGGCGTTTGTAGGGGTGCGTAAGTCGACTCACGCACCCCTACCCAGATGCGAACAGCAGAGCCACACGAATGCAAGCCGATCGGTTAACATCTCTAGAGACCTCTAGTTCTCTAGAGATGTCACGAGATTCGGCCCCACGCTGAGCGGCTCCATCTGTCGCCCGGCAAACACCGCGACGGCACGAGGAGCGATCGATGTACGGCGAGAACTTACGTCCGCATATCCAGGAACCCCCTGACCTCCCCGCCCCTGGAACCCTCCTGGTCGACACCAGCCGCAACAACCGCGTCGGCGAGTTCCGGGGGGTCGCCGGCTTCCACTGGTCGCTGCGGCCGATGGGCGGCGGCACCGAGTGGGAGGCCGAGCCCCGTTACGTACGGCCCGCGCTCCCCATAGAGCAGCTCCGTGCCCGTACCGCGCGGGCCAACGCCCGCAGCCGGGGGGAGGTTCTGTGAACCCCACCGTACGGTTGCGGGCTCGGCTGGTCCTGCTCTTCGGAGCCGCCGAGATTCACCTACGGCTCCGGCTCCCCCGACTCACCTGGGCTCTCACCCGGCGTTCGCACCACCCCGCCAGACCCTTCGACGAACTCGTACGCATCGAATCCGACCCCGCCTATCGGGCCCTGTTCTTCGCGGAGTTGGACGCGGCCCTCGGCGAACGCCTCGCCGCCCACACCGACGTGGCGGAGGCGATCGAGGCGGCGGCCGACCGGCTCCGGGACCTGCTCATCGACTCCGGCGACCACGAGCGTGCCGCATGAACCGCCTGGGTTACGCCGCCGAGGTCACCGTGTCGGACAGGCAGCGGTTCGCCTCGCTCGGTGGCGTCACCGTACGCAGCCGTCGGCTCGCCCTCCTGTCCGACGGCACCACAGACGATCTACGAGGACGCCCCCAGCCATGAACCAGTGCACCGCCGTCGCCCTCCTCCCACCCCCGGACAACGTCGTCGCCCTGTCCGTCCCCGGACACCGCCCCGAAGCCGGATACATCCTCTGTGAACTCGGCGAGGACCACGACGACCAGCACGCCGCCATGCTCTGGGACGAGGGCGGGCGGCCCGGAAGTGCCGTCTGGGTCCGATGGAAGGGCGCAGGGCACGCCCGGCTCACGCCGCTCCCCTGGTGTTCCGCGCGCGATCCCTTCGACGAAGCCTGCGAACTCTTCGCCGCACACCCCTCCGCACACAGCTGGGGCGTCACCGACCCCACCGATGAAGCCATCACCCACAGCCTCGCCCATCAGCATCCTCATCTGTTCCCCGAGTACCGGGACGAGGACGGGAGGTAGGGCCGCGCCCGGAGGCTTCTGCTAACCCACCGAACCCGGCCCCGGCCCAGCCACGCAGGGCGATACACCGAGGCCTCCAAGCCCTTCAGATCCTCGCCCAGCTCCTCACGTACGGACGCCGTGCGGCCTTCACCGGCTGCGCGGCGTCCGCCGTTGTCGGTGGTGCTGTTCTCCGGCTCCGTTCCGCGTCCCGGAGCTCGCGGTCGATGCGGAGCTCGCGGGCGATCCCGATCAGCGCCGGGAGCAGGACGAGGACGATAACAGCGGATATGCCCAGGACGTTCTGGAATGTGTTCATGCCTCTACTGTCGTCCGTCCGGGCAGAATCCGGCAGTGGCAGGACTGTCATGGAGCATCGAATTACTGCCACACTGGGGCCATGCTGAAAAACGTCGCCGTCCTGCTGCTCGACGAGGTCCACCCCTTCGAACTCGGCGTGCTCTGCGAGGTGTTCGGCCTCGACCGCAGCGAGGAGGGCCTGCCGGTGCACGATTTCGCCGTGGTCTCCGCCGACGGCCCGGTGCTCCGGACACACGCGGGGTTCACCATCAGCACCCCGCACGGCCTCGACCGCCTGGAGGAGGCCGACCTCATCGCCGTACCGGCCGGCAGCCGCTTCACGGACCGGGAGTACCCGGAAGAGGTGCTGGAGGCCCTGCGCAGGGCCGTGGACCGGGGCGCCCGGGTGCTGAGTGTCTGCTCGGGGGCGTTCGTGCTGGGCGCGGCCGGACTGCTGGACGGCCGCCGCTGCACCACGCACTGGCGCCACTCCGACGCGCTGGCCCGCCGCTTCCCGCGCGCCTGCGTCGAGCCCGACGTGCTGTACGTGGACGAGGGTTCCGTCATCACGTCGGCGGGCACGGCCGCGGGCATCGACGCCTGCCTGCACCTGGTCCGCCAGGCGTACGGGCCCGCCGCCGCGAACACCATCGCCCGCCGCATGGTGGTGCCGCCGCACCGCGACGGCGGGCAGGCGCAGTACATCCAGCGGCCGCTGCCCCGCGACCGCTGCGACACGGTCGGCGAGACCCTGGTCTGGATGGAGCGCCATCTGAACGAGGAGATGACCGTCGAACAGCTCGCCGCCCAGGCGCACATGTCGCCGCGCACCTTCGCCCGGCGCTTCCAGCAGGAGACGGGCACCACGCCCTACCGCTGGCTGCTGCGCCAGCGGGTGCTGCTGGCCCAGCACCTCCTGGAGACATCGGACGAAACGATGGACACGATCGCGGGACTGGCTGGCTTCGGCAACGCCGCAGCCCTGCGTCATCAGTTCGTGCGTTCTTTGGGCACCACGCCGAACGCCTACCGGCGGACGTTCCGCGGGCCGTCGGAACTGACCGAAGTCGCCTGACCCCGGCAGCGTTGACATCCGATCATTCGTCCAACCCTTTCCCTCACCTGTCCATGGACCCGGGCCCGGCGACGGGCCAGGGTCGGACGATGGACATCCGGACGGCAAGACGAAGGACCATCGGGGCCGTGGTGGCCGCGCTCGCCGCCACTCTGCTGCCCTGGCAGAGCGCTGCGGCCGTGGACAAACCGGCCGCCGCTCCGCCGCCCGAGGTGCTGCCCTCGCTGCGGCAGTGGCAGCCGGGCGAGGGGGAGTTCACCCTCACGGACCGGGCCAGGATCGTGCTGGACGGGGTGCGGGAGCAGCGCACCGCCGATGACGCGAAGACGTTCGCGGGCGAGCTGAACGGCGGCGCTCCGGTGTCCCGGGGCCGGGCGCGGGCCGGCGACGTGGTGCTGCGCCAGGACGCCTCCCTGAAGGGGTCGCTGGGCGCGGAGGGCTACCGGCTCGATGTCGGGGACCGGGTCACGGTCACCGCGGCGACCTCCACCGGCGTGTTCTACGGCTCGCGCACCGTGCTCCAGCTGCTGAACGACGACGGCCGCGCGGCCCGGGGCTCGGCCACCGACGTGCCCGCGTACCGGGAGCGCGGCGTCGGGGTCTGCGCCTGCTACATCAACGTGTCCCTCCCCTGGTTCGAGCGGCTGATGAAGGACATGGCCTCGCAGAAGCTCAACCAGCTCTGGATCGAGGCGAAGGTCAGGAGCGACACCGACCCCGAGTCGGCGTTCTGGGGGTACTACACCAAGCCGCAGATCCGGTCCCTGGCCGCGATGGCGAAGAAGTACCACATCGAGCTGGTGCCGGAGATCAACTCCCCCGGCCACATGGACACCTATCTGGAGAACCATCCCGAGCTCCAGCTCAAGGACAAGGACGGCGTCGCCTCACCGCCCCGGCTGGACATCTCCCGGCCCGAGGCGCTGACGTACTACACCTCCCTGGTGGACGAGGCTCTGAAGGTGTGGGACAGCCGCACCTGGCACATGGGCGCCGACGAGTACATGATCGGCTCCTCGTATCCGGACTACCCGCAGCTCCAGGCGGCCGCGACCGCGAAGTTCGGCGCGTCGGCCACCCCCGACGATCTCTTCGTCGACTTCATCAACCAGGTCAACGCACATGTGAAGGCCGGCGGCCGCTCGCTGCGGATCTGGAACGACGGCCTGACCGGCCACAACGCCACCGTGCCGCTGGACCGCGACATCACCGTCGAGCACTGGCTGGGCGGCGGCGCCATCCAGCAGCCGTCAGAACTGCTGGCCGAGGGCCGTCCGGTGATGAACTCCGCCTACTCCCTCTACCTGGTGCGCGGCGGCTTCACGATGGACACGCGCAAGCTGTACGAGAGCGACTGGACGCCGTTGGGCTTCGAGGGCGAGACGCTGCCCGCCGCGGCGGCGAACCTGACCGGCGCGAAGATCAGCCTCTGGCCGGACAGCGCGGCCGCCGAGACCGAGAACGAGGTCGAGGCGAAGGTCTTCATGCCGCTGCGCTTCATCGCCCAGGCCACCTGGGGCGGCCCGAAGCCGAGTGACACGTACGCCGGTTTCGAGGCCCTGGCCCGGCGGATCGGCCACGCGCCCGGCTGGGCGAACACCGACCGCACCCCGCTCCCCGACGGCACGTACCGGCTGACGTCCGGCGCGAAGGCGCTCGCGCCCGGCGCGGACTCCGGGGTGTCGCTGACCCGGGGCGCGATGGCGGGCTGGACGCTCACCGCTACCGCCGACGGGTACTACACCGTCCGCTCGGCCGGGAACGGGACGTGTCTGGACGCGGTACGGGGGAAGAAGTACCTGGGCGCACCGCTGGAGGTGGGTGCCGAGCTGTCGCTCGGGACCTGCTCGGCGGGCGCGCGCACCCAGCGCTGGCAGCTGGACACCGGGGCCGGTGCGCTGGTCCTGCGCAACGCCGTCTCGCAGCTCCGGCTGACGGAGCGGGCCGCGGACGGCGCGGCGGTACAGACGACGGGCGGGACGCGCCTGACAGCGAAGTCCGCCTGACGCGCGACTGTGGGGCCCGCCGTGACGGCGGGCCCCACACGTGCGCCGGAGGTCAGATACCGCAGTTCGGCGCCGACCAGAAGTGGCTCGGGCCCTGGTTCACGTGGACGTGGTCGTTGTGGTCCGGGTACCCCGGGCCGAGGATGCCGTTGAACCCGTGGTTACGGGCCTCCTTGGCCAGGGTGCAGAAGGCGATGCCACCCAGGTCGGCCGCGTCGCCGTACAGGTGCCGGCTGTTCGAGGCACCACCGACCGAACTGTTGCAGGACGTGGAGCGGAAACCGCTGTTGATGGTGATGGGGTGGTCGCCGAGCGCGTGGCGCAGCGCCTCCAGTTTCCACATGGTGCTCAGCGCGTTGGCCTTCGCCGTTCCCGCCGCGACCGCGCCACCGGCCCAGGTGCTGTTGCACTTGTTGAGTTCGGCGTAGGTGAAGTGGACGGGCGTGCAGTCGTTGTCCTGGAGGGCGTAGAGCTTGGCCTGGGTGGCCGGGCCCGCGACGCCGTCGGCGGCCAGCCCGTAGGCGGCCTGGAAACGCTTGACGGCGGCTGTGGTGGCCGGTCCGTAGGAGCCGTCGACGGCCAGTACGGAGTTGTACCCGGGGTATCCGGCGACCCTGATCTGGAGCTGGACGACATCGTTGCCGGTGGCGCCCGGCGAGAGGGTCCGGGTCCAGGTGTAGCAGCCGTCGGCCTGGGCGGTGCCGGCCGTGACCACGGCCCCGCCCAGCGCGAAAGCCATGGTCATGACAAGGCCGAGCAGAAGTCTCGCGGAACGTCTGAGCATGAGGGCTCCCTACCACGACGAAGGTGTGAGCAGAGAGACTGTCGGACGAGTCGACGCGCGTCAACTACGCCCAGGAGAAGGCTGGTTGACGGACGGGAGACAGCGGGGCCCTGCCCCGGCGTACCGGAACAGGGCCCCGCGTCAGCTGCGAAGCCGCCGGTGTCAGTCGTTCGGCACGATCTCGTAGCGCGGGGTGTTCTCCTCCATCTGCCGGAGCGCGTCCTTGCGGTCACGCTTGGAGAGCCGGTCGATGTACAGGTACCCGTACAGGTGGTCCGTCTCGTGCTGGAGGCAGCGGGCGAAGTAGCCGTTGCCCCGCACCTTGACCGGATTGCCCTTCGCGTCCTGTCCGCGCACCACCGCGTAGTCCGGGCGGGCCAGCGAGGCGTACGCCGTCGGGACCGAGAGGCAGCCCTCGTTGGCGTCGTCCAGGACGCGCTCCTCGGGCGCCAGCTCGTCCAGCACCGGGTTGCAGATGACGCCGGTGTGCCGCACTCCGTCGTCGTCGGGGCAGTCGTAGACGAAGACCTTGAGGTCGACGCCGATCTGGTTGGCGGCCAGGCCCACGCCCTCCGCCGTCCGCTGGCTGGCGAACATGTCGTCGATCAGCGTGGCCAGCTTGTCGTCGAACGCGGTGACGTCCTTGCACTCCTTGTGCAGGACCGGGTTGCCCACCACCGTGATCGGGCGCGAGGTGCCGCGCTCGCGGTAGGCCGCCTCACGCGCCTCACAGTCCTCGGTGTCGACGAGGAAGCCCTCGCCGTCGACGCTGATCTGCTCGTCCGTCTGGTGCTGCGCCATGTCCGCCGTACGCCTTCCTCACAACGTGAAACCCGGGATCCGCGGCTCACGAGGACCCGGGCACCCGAACACCGGAATCGGTGCGCACACAGCCTACGGGTAGCGGTCAGCAGACCTCTTCCAGATCCCGCCACTCGCGGCTGTCCGGACTGTCCGCGACCCATCCGTCCAGCAGCCCGCGCACCAGCCCCGCGGGCGCCGCGAGCCCGCACTCACGCTCCGGTACCCACAGCTCACCCGCGGTGCGGTGACCCAGCGGGCCGGGGTGACCCGGCTCGCTGTGGTCGTGCGGGTCCAGGTGCTCGCCGTCGCCCTCGTCGCTCTCCATCCGGCTCTCCGAGCAGGCCCGGCAGAGCAGCCGGACGGACGAGGACCAGTCCTCGGCGGCGAAACCGGCGTCGGAGGCCAGCTGCTCCAGGGCGTCCCGGTCCTCCTCGGTGGCGGCTTCGAGGAGCACCACCCAGGTCGGCACGGGGGACGGCGCCCACAGCTCGATCTCGTCGAACACGGGGTAGGAGGGCCCGGCCGCGGTGATCCGTTCACCGTTCGGCACCCCGTCGTGCAGCACGACCTCGCCCCAGCGCCGCCCGGAGGACGGCAGCGGGATCGACAGCACTTCCATCCGCGCCGGGTCCAGCCTGCGGCCCCACACGACCTCGGCCTCGCCCTCGGGCGACAGCCGTACGGCCGCGCTGCCCAGGTCCAGGCCGACCGGCTCGCTGTTGGAGGCGGGGGTCTGCTGCCCGCCTCCGGGCACCCTCAGCCCGTAGGCCTGCCAGGCCCGGCGCGCCAGCGGCCAGTCCTGCAGCGCGGTGGCCGCGATCCCGACGTTCCACCAGTCGGGGGCGCCGGATTCCTTGTCGAGCAGCGCCACGGCGCGCAGCCCGGCGGCCCGCGCCTGCTCCCAGTCATGCCGGAACTTGTGCAGCAGCGCCAGGTTGAACCATGACTCGGAGAGCCAGGGCTCCAGGTCCGCCGCACGCGTCAGCAGTGCGCCCGCGTCCTCGTACCGGCCGTCGCCGATCAGCGTGAACGCGCGGTCCGTGGCCTGCCGCCAAGAGGCGGAGGGCCGATGCCGTACCTTCCCGAAGATCCTCACGATTCCCGCCTGTCCCGACTGGACACCCTCGTTTTCCGCTCTCCTTCGCATCCAACCATGCCTGGCCGGACGCTCGCTCATTACCCATGGGTTACCCAGGCGGGACGGGGGTCAGACCGCCCCTGGCCAGAACCCGGGCGAGCGATTCCACGACCTGGGGCTGGTAGTCGTGGCCGGTCCCGAGCCTGAGCCGCTCCAGCGCGCCGAGCGGCCCGCCGGCGCTGTCCCCGCACAGGTCGTCGTACGCGTTGACCGCCCTGACGATCCTGGCGGACAGCGGCTGCTCGCGGAAGGGGTCCGCCTGCTGCTCCACGACGACGGCGACCCTCGCGTCCACCCCGGTCTGGCGGACCACGGCCCCGGGGGGGGGGGGGGGGCGGGGGGGGGGGGGGGGGGGGGGGGGGGGGGGGGGGGGGGGCCGGCGGCCGGGGGGGCGCGCGGGGCGGGCGGGGGGCCCGGCCCCCCCCCCCGCCCGCCGCCCCCCCCCGCCCCCCCCCGGGGGGGGCGCCCCCCGCCCCGGCGGGCCCCCGGCCGGCGGGGGGGCGCGCCCCCCGGCAGGGTGGCGGTGGCCCCCTCCGGGACCGGGTCGACCAGCGAGAGCTGCCCGATGTCGTGCATCAGGGCCGCGTACTCCAGGACCGTGAGATCGGGCCCGGAGAGCCCCAGCTCACGGCCGACGGCCGTGCAGAGCGCCGCCACCCTGCGGGCGTGGCCGTGCGGGGTGTACCCGGCGATCTCGGTGGATCGGGCCAGCGAGGCGATGGTCTGCCGGTAGGTGGTGCGCACCGCGGCGTAGCGGCGGAAGGAGAGCTGGGTGAGCAGCAGCGGTACGCACAGGACGGGCAGCGCCCACAGCCCGGCCGCGGCGACCCCGAGCGCCATCACCGCACCGGTCGCGCAGACCGCCGATCCGATGCCGATCAGGGCCCGCAGCTCGTCGCGGAGCAGCGGGCCGTACGGGACGGTGGTACCGGCCCGCAGCACCAGGGCGCCCAGGACGGCGTCGCACAGCGCGGTGAGGCCGAGCAGCAGGAGCAGGAAGGCCGCGTAGTACGGGCCGTCGCCGAACCAGGTCTCGGACCGGCCGGAGTTGTAGAGCGGCTGGAAGCACACGGCCGCGAATCCCACGGTCAGGATGCGGCGTGCCACCTGGTCCGGGCCGGGCCCGCTGCCGCGTGCCACATGGGGCACCGAGGCGACGAGCTGGGCCGCGACGAGCACGGCGATCACCTGGAGTGCGCCCTGGCCGGTGGGCTGCCCGCCGCTGCGCCCGAGCAGGGCGTACGCGAGGGCTCCGGCGGCGCCGAGCGGCGCGGGCTCCCGCTCCCCGGGGAGGGCGCCCCAGCGGGCCAGCTCGCCGATGGCGATGAGCACCCCGAAGGCGAGGGCGTGGCCCGGGTCGTGGATCCCGTGCCAGAGGGTGTGCCCGAGCGCGGCGGCGGTGAGCGCGAGGGCGGCGCCGCGCACGAGCGGGGTGACGGGTGCCGGCCGGACCCGCTGTGCCCTCACCGCCGCCGGCCCGGCCGTCGGGGGGCCGGCGGGGGCGGCACGCCGAATCCGGCCCCGCCGTCCGCCGAATCCGGCGACGCGCCGGGACCGGGCCCGTCCGGCGGCTGTGGACGAGCCGGCCCCCGGGCGGCGCCGGAGCCCACGCCCGGCTCCCCGCCGCGCGCTCCCGGCACCTCCGCCCCCGTAACGGCGGACGACACCCACCCGTGCCGTTCCAGGCCGCGCGCCAGCGCCCGCACCATCTGCGGATCGAACTGGGTGCCGGCACACCGCTTGAGCTCCGCCACGGCGGCCGGCACCGGGCGCCCCGGCCGGTAGGACCTGGTCGAGGTCATCGCGTCGAAGGCGTCGGCCACGGCGACCACCCGGGCGAACTCGGGGATCTCGCGGCCGGTGAGCCCGTACGGGTAGCCGCTGCCGTCGAGCCGTTCGTGGTGGTGCAGGATCGCGGCCCGTGCCTCACCGAGGAATCCGATGCCGCGCACGATCTCGTGCCCGTACTCCGGGTGCAGCTCGATCACCCGGCGCTCGTCCGGGGTCAGCGGCCCGTCCTTGCGCAGTACCCGGGTCGGCACGCCGAGCTTGCCGACGTCGTGCAGGATGCCGGCGAACCGGAGCACTTCGACGCGGTCCCGCGCCATGCCCAGCTCATCGGCGATCAGCACGGAGGCGCGCCCCACGCGCTCGCTGTGGCCCCGGGTGTAGGTGTCCTTGATGTCGACGGCCTGCACCAGGGCCCTGATCGTGGCGCGGTGCGCGGCGTGCTCGCGGTGGTACTGGGCGAAGACCCAGCAGGAGATGTACATCGGCAGCAGGACGAAGAGCGCGGCCAGCGGCCCGTACGAGCTGTTCCACAGGACCGCCATCATCAGTCCGGCGAAGCCGTGCACGAGGTGCGGGCCGAGCGAGCGGGGCAGCAGCCCGCTCCAGGCGCGGCGCAGCGGCAGCTGTTCGGCCGCGGCCAGGATCGAGCCGTCCAGCGCGCTCAGCACCAGGCTGAAGGCGAGGGCGGCCGCACAGGCGGGCAGCAGCGCGTACGGGAGGTCGGGCAGCCGTCCGGCTCCCGATCCGCCGAGTGCGGCGGGCCCGCCGAGCAGGGCGTGGACCCGGGAGGCCGCCCAGACGGTGAGGGCGAGCTGTGCCGCCCGCCAGATCCGGCGGGCGGCGGCCGGGGGGTTCTCCACCCGCCCGGCGAACGAGCCGGGTATCGCGACCAGCGCCGCCGCTCCCGGCGGCAGCAGGAAGGCGGCGGCGAGGAGCAGCGGGAAGAACGATCCGGCGCTGACCGGCACGGAGCTGCCGAAGAAGGGGCAGCGGCCGGGAAGTTCACAGAGGAGGTAGAGCCCGGTGAGCAGTGCGAGGGTGGTCCACGGGGTGCCCGCGCCGGGGCGCAGCGCGGGCAGCACGCAGAGGGTGGCGCAGAGCGCGACGGCCAGGATGTACGCCCGCGCCGCGCCGCGTGTGGCTCTCACCCGTTCCGCCCGCCCCCAGCATCGCCAAATGGAGGCGCCAGGCTAGCGAGTTGGGTGGCCGGGCTCGGTGCCGACAGCCAGGATTAGCACGTTCGGGTGATGCGTCAGTCCTTGGCGCCGGCCGGCAGCTCGCTGTCGGAGACCGTCACGTCCTGCTCGGGCACGGCCTGGCCGGAGCGGATCAGGTCGATCCGCCCCATCACCTTGGAGCGCAGGTCGGTCGGCACGTCGTCCTGACCGCAGCAGCGCTTCACCAGCTTCTTCACGGCCTGCTCGAGACCGTACTTCTCCAGGCAGGGCGAGCACTCACCGAAGTGCGTCTCGAACTTGGTGCAGTCGCTGTCGGGCATCTCCCGGTCGAGGAACTCGTAGAGGTGGTCAAGGACCTCCGAGCAATCCGTCTCGTGCGGCTCTCCGCAGCTCATGAGCCCGAGCCTTTCCGATCGTCCGACTCACCGGCGCCCGCCGGGACGAGCCCGCGGTCACGGGCGTAGTCCTCCAGCATGCCGCGCAGTTGACGGCGGCCCCGGTGCAGTCGGGACATCACCGTACCGATGGGAGTCCCCATGATGTCCGCGATCTCCTTGTAGGCAAAGCCCTCGACATCGGCAAGATAAACCGCGATGCGGAACTCTTCGGGGATCGCCTGCAGCGCAGACTTCACATCGGAGTCGGGCAGGTGGTCGAGGGCCTGGGACTCGGCGGAGCGCAGACCGGTCGACATGTGCGACTCGGCACGCGCCAGCTGCCAGTCCTCGATCTCCTCGGCCGCGCTGCGCTGGGGTTCGCGCTGCTTCTTGCGGTACGAGTTGATGAACGTGTTGGTGAGGATGCGGTACATCCACGCCTTGAGGTTGGTGCCCTCACGGAACTGGTGGAAGGAGCCGTACGCCTTGGCGTACGTCTCCTGGACCAGGTCCTCGGCATCCGCGGGGTTGCGCGTCATGCGCAGCGCGGCCGAGTACATCTGGTCGAGGAAACCGAGGGCATCGCGCTCGAAGCGCGCGTTGCGCTCGGCGGTCGTCTCCTGCGGGCGGCCGTCGTCGGTCCCTGTGTCGGTCCCAGTGACCGGACCCACCTCCTCCAACGCTGTGGCGGATCCGAAACCGGACCCGCTCGAATCGGAGAATAGTCGACCTTGGTCGAGCGCGGGCTGTCGATCCGATCCGCTCAGTGCCCGCTCGGGAGTGGTCTTGGCCGCATGCAGCACCGTCCACTCCAGGTCAGCGGCGTTCGAGCGACGCGGGCAGATGGTCGAACCCATGCGACGGACTCCCTCTCCACATACGACGTTGGTGTACCGACACACGGCACAACAGTGGCCCCCCGCCCAACATTCCCGGCTGCCGTGTCAGACGATTCCGGCCAGCCATCCGGTCACGGCCGAGGTGAGGATCTCCATCGCCTGATCCTCGGTCACCCCCGACCGCTTCGGTACGGCGAACCCGTGGTCCCCGTGCGGCACCTCGGTGATCCGGTACTCCCCCGACGGGAATTCGGCGGGCCTGCCGAACGGGTCGCTGCCGCCCTGGACGACGAGGGTGGGTACGCCGGAGCCCAGCAGTTCGTCCGCGCGGGACTTCTCCGGCCGGCCCGGCGGGTGCAGCGGGAAGCTGAGCGCGAGGACGGCACGGGCGCCGAGTCCGGCCGCGGTCCGGCAGGCGACCCGGGCCCCGGCGCTGCGCCCGCCGGCCACGACCGGGAGCCCGGCGGCCGCCAGGGCGGGCCACAGGCCGCGCCAGCCGGTGTCCAGGGTCTTCGGGGCGGGCGCGAGCTTCTTCCCGGCGACCCGCCAGGGCTGCTCCACCAGAGCGACGCTCACTCCGTGGGCGGGCAGTGCGGCGGCCAGGGCCCGCAGGTCCCGGGCCTCGATGCCGCCGCCGGCGCCGTGGCCGAGGGCGAGCAGGAGGCGGGGTTCCTTCGCGGGCAGCCAGCTGATCCGGGCGGTTCCGGCCTCGGTGTCTACCGTCTCGGTGCGGGGGTCCTTCTCGGTGGCTTTCACACCCCCATCCAACCAACCCGTGGCGGGCCGGCCGGGGTCCGGCGCGTACCTCAGAACAGCGTGCTGACCTCGGGCGCGGCGAGCTCGTCCTTCAGCTCGGGTCCGTTGTTGCGGACGTTGCTGACGGCGGTGGCCACCGGGTAGGCGCGCATCAGGCCGCCGGGCGGGGGCGTGAGCAGGCCCCGCAGTTCCTCCATGTCGGTGTGCGAGGGGTCCAGCCAGTCGTCCCAGCGGTCCGGGGTGAGCATCAGCGGCATCCGGGGGTGGATGTCGGCGAGCGCGGCGGGCCCCTCTGCTGGGGCGACGGCGAGCGGGCTCGTCTCCGCCTCGGTGGTGATCACCGAGCAGGTCACCCACCAGGCCTGCGGATGGTCGTCGGGCAGGGTCCGGTCGCGCCAGAACTCGTAGAGCCCGGCCATGGCGAAGACCGATCCGTCGGCCGGGGTCACGAAGTAAGGCTGCTTGCGGGGCCGCTTCTTGCGCCCCTTCTCCTCCAGCTGCCGTTCCTCGCTGCCGGTCACCCACTCGTAATAGCCGTCGGCCGGCAGGATGCAGCGGCGCGAGACGAAGGGGCGGCGGAAGGACGGCTTCTCGTGCACCGTCTCGGCGCGGGCGTTGATCATCCGGGCGCCGCCCTCCGGCGATTTGGCCCAGGAGGGGACGAGCCCCCATTTCAGTGCGCGCAACTGGCGAACCGGACGCTGGTCATCCGCGTCTTTCACCGGACGCTCCAGTACGGCGTAGACCTCCTTGGTCGGCGCCACGTTGTAATCGGGCTCCAGCGTCTCGGCCGGTTCCCACTTCTCCACCTGGAAGAGTCCGGTCAGATCCTCGGGCCGCCGACTCGCTGCATACCGTCCGCACATAAGTGCCAGACTGCCACGACCGTCACCCCGACCGGACGTCAATACCGCAAGGAGCCGCCCGCGCCATGGACAGCACCGATCTCGGCAATCTCTGGGACCGCGTCTTCGGCACCCAGCCGGCCCCCGAGCAGTGGCTGGTCGTGGTGACCGCCACGGCCGCGCTCATCGCCGTCGTGCCGAACTTCATATGGCGGCTGACCCGCAACGCGATCACCATCGCCCACGAGGGCGGTCACGGACTCATCGCGCTGCTGAGCGGGCGGCAGCTGTCGGGCATCCGGCTGCACTCGGACACCAGCGGGCTGACGGTGAGCCGGGGCAAGCCGACCGGTATCGGCATGGTCCTCACCGCGGCGGCGGGCTACACCGCGCCGCCGCTGCTGGGGCTCGGGGGCGCCTGGCTGCTGGCCAACGGCCGGATCACGCTGCTGCTCTGGCTGGCGACCGCGCTGCTCGCGGTGATGCTGGTGATGATCCGCAATGTGTACGGGGCGCTGACGGTGATCCTCACCGGTTCGCTCTTCCTGCTGATGTCATGGCTGGCCTCACCCGCCTGGCAGTCGCTGTTCGCGTACAGCGCGGTCTGGTTCCTGCTGCTGGGCGGCGTGCGTCCGGCGTTCGAGCTGCAGTCCAAGCGGCGTCACGGCGGTGCGCCGGACTCGGACGCCGACCAGCTGTCCCGGCTGACGGACGTACCGGCGGCGCTGTGGCTGTTCCTGTTCCACGCCGTTTCGCTCTGCTCGCTGATCGGCGGCGGGCGCTGGCTGCTGGGGCTGTGACCCCTCTCCCTCTACCACTCCCGTAATTACGTCCCGGTTTCCCCGCATTTGATCAAGATCCGGGTTTGCGAAGAGCCATTAAAGTGAGCCCATGACCGAAAGTTCCGTGCACCCCGCCCTCTGGCCCGCCCCTCACGCGAGCGGAGCCGTCGACGCGACCGTCACCGTGCCCGGATCGAAGTCGGTCACCAACCGCGCGCTGGTACTGGCCGCGCTCTCCTCGGAGCCCGGCTGGCTGCGCCGGCCGCTGCGCTCGCGCGACACCCTGCTGATGGCGGACGCGCTGCGCGCGATGGGCGTCGGCATCGAGGAGACGGTGTCCTCCAGCTCGTCGGTCGCGGGCGGCCCGGACGGCTCCGGCGAGGCCTGGCGGGTCATCCCGGCCGGTCTGCACGGCCCGGTCACCATCGACGTCGGCAACGCCGGCACGGTCATGCGCTTCCTGCCCCCGGTGGCGGCCCTCGCGGACGGCCAGGTCCACTTCGACGGCGACCCGCGCTCCTACGAGCGCCCGCTGAACGGGGTGATCGACGCCCTGCGGGTGCTCGGCGCCCGGATCGACGACGACGGGCGCGGCTCGCTGCCGATGACGGTGCACGGCGGCGGCGCGCTGGACGGCGGCCCGGTCGCGATCGACGCGTCCTCGTCCTCCCAGTTCGTCTCGGCGCTGCTGCTGTCGGCGCCGCGCTTCAACCAGGGCGTGGAGGTGCGCCACACCGGCACCCGGCTCCCGTCCATGCCGCACATCCGGATGACCGTCGACATGCTGCGGGCCGTCGGCGCCCAGGTCGACGAGCCGGAGACGGGCGGCGAGCCGAACGTCTGGCGGGTCTCCCCCTCCGCACTGCTCGGCCGCGACCTGACCATCGAGCCGGACCTCTCCAACGCCCAGCCGTTCCTGGCCGCGGCGCTGGTCACCGGCGGCCGGGTCACCGTGCCGGACTGGCCGCTGCACACCACGCAGCCCGGTGACGCGCTGCGCGAGATCTTCACCGCGATGGGCGGCAGCTGCGAGCTGACCGAGCACGGGCTCACCTTCACCGGCTCCGGCCGGATCCACGGCATCGACGTCGACCTCGGCGAGGTCGGCGAGCTGACCCCGGGCATCGCGGCGGTCGCGGCCCTGGCCGACTCCCCCTCCACCCTGAGCGGCGTGGCCCATCTGCGGCTGCACGAGACGGACCGGCTCGCCGCGCTCACCAAGGAGATCAACGAGCTGGGCGGCGAGGTCACCGAGACCGCCGACGGCCTCCACATCCGGCCGAGGCCGCTGCACGGCGGTACCTTCCATACGTACGACGACCACCGGATGGCCACCGCCGGGGCGGTCATCGGCCTTGCCGTCCCCGGAGTGGAGATCGAGAACGTGGCGACGACCGCCAAGACCCTGCCCGACTTCCCGCAGATGTGGACCGGAATGCTCGGGGCCTGAGACATGCGCCGCTACGGCAAGAACCCCGACGAGGACGACATCCGCGTCCGCCCCAACCGCAAGGGCAACCGGCCCCGTACGCATACCCGTCCCAAGCACGAGGACGCCGAGGACGGCATGGTCCTCACCGTCGACCGAGGCCGCCTCACCTGTCTCGTCGAGGGCCGCACGGTCATCGCGATGAAGGCCCGTGAGCTGGGCCGCAAGGCAGCCGTGGTGGGCGACACCGTTTCCATCGTCGGCGATCTGTCGGGCGACAAGGACACCCTCGCCCGGATCGTCCGGATCGGTGAACGCCGCTCGGTGCTGCGCCGGACGGCGGACGACGACGATCCGTTCGAACGGGTGGTGGTCGCCAACGCGGACCAGCTCGCGATCGTCACCGCCCTGGCCGATCCGGAACCCCGCCCGCGCATGATCGACCGCTGTCTGGTCGCCGCGTACGACGGCGGGCTCTCGCCCCTCCTGGTGCTGACCAAGTCCGATCTGGCCTCACCGGACAAGCTGCTGGAGGCGTACACCCCGCTGGGCGTGCCGTTCATCGTCACCAACCGCGAGGAGCTGGAGAACGGCGACGCGGCGGAGCGGGTACGCGAGCAGCTCAACGACCGGGTGACGGCGTTCGTCGGGCACTCCGGTGTCGGGAAGACCACGCTGGTCAACGCATTGGTGCCGAAGGACAGGCGGCGCACCACCGGGGTCGTCAACGCGGTCACCGGGCGCGGCCGCCACACCACCACCTCGGCACTGGCCCTGCCGCTGCCGGACTACCGGGGCTGGGTCATCGACACCCCGGGCGTCCGTTCCTTCGGCCTGCACCACATCGACCCCTCCCGGGTCATCAACGCCTTCCCCGACCTGCAGCCCGGCACCGAGAACTGCCCGCGCGGCTGCACCCACGACAGCCAGCAACCGGAATGCGCGCTGGACGCCTGGGTGGCCGACGGGCACGCCGATCCGGCCCGGCTGGACTCACTGCGCCGGCTGCTCTCCACCCGGGAGCGACGCGAAGGCGACTGATCCGGGCACGTTTGCGATCACTCGCCACCGGTAAGTGCATAATCACGAATCACGCCCAGCGGTACGAGGCGGTCACCGATGCGGGAGGGCACTGACGATGGCGTGGCTGCTGGTGGTGGTCGCCGGACTTCTGGAGACGGGCTTCGCCGTCTGCCTGAAGCTCTCGCACGGCTTCACCCGGCTCTGGCCGACCATCGCGTTCTGCGTCTTCGCGCTCGGCAGCTTCGGTCTGCTGACCATGTCGCTGAAGAAGCTCGACGTCGGACCCGCCTACGCGGTGTGGACCGGCATCGGGGCCGCGGGCACCGCCATCTACGGCATGATCTTCCTCGACGACGTGGTCTCCACGCTCAAGCTGATCTCGATCTCGCTGGTGATCCTCGGCGTGATCGGGCTCCAGCTCTCGGGGTCCTCGCACTGAGCACCGGCTCCTGCGGCCGCGAGATCGCTCAGGCTGCGGAATCCGCAGTGCGCTCGACCACCTCACGCACCAGTGGCACCCCGTCCCCCGCCGCCCCGGGCTGCGGGGGCACCAGCGCGTAGGACAGGGCGAGCCGCAGGGCGAGCTCGCAGGTCACGGCCAGGGCCGCCGGGTCGTGCGGCGGGCGCCCGCCGTCCAGGACGGCCACCGCGCGGTCCCTGACCTGCCCGAGCAGTTCGGCGGGGGTCGGCGGTCCGGCCTCGGCCGACCGCTGTGACGGTAGGGGTGAGCCGGCCGGGCGGGCCCGGTGGGCGGGTCGCGGTAATCGGTCCTCCCAGCAGCCCGTGAGCAGCCCTCGCAGCAGGTCGTCCGTCCGGGTGGCCCGGACCGTCCAGGCCGCGGTGGCGGCCAGCCTGTCGCCGGTGCCGCCGGCTGTTCCCAGCGCCCGCTCGACACCGGCCAGGTAGGCGTCGGCGGCCCGCCGGACCAGGGCACGGGCCAGTCCGTCCTTGCTGCCGAACTCGTTGTAGAGGGTCTGCCGGGAGACTCCGGCGACGGCTGCCACGTCGACCATCCGCACGGCCGGCCAGGGCCGGCTGCCCAGGGCCGCGTGGGCGGCGTCCAGCAGTGCGTCTCGCGCTGTCGGCATCGTCGCCTCCCACGCCGGGTCCTGCGTTTCAGAGTTGACGCGCTCCCCCGGACTGTCAAGAGTCCGGGCAGCGTCCGGGGCCCTGCGGCCCCTGTTCGCCGACGGCCGGTCCGGGGCCCTGTGGCTCCGCTCACCCATGGTCGATACTGTGACGGTCATGCCCGATTACCACGATGATCTGCGCCTCGCCCACGTGCTGGCCGACGCCGCCGACGCGACGACGATGGACCGGTTCAAGGCTCTGGACCTCAAGGTCGAGACGAAGCCGGACATGACGCCGGTGACCGAGGCCGACAAGTCCACCGAGGAGCTGATCCGCGGTCAACTCCATCGGGCCCGCCCGCGCGACGCGATCCTGGGCGAGGAGTACGGGATCGAGGGGACCGGTCCCCGGCGCTGGGTGATCGACCCGATCGACGGAACGAAGAACTACGTACGCGGCGTGCCCGTCTGGGCGACGCTGATCTCGCTGATGGAGGCCGGTGAGGACGGTTTCCAGCCGGTCGTCGGCCTGGTGTCCGCGCCCGCGCTGAACCGGCGCTGGTGGGCGGCGAAGGGCGCGGGGGCGTTCACCGGCCGCAGCCTGACCTCGGCGTCCCGGCTGCAGGTGTCGAAGGTGGAGCGGATCGCGGACGCGTCGTTCGCGTACTCCTCGCTCACCGGCTGGGAGGAGCAGGGCCGGCTCGACGGCTTCATGGATCTGACCCGGGCCTGCTGGCGTACCCGCGGGTACGGGGATTTCTGGCCGTACATGATGGTCGCCGAGGGATCGGTCGACATCTGCGCCGAGCCGGAACTGTCACTCTGGGACATGGCGGCCAACTCGATCATCGTGGACGAGGCGGGCGGCCGGTTCACCAGCCTGGACGGGGTCTCCGGGCCGGGCGGCGGCAACGCGGCGGCCTCGAACGGAACGCTCCACCACGAACTGCTGGGCTATCTGAACCAGCGCTACTGAAGCCGCCTACGGCCTGACCAGCGTGTTTGCCCCCTCTTCACTCCTGCTGGGCCGGCTGTGGGCCGTCGTCGGTGTCCGCGCCGCTCTCGAAGGCCCGGTTCACCGCCTCCCGCGTCCGCTTCTCGCTGCTGGGCATCAGGTGCGTGTACGTCCGCAGCGGGAAGCCCGGATCGTGGTGCCCCAGGTACTCGGACAGCGCCTTGATGCTCTCTCCCGCGTCCAGCAGAACGGACGCGTAGAAGCGCCGTACGCGCCTCACTGCCGGACGCCGATAAAAACAATCAACCGAGCCCCACACTGTTTGCTACACAGACCCCGAGCACGGTGATTCGCGCATCTGCATTGTCGCTCTCCAGCACCTGAAGTCTGTCGCGTGCGCTGCTCAAGTCTTCAGAAAGGTCCAGGATGTCTGCGATCAAACTGTTTATTCGCCGCGCGTTCTCGTCGCCGTTCAACGGCGCTACCCCTTCCGATGAGTGGCCGGATAGGCCACAAATCGGAGCCACACCGATGGCATTGTCTGCGGCGTGAACTTCAATCCACTGGTGCTATTCGTATTGATGGCCGGGCTTGCCCCTTTGGGTCTAGGATTGCGGCTCATTCACTTGCGACTTCGGCAGAACCGTTTCTACGCGAGCGGAAGAGGGCGGAGGTCGACCGGGGTCTGCGTACGATTGCGGTGGACGTCCGGAGGTATGGTTTCCAGCGGAATCCGCTACGTGGACGAGCAGGAAAGTGAATTCATGGCCTGGTCTGCGCCGACCGGGGTTGCGCTGGTGGAAGTAGGTGAATCCGCCCGTATTCTCTATGATCCGCTGCATGCCGCGACCCCGATCGTCAACGACCAGCATCGAAAAGTCGGGTCATATTCCTTCGGAGGAATACTCTGCGGGATCGGTATTGTGCTCGTCTGGCTCCTGGGGGGCAGCATGTGGTGAATCCATGCGCGGTTCGCTTCTTTTTCGTCACGTTCGATCCGACGCCTCCCGGAACGCGCATCGGTAATCTTCGGTTTCGAAGTGGAGCGTTCATCCGGATGGGAGAGCGGAGGTGCGTGAGGTGCCCCGCGTCCACTTGAAGCGGACGTCGGACGGATCCGTAGCGGATCGCCGCCGCAGCCCTCGCCCTGCTCCAGCTCGGCTACGGCCGAGCCATCCGAACGATCACGCAACGCCCTGCTCCGTTACTGGGGACAGCTTGTAATGCGTAGGTCTCGGGTTCGGATCCGGACGGCGGCGCCAGAATCCTTCGTCGACACTCGCCAACCAGGGGCCTCCTGTTGCTCGGGCGTAGCGCATCACACAGCGGCGACCGCCTGTGCGAGCAGCGGAGCGTTCGAGCCCTGCAGCATGGCCCTTCTTGGCGCGCTTGGTCTTCTTCTGGGCCGCCTGCGGGCCGTCCGAGGGGGCCCACGATGACCGACAACGACCAGTGACGCCCACAACCACGCAGCTCACCGGCATACTACGGAGCGATGCCGCACCCCATCGGAGGGGCAATTCACCACCAGCGCTACTGCCCGTTGCGGACCGGACCGTACGGCGCTGAGCAGGCGCACCGGTCACACGAGGGGCCTGCCGCACCACCGCGCGCCCCTCGGACGATCTTCACCCCCCTTGTTGCCGCCCCTGAACAGTGCGACTCTGAGAGTCCCCCCGCTTGTGAACTTGTGAACCGACTCACAGAGTCGCTCACGAAGGAGGTGGCTCCCTTCATGCTCGTCCGTGACGCCATGAGCACGGTGGTCCTCACCATCGGCCCCGCCCACACCCTCCGCCAGGCAGCCCGGCTGATGTCGGCGCGCCGGATCGGAGCAGCAGTCGTCCATGACCCGGACACCTGCGGTCTCGGCATCATCACCGAGCGCGACATCCTGAACGCGGTCGGATCCGGCCAGAACCCCGACGTCGAGACCGCCGCCAAGCACACCACCACCGATGTGGTCTTCGCCGCGCCGGGCTGGACCCTGGAGGAGGCGGCCGAGGCCATGACGCACGGCGGCTTCCGGCATCTGATCGTGCTGGACGACCACGGCCCGGTCGGCGTCGTGTCGGTGCGCGACATCATCCGCTGCTGGGCACCGGCGGGCCGCCATCCGGTGGAGCTGGTC
The DNA here is from genome assembly GCF_043200175.1 of Streptomyces sp. NPDC048462. Lineage (NCBI taxonomy): Bacteria > Bacillati > Actinomycetota > Actinomycetes > Kitasatosporales > Streptomycetaceae > Streptomyces > Streptomyces sp. NPDC048462. The sequence continues at coordinate 52,886 of NZ_JBICXG010000026.1, forward strand.
GGCTGAGCGCGCGTACGGAAACGGCCGGCCGGCCCCCGTACTGGGGGACCGGCCGGCCGGGGCAGGCGGCTGTCAGCCGCGGAGGGCCTGGACCGCCGCTTCCAGTCGCTTGCCGAAGTCTCCGTCGGCCTGACGGAAGTTGCTGACCGCCCGCTCGGCGATGTCGTCGCGCGAGACCTTCGAGATGAACCCGGCGAGGTTGTCGATCAGCCGGGCCTTCTCGTCCTCGGAGTAGAGCCGGTAGAGGTTGCCCGCCTGGACGAAGTCGTCGTCCTCGGCGTGCACGGCGGCCTCGTGGTCGCCGGTGCCGCCGGTGACCTGGGTGGGCTCCCACAGCGGGCGGCCGGTCTGGGCCGGGCCGCCGAAGCTGTTCGGCTCGTAGTTCTTGGCGCCCTTGTGGCGGCCGTCGTACAGGTACCCGTCACGGCCGTACGTCCGCGCCTCGGCGGCGTGCGGCCGGTTCACCGGCAGGTGGTCGGCGTTGATGCCGACGCGGTAGCGGTGCGCGTCGCCGTACGCGAAGAGACGGCCCTGGAGCATCTTGTCCGGGGACGGGCCGATACCGGGCACGAAGTGCGCGGGGCTGAAGACCGACTGCTCGGTCTCCGCGAAGACGTTGTCCGGGTTCCGGTTGAGCTCCAGCTTCCCGATCTCGACCGGCGGGTAGTCCTCGTGCGGCCACACCTTGGTGAGGTCGAACGGGTTGAAGCGGTAGGCGGCCGCCTCGGCAGCGGGCATGATCTGGACCTGCACGGTCCAGGACGGGAAGTCGCCGCGCTCGATGGACTCGCGCAGATCGCGCTGGTGGCTGTCCGGGTCCTCGCCGGCCAGCTTGTTGGCGTCGTCCTGGGTCAGGTTCTTGATGCCCTGGTCGGTCTTGAAGTGGTACTTGACCCAGAAGACCTCACCGGCCTCGTTGTTCCACTGGTAGGTGTGCGAGCCGTACCCGTTCATGTGACGCAGCGTGGCCGGGATGCCTCGGTCGCCGAAGAGCCAGGTCACCTGGTGGGTGGACTCGGGCGACAGCCCCCAGAAGTCCCAGACGTTGTCCGCCTCCTGCGAGCCGGTGTACGGATCGCGCTTCTGGGTGTGGATGAAGTCGGGGAACTTGATGGCGTCCTTGATGAAGAACACCGGGGTGTTGTTGCCGACGAGGTCGTAGTTGCCGTCCTCGGTGTAGAACTTCAGCGCGAAGCCGCGGGGGTCACGCACCGCGTCGGCGGAGCCGAGGTTGCCGGCGACGGTGGAGAAGCGCAGGAAGGTCTCGGTCTGCTTGCCGACCTCGGAGAGGAACTTCGCCCGCGTCCACTGGGAGACGTCGCGGGTCAGCGTGAACGTGCCGTACGCACCGGCGCCCCGGGCGTGCACGATGCGCTCCGGAATGCGCTCCCGGTTGAAGTGCGCGAGCTTCTCCATCAGCGACTGGTCCTGCACCAGTACCGGACCACCGATGCCGGCGGTCTGGCTGTTCTGGTTGTCGGCGACCGGTGCTCCGGTCTCTGTGGTGAGCGGTCCCTGCGTCACGTGCGCCTCCTGCGTCATTCCTGCACATTCGTCATGTCTTCATGGCGTGCACAGCCTGTCCCCTGGCCTGCGTCGAACTCGATCCTACATTGGACTTAATCCAAGTCAAGCAGGCATCCAGAGTCACACGAGTTCGGAACAGGACCCCTCCACTGCTAGGATTGCCCTCATGAGTGACCTGCTGGAACGACTTCGTGGACGCGGCTGGCGCATGACCGCACAGCGGCGCGTCGTGGCCGAGGTGCTCGACGGGGAGCATGTGCACCTGACAGCGGACGAGGTCCACGCGCAGGCCGTCGCCAAGCTGCCCGAGATCTCCCGGGCCACCGTCTACAACACGCTGGGCGAGATGGTGACACTCGGTGAGGTCATCGAGGTCTCCACCGACCGCCGGGCCAAGCGTTACGACCCGAACGCGCACCGCCCCCACCACCACCTGGTCTGCGCGACCTGCGGCGCCATCCGCGACGTACACCCGGCGGGCGACCCGCTGGCGGACCTGCCGGCCGGCGAGCGTTTCGGCTTCATGATCTCCGGCGTCGAGATGACCTACCGGGGCATCTGCCCGAACTGCGCCGCGGCCGCCTGACTTCATCCCCTCCCCCAGCCCCGCACCGGACACGCCGGCGCGGGGCTTCTTCGTATGCGCCCGCGCACTGACCCCCGCGCACCCCCTTCCCGAATCTGACGGGTCGTCATATCGTCATCGGCGATCACCGCCGCCCCGCGGCGGCTCCGCACCTCGATTGCGTACGAGGAGAGACCCGTGGGAGACCCGCACCCGAACCCACCCCCCGCGCCACCGCCGTCCACCGACGCCCCCAAACTCCGCGCCCGCTCCCTCGCCCGCTCCTTCGGACGGGGAGCCAAGACCCTGGCCGCCCTCGGACCGGTCGATCTCGACATCGTGCCGGGCGAGTTCGCCTGCATCGTCGGCCCGTCCGGCTGCGGCAAGTCCACCCTGCTCCGGATCGCGGCCGGACTGCTGCGCCCCAGCGCCGGCGAGCTGTCCATCCGTACGGCATCACCCCGGCCCGCCGCGATGATCTTCCAGGACTACGGGATCTACGACTGGAAGACCGTCCTGGCCAACGTCCGCTTCGGCCTCGACATCCAGCGCGTCCCCCGCAAGGAGGCCGACGCCAGGGCGCACGACTGGCTGTCCCGGATCGGTCTCGCCGAATTCGCCGGGGCCTACCCGGCCGCGCTCTCGGGCGGGATGCGCCAGCGGGTCGCGATCGCCCGCGCACTCGCCGTCGAACCCGAGATCCTGCTGATGGACGAGCCCTTCGCCGCGCTAGACGCCCAATTGCGCACGATCCTCCAGGACGAGCTGCTGGAGCTCACCCAGACCACCCGCACCACCACCCTCTTCATCACCCACAGCCTGGAGGAGGCGATCGTGCTCGGGGACCGGGTGCTCGTGATGTCCGCCCGCCCCGGCCGGATCATCGCCGAGCACCGCCCTCCGTTCGAGCGGCCGCGCACCGGCGAGATCCGCTCGACGCCGGAGTTCACCGCGCTGAAGAGCGAGTTGTGGGACCTGCTGCGCGGCGAGGTCCGCGGAGAGGCGGCCCTGGTATGAGCACCGCCGTGAAGTCCGCGAACGCCGACGAGCAGGTGCTGGTCCGCAGGCCGGGCCCGCAGGAGCTGCATCCCGTACGTACCCACCTCAGGCGCCGCACGCTCGAAATCGCGCTCGCCGTCGCCGTACCGCTGCTCCTGGTGCTGCTGTGGCAACTGGCCGCCGCCAGGTCCTGGATCGACGACCGGGTCTATCCCGCGCCCTCCACCATCTTCGCGGACGGCTGGGACCGGGCCGCCGACGGCGATCTGTGGCCCGATGTGTGGGCGACGCTCAAACGGGTCCTCGGCGGCTACACGATCGGCACGGTCGCGGGCTACGCGCTCGGCCTGCTGATGGGCTCGCTCGCCCTGGTGCGAGCCGCGCTGGAACCCTTGCTCGACGCCCTGTACGTCGTACCGAAACTGGCCCTGCTGCCGGTCTTCCTCAACATGTTCGGACTCGGTGAGGGACCGCAGATCGCCCTGGTCGCCGCCACCGTCTTCTTCTTCGTCTGGATCTCGACCATGGCGGCCGTGCTCGCCGTCCCGGTCGGCCACCGGGACGCGGGGCAGGTCTTCGGCGCCTCGCCCTGGCAGATGTTCCGGCACGTGCTCCTGCCGGCCTCGCTGCCCGCGGTGCTGGTCGGCGCGCGGATCGCGGCCGGGGTGGCGGTGCTGGTCATCGTCGCCTCGGAGCAGATCGCGGCGGCCGACGGACTGGGCCATCTCATCTTCGACTCCCGGGCGCTGTTCCAGAACGACGTGATGTTCGTCGGCATCGTCTGTGTGGCGGTGCTCGGCGTCGTCTTCTCCGAAGTGGTCCGGATAGCCGGCCGGCTGCTCACCCCCTGGGCCCCCCGCGACCGGGGCCGCAGCCAGTCGTGACCAGCAACCCTCGTTCCCCGTACGGAGGCACTGTGCGCACACGTACCCCCTTCACCTGCACCGTCGTGCTCGTGGCGGCTTCACTGCTCGGCGCGGCGGGCTGCGCCGGGAAGGACTCCCCGGGCGACGACTCCGCCGGCTCCGCCGCGCCCCGGACCGTCAAGCCCGTCGCCGGCTGCGGCGCCGGGAGCTGGACGGACCCCTCGGACCTGTCGCCCGACCGCAAGCCCGCCCGCTGCGAGAAGGGGGCCCCCGAGGCCCGGCCGTCGGCGAAGAAGCGGAAGATCGTCCTGGCCACGGGCACCCTGAGCGCGGAGTACGTGGCCCCGCTCCAGGTCGCGGTGGCCAGGGGCGAGTTCGCGAAGGAGGGCCTGGACGTCCAGCTGAAGGTGCTCCCCACCCCGGACGCCCTGCCCCTGCTCGCCAAGGGGGACGTCGACGCCCAGTGGGCGGCGCCGGAGGTCGCGGTGATGAACGGCATCAACGGCGGCTTCGACATCAAGTGGGTCGCGGGCAACTTCTCCCCCGACCCGGCCTCCAAGAGCGGCCTGTGGGTACGGCTCAAGGACGGCGAGAGCGCCGATCACGTCGATATGGCAGGCCGGAAACTCGGCACGATGATCGGCAAGGGCTCGGTGATCGCCTACCCGATGGACACCTCGCTGAAGAAGCACGGCGGCGGCCTCGACAAGATCAGCTTCCAGCAGCTCGGCTCCGCGGACGTGCTGACCGCCCTGCAGAACGGCGGTGTGGACTCCGCCTGGCTGCTCGACCCGATCTGGCGCAAGGTGGACGGCGACAAGAAGTACGCCTTCCTCGGCGGCCAGCCGGCCGGCGAACCGCTCGGCGGACTCCTGTTCGGTCCGAACCTGCTGAACAAGGACCCGGACGCGGGCGTCGCCTTCCTGCGGGCCTACATCCGTACGGTGAACACCTACTTCGCCGGCGACTACAAATCCGACCCCGCCTTCGTCAGCGAGCTGGCGAAGCTGATGAAGACCGACGAGGCCACCCTGCGCTCGACCCCGTCCATGCGGATGGACTGGGAGATCCGGGCGGGCACCACGGACCGGGTGCAGAAGGCGTACGCCGACTCGGGCGTCGAAACGGGCACTCCGGTACCGGAGGACGAGGCCGTGAACCGTGCGATGTACGGCGAGGCCGTGGGCCACAAGCCCTGAGCGGGGCCCGTTCCGCACGGGAACATGCACAGAGGGCCGGATCCCCGAAAGGATCCGACCCTCTGTTTTAGTAGCGGGGACAGGATTTGAACCTGCGACCTCTGGGTTATGAGCCCAGCGAGCTACCGAGCTGCTCCACCCCGCGCCGTTGTGATCCCCACATTACGTCACCCCTCCGGACCAGCGCAAATCACTTCGATCAAGCCCGTCCGGCGATTGAGGAGAAGGCGGGGCGGAAGGCATCGCGCCCCCGAACCCCGCCCAGCCCGCACCCGCAGCCCGCCTACGCGGTCAGCTCCTGGTGCAGCGCCTCACGCAACCGCGCGGCCCGCTCCGAGACCTCCGCAGGCCCCAGCTCCACCGCCCGCGCACACCACCGCTGCCCCTCGGTGAGCTCGCCGCGGCGCGCGGCCAGCAGGGCCAGGCGCAGGGCCGCCCGCCCGTGCCCGTCGTTCGCGGCGCGGCTCCACCACAGCGCCGCCTCGCGCTCACTGCCCTCGCGGGCGAGCAGCAGACCGAGGTTGAAGGCCCCGTTGCGGCTGCCCGACTCGGCCGCCTCCCGGTACCAGCGGCCGGCGCTCTCCACATCGCCCCGGGACGCGGCGAGCATCCCGACGCGCACCTGGGCCCGGCGGTGGCCCTGCTCGGCGGCGCGCTCGTACCACTCCTCGCACTCGGACTTCTCCGGCATCGGCTCGCCCAGGGCGGGCGGGCCCGGCGGCGGCAGCCGCGAGTCCAGCACCCCGGCCAGCCGGAAGGCGGCCTCCGCGCTGCCGCCACCGGCGGCGCAGCGCAGGTGGCGCTCCGCCTCCCGCTCCTCGCCGTGGTGCAGCAGCGCCATGCCGACCTGCAGCGCCGCCTCGGTGTGGCCGGCCGCCGCAGCACGCTCGTACCAGAGCAGGGCCGCCCGGTCCTCGTCGCGCCCGGCGTGCAGGATTCCCAGGTTGAACGCGGCGTCGACACTGCCCGCCTCGGCTGCCTTGGAGAACCACGGCTCCGCACCGGTCGCGTCGCCCGCCTGGAGCAGCAGCACGGCCAGCGCGTTGGCGGCCTCCCGGTGACCTGCGTACGCGGCCCGCCGGTACCACTGCTCGGCCTGCGCCGTACGGTCCTGGGCGGCGCAGAGCAGCCCCAGGTTGTACGCGCCGTTGACGTCACCGGCGTCCATGGCCGCGCGGTACCAGCGCTCGGCGGTCTGCTGCTCCCCGCGGGCCGCGTGCAGCGCACCGAGCGCGTTGGCGGCGTTGCCGTCGCCCTCCTGCGCGGCGCGCAGCCACCACACGGCGGCGCTCTCCCGGTCGCCGGCGTCACGGAGCAGGAAGCCGAGCGCGCACGCGGCACGCGCCTCGCCCGCCTTGGCCGCGATCAGGTACCAGCGTCCGGCCTCCTTCAGCTCGCCGCGCTGCTCCAGGATGGCGCCGAGGTGCAGGGCCGCACGCCGGTGACCGCGCGCGGCGGCCTGGCGGTACCACTGCTCGGCCTCACCGACCCGGCCGGCTTCGGGGCCGGCGACCGGGCTGTCGTCCTTGCGCCCGGCCGACCGGCCGGGGGCGGTGTCCGTCCCGTCGTCCGCCGGGGTGCGGGGGCCCAGTCCGGGGCGCCCGAACGCGTCGTGCGCGTCGTCCGCCGCGTTGCGCTCCACCATGCGCGCCAGCCGGTACGCGGCTTCGCGGTGCCCCTGCTCGGCCGCCGCCCGCAGCCAGCGCTCGGCGCCGACGTCGCTGCGGTGCTCAAGGAGATCGGCGAGGGCGTACGCGCCCAGCGCGTGGCCCTGCTCGGCGGACTGGCGCAGCCAGTACTCGGCGCCGGGCTCGTCGCCGCGCTCACGGTAGTGGCGCCCCAGGGCGTGCGCGGCCGCGGCGGAGCCGGCGACGGCAGCGGTCCGCCACCAGTCGGCCGCCTCGTCCGGGTAGCCGCGCTGGTGCAACAGGACACCGAGGTTGTTCGCCGCCGCCCGGTCGCCGTCGGCGGTGGCCGCGCGCAGGTAGGCCTCGGCACCGCTCAGGTCGCCCCGGCGCAGCAGCAGGGCACCGAGGACGCTCATCGACGCGGTGTCCCCGGCGTCGGCGGCGCGACGGTGACGCGCCTCGCTCTCGGCGTTGTCCGCACTCTCTGCGGTCTCCGCGCCCTCGGCGTGCTCCACGCCGTCCGCGGACTCTGCGGTCTCTGCACTTTCGACGGTCGCGGCACACTCCGCAGTCTCGGCGGTTTCGATGTAGTCGTTGTACCGTGCGGCGGCGGCAAATGCCACATCCAGCACGTTTTCCGCCGGATGGGCATGACGCTGACCAAACCGCCCTGTCTCCAACAGAGTTGCCCTGTCCCCCATAAATACCATCGTCGCACCACCTGTAACCCGCGTACACCTGGTATATCGCGGCCAGCGAGGTCAATTCAGCGTTTTGTCGACTTGGCCACAGAGAGACAAGTCAAACACGCCCCTGCTCAACTGCTGCCCCATGAACCGCACTTCACGCCGACTGTGCGAAAAAGTCACGACGGCACGGCGAAGGCCCGGATCCTCGAAAGGATCCGGGCCTTCGTCTTTCAGTAGCGGGGACAGGATTTGAACCTGCGACCTCTGGGTTATGAGCCCAGCGAGCTACCGAGCTGCTCCACCCCGCGCCGTTGTGTTGAAACCGTACCACGGCGCGGAGGTGAAGCTTTACCGAGTCACTCAGCCACCGCTGTCGGCGCTGGCCGGCTTGTCCGACGCATCGGTCTTGTCACTCGTACCGGCCTTGTCACCCTTGTCGGTGCCATCGGCCTTGTCACCCTGGCCCGCCTTGTCACCGTCGCCGGGACTGCCGGACTTGGGCTGGGCGGCCGCCGCACGCTCCAGGGCGTCCTGGAGATCCGTCTGGGCCTTCCCGTAGGCGGTCCAGTCCTGCTTCTTCAGGGCTGCCTCGCCTTCGGTATAGGCCTTCTGGGCGTCCGCGATCGCCTTCTTCAGCGCGGCGTCACCGGTGGCCGGCGGCTCCGTGGTGTCACCCGGTGGTCGCGTGTTCTCGGCCGGTGGCTGGCTCGTATCGGACTCGTCCACCCCGAAGACCGCGTTGAGCGCATCCCCGAGACTGTTCTCGAAGACGGTCTTCGACCCGTACGAGGCGGCGACCTTGCGCAGCAGCGGATAGTTCTGGGTGCCACCGCGCGTGTACACCGGCTCGATGTAGAGGAAGCCCCCTTCGAGTGGCACCGTCAGCAGGTTGCCGTATTCGATGTCGGAGTCGGTGCCCTTCAGGTTTCTCACGAACTCGGCGACGTCGTCGTTGCCGTTGAGCTCACTCTGTACCTGGCCGGGGCCCTTCACCGTGGTGGTGACTCTGAGCAGTCTTATCGTGCCGTAGTCCTTGCTGGACGCATCGGCGTCCACCGCCATGAACGCTCCCAGGTTGGGCCGCCCCTTGGGGGTGAGCGTCGTCGTCAGCGAGAACTTCTGGGCCTTCTGGTCCGGCATCTTGATGCTCAGGTAGTAGGGCGGGACGGCGCCGGACTCCTTGTTCGTCGGGTCGTCCGGGACCTGCCACGCGTCACTGCCGCTGTAGAACTGGGCGGGGTTCTCGACGTGGTAGCGGGTCAGCAGCTCGCGCTGCACCTTGAACAGGTCCTGCGGGTATCGCAGGTGATCCATCAGGTCCTGCGGGATGTCCGCCCTGGGCTTCACCGTCCCGGGGAACGCCTTGCGCCAGGTCTTGAGGATCGGGTCCTCGGTGTCCCACTCGTAGAGCTTGACCGTGCCGTCGTAGGCGTCGACGGTGGCCTTCACCGAGTTGCGGATGTAGTTGACCTGGTTCTGCTGGGCGACGACGGCACGCTGGTTGGTGGTCAGCGAGTCGGCTGTGGTGTCACCCAGCGTCGTGCGCGAGGCGTACGGGTAGCCGTTGGTCGTGGTGTACGCGTCGACGACCCACTGGATGCGGCCCTTGACCACGGCCGGGTAGGCGTCGCCATCGATGGTCAGCCAGGGAGCGACCGCCTCGACCCGCTCCTTGGGGGTGCGGTTGTACAGGATTCGCGAGCCGTCACCGATGGCTCCCGAGTACAGGATCTGCGGTTCGCTGAACGCCACCGCGTAGGCGGCGCGGTTGAACGCGCTGGAGAGACTGATCCCGCTCTTGCCCTTGTAGCTGGTGGTCTTCTCGCCGTCCTCCTCGTAGTCGAGCTCCTTCTGGGGCCCGCCGACGATGGAGTACTGCTCGGTCTTCTCGCCGTAGTAGATCTCCTGCTGGTACTTGCCCAGCTCGCCGGTGGTCGGCAGGCCCGACTCGGTGAAGTCGGGAGATCCCTTCGGGTTCGTGCCGGTAGTGGTACCCCGCGCGGCGATCGCGCCGTAGCCGTGGGTGTAGGTGAAGTGGTCGTTGATCCAGTTGCGCTTGGGGATGCCCTGAAGGTTGAGCTCGCGCAGACCGATGACCGTGTCCTGCTCCTTGCCGGCCTCGTCCTTGTAGCGGTCGACATCCAGCGTCTTGGGGAACTGGTAGTAGTTCCTCTTCTGCTGGAGCTGCTGGAAGGCCGGGGAGACGACGTTGGGGTCCATCACCCGGTAGCTGGCCGCCGCGTCCGCGCCGGCGCGGAGCTTCGTCTCGTCGTCCGTGGTGCTCTTGCCCGCGTAGTCGTCGACCTGTGCGTCGTCGATGTCGTAGGCATCACGCGTGGCGTCGATGTTCTTCCGGATGAACGGGGCTTCCTTGGCCTGCTCGTTCGGCTGGACCTGGAACTTCTGCACGATCGCCGGGTAGAGCCCGCCGATCAGGATCGCGGAGAGGACCATGAGCCCGAAGCCGATCACCGGCAGCTGCCACGTGCGGCGCCAGAGCGTCGCGAAGAACAGCACGGCGCAGATCGCGGCGATGCAGAACAGGATCGTCTTGGCCGGGAGGTAGGCGTTGGCGTCGACGTACCGCAGCCCCGTCCAGTTGTCCGTGGCCTTGAAGTCGCTGGACTTCACGGCGAGCCCGTAGCGGTCGAGCCAGTAGGCCACGGCCTTCAGCGCGACGAAGATGCCGAGCAGCACCGAGAGGTGACCGGTGGCCGCCCCCGTCGCCCGTGCGCCGGGGCTGGTGATGCGCAGCCCGCCGTACAGGTAGTGCGTCAGCGCGGCGGCGACCAGGGAGAGCACCGTGGCCGCGAAGCCGAAGCCCAGCAGGAAGCGGTACCAGGGCAGGTCGAAGGCGAAGAAGGACACATCCAGATGGAACTGGGGGTCCTTCTGCCCGAACGACACGCCGTTCACGTACATCAGCCAGGTACGCCACTGGCCGGAGGACGACGCTCCGGCGATCAGCCCCACGAGCGCGGTGATCGCGAGCAGCACCCACTTCTTGTACGGGGCGAGGCTCATCCGGTAGCGGTCCAGGCTCTGCTGTTCCAGCGACATCGCGCTCAGCGGCGGCCGGAGCCGGTGCGCGAGCCAGATGTTCACGCCGACGGCGACGGCCATCAGCAGCCCGAAGACGAGGAACAGCCCGATCTTGGTCCACAGAGTGGTGGTGAAGACGGATGAATACGCGACCGATCTGTACCAGAGCCAGTCCGTCCAGAAGCCCGCGAACATGACGAACGCCATGGCGAGAATCGCCAGGACGCCCAGTGTCATGAGCAGGGTTCGGGCGCGCCGGGACGGGCGGCCGACTCTGATCCGTGGCCCTGTCGGGCCTCCGCCGCGGTCCGGCATCTGGAAAGCCAACGTGCGCACCTCAAAGTTCGCGGTCGTGTTGAAGGGGCCCCGCGATCGTAGAGCCCACCTATGCAACTTACTGAGGCTTTACCTAGTTCCCGTTCCCGGGGCAGAAGGAGGCAGGATGTTGTCCATGTCCAACGTTTCCCCCTCAGGCCCTCCGATGGCCGCGAGCCCGCTCACCGTAGCGGTGCTCGAAATCGACGAATACATCTCCGGTCTCGGCTGGGACCAGCCCGCCCGGCTCTTCGCCCTCGTCGACACCGCCCGGCTGCGGGTCCAGGAGCCGGGCCTCGCCGCCCAGCTCGGCCTCGACGGCGACGGCTCGAAGGCCGCCGCACTCACCCCTATTGAGCAGGAGGAGCTTCCCGCAGGTACCGCGCTCGACGAGTTCCTCGCCACGATCGCCTGGCCGGACTCGGTGGTCGGGTGCGCGATGACGGTGGAGCGGCTGATGCTGCCGCCGTCCGCCGAGGCCTCCGTCCCCGAGGGTCTCGACGACACCCAGCTGACCAAGTGGGTGGCCAGGCATCCGGACCGTCAGGAGGTGCGGATGACCGTGGCCGTGCTGCGGGACGGCGCCCGGGAGTCGGCCGTGCGGCTCCGGGAGAAGGACTCCCCGAACGACGTGCTGACCGGAGCCGGTCTGGTGCCGGGGCTGGCCGAGGCACTGGCCGCGACCTTCGAGTCCTGACCCGTCCGGTCCGCCGGAGCGGGGACCGGTCAGCCTGTCGAGCAGCTCGCCAGGCCGGCCGTGTCCCCCGAGCGGATCCTGTCCAGCGACTTCTTGGCGTCGTCGATCGTCTTCACCCGCACCAGGGTGAGTCCGTCGGGGGTGTCGGACGCGGCCGACTTGCAGTTGTCGGCCGGGGTCAGGAAGTAGCGCGCGCCGGCGTTGCGCGCGCCGACCAGCTTCATGTTGATGCCGCCGATCGGTCCGACCTTGCCCTTGTCGTCGATCGTCCCGGTGCCCGCGACGAACTTGCCGCCCGTCAGCTGTCCCGGGGTGAGCTTGTCGATGATGCCGAGCGAGAACATCAGACCGGCGCTCGGGCCGCCCACGTCGGCGAGCTTGATGTCGATGTCGAACGGGAAGGTGTGGTCCGTCCCCGCCTGGATGCCGACGATCGCCCGGTTCTCCTTGGGGGCCTTCGCGGTGGTGAGGGTGATCTTCTCGGTGCCCTCGGGCTCCTTGCCGGCCTTCTCGGCCGCCGCCGCGGCCTTGGCCGGGATGACCGTGAAGGTGACGTCCTGGCCGGGCTTGTGCCGGGTGACGAGCTTCGCGACGTCCTCGGGCTGCTTGACCGCCGTACCGTCGACGGCCTTGATCACGTCGCCGGCGTGCAGCTTGCCCTGGGCGGGGCTGTCCTTGATGACCGTGGAGACGACGACCCGTGACGACACCGGGATGCCCAGTTCGGTGAGGGCCGCGACCTTGGCGCTCTCCTGGGACTGGCTGAACTCCTCGGCGTTCTCCTGCGTCGACTGCTGCTCGGTCTTGCCGTCCGGGTAGAGCGTGTCGTGCGGCACGACCAGGCTGTCGTGGCCCAGCCATCCGTAGACGGCCTCGACGAGGTTCATCCTGTAGTCGGCGCCGGTCACCCTGACCGTCGTCATGTTGAGGTTGCCGGACGTCTTGTACGTCTTGTGCCCGGTGATCTGCAGTACGGGGTCCCCGTCGACCTCACCGAGCGTGTTCACGGTCGGCCCGGGAGACATCTCCGCGTACGGCACGTTAATCAGCACACCCGCGCAGAGCAGCGCGATCAGAACCAGGGTGGAGGCGAGCATCGTCGCGGTTCGGCGTGGCATGGAACGACAGTACGGGAAGGGTCCGTCTGTCCACCGCCGGGGCCGGTCCGTACGAGGTCCGGGGCGGGGCTCCGGAGGGGCGTCGGCGGCTCTCGGCGGACGACACGGCGGCTCGGATTGGCGACCGCGTACGTTCGGCGTGACGTCAGACGTTCGATATCTGCTCGACCGGTTCCGAACCGGAGTGCGACTTCTCCATCGCCTCGCGGAACCGGGCGTAGCCGGCGAGTTCGGTTACATCGCCGGTCGTGCGATTACGGGCGGCCCAGCCTCCCCATATCGCGGCACCGAACGCAGCGAAAAGCGGAATCAACAACCAGGCGAGTGCTGCCATGACGACCTCCCTGCCCCATGAGCAACCGCAACTGACCGATCAGCAGATTAACCATCTGCAGAGCCAACGCTCACGGCAGGGGTGCGGTTACGCAAATCGGGGGGAAGCCCACCCGGCCGGGTTTGCGCTCAGCAGGCGCCGACCCACTCCTCCGTACCGTCCGAAAAGCGCTGGTGCTTCCAGATCGGAACATCGTGCTTGAGGTCGTCGATGAGCCTGCGGCAGGCCTCGAAGGCCTCCGCGCGGTGCGGGCAGGAGACCGCCACGACCACGGCGAGATCGCCCACCTCCAGTTCACCCACCCGGTGGACGGCGGCGAGCGCCCGGACCGGGAAGGCACCCACGACCTTCTCCGCCACCCGGCGCATCGCGTCCTGCGCCGAGGGGTGGCACGAGTAGCCGAGCGCACCCACGTCCTGGCCGCCGTCATGGTTGCGCACGGTGCCGACGAAGAGGGCGGTGCCGCCCGCGGCGTCGTCGCCCACGGCACGGAAGACCTCGTCCAGCGACAGCGGCGTGTCGCGGATGTCCAGCAGCCGGATGGGGTCCTGTGCGGCCTGCTCACCGGGGTGGTCATACGTAGGTGCCATACGGACCATCGTGCCGTACCGGGCCGGCATCACGGAATAGCGCAATCCGCTGGTGGGGCGCCGTCGCCCTTGGAGCCTCCTACAGATGCCAAAACCGTGCCCGGACACCCGGCACAGGCCCCGGGGCCTGCATCGGGTTGCCGCGGGACGCCCGGGACAGGTCCCAGGACCCGTCCGGAGTTCCCTGTCGTTCGCGCGGAGCGCGGGGGCGCCCAGGGCCCTTCGTTTGGATCGTGCCGGACACCGCGAGCCCGGCATGATCCAAACGAGAGGCCCTAGATACGGCGACGCGCCTTGCGGGCGCGTCGTACCAGCGCGGCGGTGCCCAGCAGGGCCACGGTCGCACCGGCGGCACCGGCCGCGGTGGCGTCCTTGCGGCCGAGTCGGCGGCCGGCGAGGGTGTGCCGCCCCTCCACCTCCTCGAGGAGCGCGGCGAGCACCTCCTCGTTGGTCCAGCTCGGGCGCCAGCCCGCGTCGTGCAGCCGGCTCACGCTCACCACCCAGGGGTGCATCGTGTACGCCAGATCGCCCGCGGGGGACGGGGTGAGGCCGATCCGGTGCAGCCTGGCGGCGGCTCCGAGCGCGACGGCGGAAGGCAGCTCCATCCGGCGGACACCGCTGATCTCCTCGACCTCCTCCTGTTCGAGCCAGCCGTCGCAGCCGACCGCGAACTCCCCGTCGATCTTCTCGAGCGCGGCGTACTCCAATGCTGTGACCAGGTCGTCCACGTGGCAGAACTGCCAGGTGGGATGCGATCCGGCGACGACCAGGAGGCGCGGTGACTCGAAGTACCGGGTCAGCGCCGTGTCCGTGCCGCCGACGAGCACCGTGGGACGGACCACCGTGACGTGGAGCCCGGGGTGCGCGCGGGGCGCGCGGCGGCCGAGCCGTTCGATCTCGAGGAGGTCGCCGACGCCGGTCGCCTCCGCGGTGGCCCGCAGCTCGGCGTCCTCGGCCAGCGGGATGTCGTTGTCGGGCAGCGCGCCGTAGACCATCGCGGAGGTGCACAGCACGACCCGGTGGACGCCGACGGCCGCCGCGGCGGTCAGCACGGTCTGGGTGCCGCGCACGTTGTAGGCGGTGCGGGCGGCGGCATCGGTCTCCAGGTCGAGATCGAGCGCCAGGTGCACCACGACGTCCGCGCCCCGCAGCTTCTCCGCGATCGCCGGGTCGCGGACGTCGAGGATGTGCCAGGTCGCCCCGGAGACCTCCCCGCGACGCTCGTCGATGGCGATGACCTGCTTGATCTCCTCGGAGGCCGCGAGCCGGGCCGCGAGCAGCTCTCCGACACCCGTGGCGGCTCCGGTGATGGCCACAACGGGTCCACGGCCCCTGGAACGGCTCCGGACGGCTTTGCTGCCGGTCCCGTTCTCGACCGGGCTCTCGGTCGTACCGGCGATCGTGCTCTCGGTCGGGCCCTGCGACCTGTTCTCGGGCCTCTTCTCGTTCTTCTTCCCGGGCTTCTTCTCGGGCGGCGGGTCGTCCAGGTTTCGCGCTGCGCGAACCTGTGGATCTGGGGAACTCACCGGGCGTCTCCAGCGGTTGTCTTCAGTACGTACCCGAATGACGCGTACGTACCAGGTGGCGTCCATCCTGCCGCAGGCCGGGAGCCGGCGGAGCACTGAGGCCCTGAGCGGACTTGGTGTCTACGCTGGATGGTGATGTCGGGCAGTCGCCGTCGGTTCGATCCGGCGGCCCTACGAGCCGAGGAAACCCGTGAGTGACACCCCATTCGGATTCGGCCTTCCGCCGGAGGAGCCGGACGACGGCGACCATGGCAAGAAGAAGGACCCCACCGGAGGTGGGCAGGGTTCGGGCGGTCCGGCGAACCCGCTCGGCTTCGGCCCCGGCGCGGGCGGTGACAACCCCTTCGCCGCGATGTTCGGTTCGATGAACCCGAACGACCTGGGCGCCGCCTTCCAGCAGCTCGGCCAGATGCTGAGCTACGAGGGCGGTCCCGTGAACTGGGACATGGCCAAGCAGATCGCCCGCCAGACCGTCTCCCAGGGCAATGCGGACGGCACCAAGGACGCGAGTGTCGGCCCGTCCGAGCGCGCCTCGGTCGACGAGGCCCTGCGGCTGGCGGACCTCTGGCTGGACGGCGTGACGTCACTGCCGTCCGGTTCCGTCTCCACCGTGGCCTGGAGCCGCGCGGAGTGGGTCGAGGCCTCTCTCCCCGCCTGGCAGAAGCTGGTCGACCCGGTGGCCGAGCGTGTCGGTCTCGCCATGGGTGACGTGCTGCCCGAGGAGATGCAGGCGATGGCGGGCCCGCTGATCGGCATGATGCGGTCGATGGGCGGCGCGATGTTCGGCCAGCAGATCGGGCAGGCCGTCGGAGTGCTGGCCGGTGAGGTCGTCGGTTCGACCGACATCGGGCTGCCGCTGGGCCCGGCCGGCAAGGCCGCGCTGCTGCCGCTGAACGTCGAGCGCTTCGGCAAGGACCTGAGCGTGCCGCAGGACGAGGTGCGGCTGTACCTGGCGCTGCGCGAGGCCGCTCACCAGCGTCTCTTCGCCCACGTGCCGTGGCTGCGCTCGCACCTGTTCGGCGCGGTGGAGGGCTACGCCCGAGGCATCAAGGTCGACACCAGCAAGCTGGAGGACGTGGTCGGCCAGTTCGACCCGTCGCAGCCCGAGCAGTTGCAGGAAGCGCTTCAGCAGGGCATGTTCCAGCCGGAGGACACCCCGGAGCAGAAGGCCGCCCTGGCCCGCCTGGAGACGGCGCTCGCGCTGGTCGAGGGCTGGGTGGACGCCGTGGTCCACGAGGCCGCGAAGTCCCGGCTGACCTCGGCGGACGCACTCCGCGAAACGATGCGCAGGCGGCGCGCCTCCGGCGGTCCCGCCGAGCAGACCTTCGCCACGCTGATCGGTCTCCAGCTGCGTCCGAGGCGGTTGCGTGACGCCTCGCGGCTGTGGGCCTCGCTCACGGACGCGCGGGGCCTCGACGGACGCGACGCGCTGTGGGAGCACCCCGACATGCTGCCGACCGCCCACGACCTGGACGATCCGGACGGCTTCGTCCACCACGAGCAGCTGGACTTCTCCGAGCTGGACAAGATGCTCGGCGAGGCCGCGAACGGGCCGCAGAAGCCCGCTGCGGGCGCCGACGACAAGGACGGGCCCGGCCAGGACGGCGCCGGGGGCAAGGGCGACAGCGGTACGGCCGGCGAAGGCACGGACGGCGACAGCAAGGACGACACCGACAAGTGAGCCTGCACGACGACGCCGTTCTCGTACTGAAGAACTACGAGGGCGGTGGGGATGCTGCCCAGGAGGAACTGCGCCGGGCCTATCTGGAGCACCTGGCGCTGCATCCCGACGGCATGTGGAAGGCGTGCGGGGCCGGGCACCTGACGGCGAGCGCGCTGGTCGTGGATCCCGAGCGCGGCAAGGTACTGCTCACGCTGCACCGGAAGCTGCGGATGTGGCTGCAGATGGGCGGTCACTGCGAGCCCGGGGACGCCACGCTGGCCGGGGCGGCGCTGCGCGAGGCGGCCGAGGAGTCCGGTATCGCCGGTCTGACGCTGCTGGCGAGCAGCCCGGTCACCCTGGACCGCCACCCGATCCCGGCGCCCTGCAACTGGCACCTCGATGTCCAGTACGCGGCACTGGCACCCTCGGGCTCGACCGAGCGGATCAGTGACGAATCGCTGGACCTGCGCTGGTTCACCTACGACGAGGTCCCCGAGGTCGCCGACTCCTCGGTGGTGCGCCTGGTGGAACGTACGCGGGCGGCGTTGGGCGGCGTCCGGTAGCGGGAACGGAACGGCGACTGCGCGGACCGGGCGACAGCACGGCAGGACCGGAGCACTGGTAAGGGGCGTCCTCCAGAGAGGACGCCCCTTACCAGTGCTATCGGGTGCGGCTCAGTTCCAGGCGTTGTTCTGGTTCTGGGCGTGGACCCCCTGCTGGCCCATGCCGAACTGGGCGGCCAGCCCCTGGCCGATCTGGGCGCTCTGCGGCGGCAGCACCTCACTCGGCTGGACCAGTGCGAAGCCCTGCCCGAGGAAGCTGAGCTCCCAGCCCTCTCCGGTGTTGCCGCGTCGGCGCATGACGCCCGAGGAGTGCGTCTGGGCCTGCATCTGCACGCGCAGCGAGCTGGACCAGGCGACGACGGCGTCCGCGTCGGCGTTGACGTACTTGTCGGGCGTGACCTGCATCATCAGGGGCTGGCCGGAGGTCATCAGGGCGACCTTGCCGGTGCCGGAGATGTTGAGCTGGTACTTGCCGGTGCCCGAGATGCCGTACTGGCTGTCCACCGCGATGACCTCGGTGTGGAGTGACGAGTCGAGCGCCAGGACGTAGGCACTGTCCACCGTCATACCGTCGCGGTCGACATCCACCACGTGGACGTACTGCGCCAGGTTGGCAAGATAGACGGTGCCCTGACCCGAGCACCGCATCAGGTCGAGGCCCTCACCGGTGCTGGCGCGGGCCCGGCGCTGTCCGTGCGACTGGTACTCGCCGTCGAACTCCATGAGTCCCTGGTAGGCGACCATGGCGCCCTTGCGGGCCAGGACGTCGTCGTGGCCGGTCAGCGAGACCCGCAGGAGCTGCGGGTTCTGCACCGTGTACCGGTCCTGGGACTGCTGTTCCGTGTAGCTGAAGAGCGGACTCTGCATGGTGTGTTCTCCCTCCCCGTCAGTTCCGGACCCGCAGGCGGTCGGTACTGTCCTCGCTCGGCTGGACGACGACGATTCCCTGGCCCGAGAAGGCCATCTGGAACGCCTCTCCGCTGCCCCGCCCGATGAGCGAGGAGGCCTTGAAGCTGCGCTTGCCCTTCACCTTGAGGTTCGGTGACCACGCCACCAGGGCGTCCGGGTCGACGTACGTCTCGTCCTCGCCGCGGCCGCAGTCGACGACGATCGGCGTGCCTCGGGAGGTGATGGCGACCCATCCGGTGCCCGAGATGCAGACGTTCCAGAGGCCCTGGCCGGCGAACTTGGCGAGCCCCTTGACGCGTTCGACACCCCAGGTGAGATGGGCGTCGAAGGCGAGGACGTTGGTGCCGTTGACCGAGAGGGAGTCGTTGTTGAGATTGATGACGACCACGTCCGCGCCGTAGTCGGCGAGGTAGAGCAGCCCGTCACCGGCGCACTTCATCAGGGGGGTGCCCTCGCCGGTGATCCACTGCGAGGCCATCTGGCGGACGGCGGGCGGATTGGGTTCGTACTGGACGAAGCCCTCGTACGCCACCATCGAGCCGGTGCGCGCGTAGAGGTCCTGGCCGGTGGCCATGGCCACCTTCAGCATCGAATGGCCGTGGTTCGCCATCCGGGCCGTTACGGGGGTCGGGGCGTAGCCCGCGAGTTGCTGATTCATGACGGGCTCCCTCAGACCTCGTAGGGCTGGACGACGATGAAGTTGCCGGGTGCGCCCCGGAACTGGAGGTTCACGGTCTCTCCGCTGTGTCCGGGGTAGGCGTTGCGGCGCAGCCGGACCTGGCTGGAGACGATCACCTGGGACGCCGAGGACCACGCCACGACGGCGTTGCAGTCGGCGAAGGTGGTCGGGGTGACCGGCAGGACGACCGGCACACCGTGGGTCTTGACCACGACGGTGCCGGTGCCCTGGAACTGCATGGTGAACAGGGCGCCGCCGGGGATGCCGTGGCCCTCGATCCTGCGGACCTCGTGCTGCAGCGACTCGTCGAAGGCGAGGACGTTCTCCGCGGAGACGCAGATGCCGTCGCCCTGGAGTTCGACGGAGTGCAGGTGGGAGCCGTCCTCGGCGAGGAAGACCTGTCCCCGGCCGGTGCAGCGCATCAGCTGCATTTCCTGACCGGTGGCGTTGCCGACGATCCGGCCGGCGAAACCGGCGCCCTTGTAGCCGAAGTCGACCTTGCCCTGGTACATCACCATGCTGCCCTGCCTGGCCAGCACTCCCCCACCGCCGTTGGTGAGGTCGACCCGCATGAGCTGCTGATTCTGCGAGGTCCAGCGCTGGCCGGTGGCCGTCTCCTTGTACGGCTGCAGCGCGGCCAGGAGCCCCGCCCCGGCCGGCGGCACCCCTTGCGGCACGCCCTGGGGCATGCTCCCGGGCGGCTGCTGTCCGTACGGGGCCGGAGCAGGCTGGCCGTACGGGGCGGGGGCCTGCTGCCCGTAGGGCGCGGGAGCCTGTCCCGGGATCTGCCCGAACTGAGACTGCTGGGGCGGCTGCCCCGGCTGCCCGTACGGAGCGGGCGGGGGCGGAGGCGGCGGGGGCACGCTGCCGCCCTGCGGTGCCAGCGGCGCCACGATGGTGGGCGCGGCGTGCATCTGCTGCTGCGGGGTGGGCGCGGGTGCGGCCGGGGCGCCGAAGGACGGTGCGGGCTGCGGGACCTGCGGTGCGGCCGGGGCGCCGAACGCCGGAGGGGCCGCCGCGGCCTGTGCGGGCGGGGCGAAGGACGGGGCTGCGGACTGCGGCTGCGGAGCCGCCGGCTCCTCCTCCGCGACCTCGCCTCCGAAGTTCTTCAGGAGCGCGTCGAGTCCGCCGTCGAAGCCCTGGCCGACAGCGGCGAACCGCCAGACGTCCTTCAGGTAGAAGTCACCCAGCATCACCGCACGCTCGGTGGTGAACTCCGAGCCGGTGAAGGCGTACCTGACGACTTCCTCGCCGCCCGCGACGATCCGGATGTACCCGGGGCCGACCTGCGCCATCTGTCCGGCACCGTCCAGCGTGGCGGTGAACGACAGTTTGTGGATGCTCGCCGGAATGCGGTCCAGAGTCACACGGAACGACTCGGTGTCACCGGCCTGGGCGCCCAGGAGCTGAATGGACTCCTCGGGCGATTTCGGCTGATTGAAGAAGATGAAATACCGGTCGTCGGAGAGCTGCTCATTGGCATCGAGGCCGAAACAGCTGATGTCAAAGGTCAGTCCCGGGCCGGCGATCTGCACACCTACGTACAGGTCCGTCCCCGGTGTGAGATCGCTGATCTTGGCCTTGTGGCCGCGTTGGAATTCCCTGGCCATGCGTAACGACCGTCCCCCATCCGGAAAGCTGAATGCGTCGCGTCAGGCTAACCGCAAAGTCCCGCCCCGGACCAAGCCGGTACAGACCCGGTACAGAATCGCCGAACGTCACTCGTCCCGCGCGGCGGGCAGATGCGGCAGCCGGTCCGCCGCCACCACCCCTTCGAGATAGCCGCGCGCCCGCTCGGTACGGGGGTAGGCGTCCAGGAGCCGCCAGAACCGCGGACCGTGTCCGGGCACCAGGAGATGGGCCAGTTCGTGGACGAGCACGTAGTCGACGACGTACTCAGGCATGCCCTGCAGCCGGTGCGACAGACGGATGCTGCCCTCGGCCGGGGTACAGGATCCCCACCGGGTGTTCTGGTTGGTCACCCACCGGACCGAGACGGGTCTGGCCCGGCCGTCGAAGTACTGCGCGGACAGCCGCTCCGCCCGCTCGGCGAGTTCGCTGTCACCGAGAATGCGTCTGCTCTCCTGGGCGGCCAGCTTGTCGAGCATGACACTCACCCAGCGCTGTTCCTCGGCCTCGGACATCCGGGCGGGGATCAGCACGATCGTGCGGTCACCCTCCCGGTACGCGGAGACCGTTCTGTTGCGGCGGGAACTCCTGCGGACCTCGACCGCGCTCGTCGTCGAGCCGCGGGGCGGATGGTCTGCCGCGCTGCGCTGCTGGATTCCGGCGCTGCGCGCAGGGGTCTCCCCGGCGAAGCCGGGCGACGGGTCGGCGGGCACGTCACGACGTTACCCGTTGCCGGTGGGGGAAGTCCCGTCTCCCGAACGGTTCACACATGATCCGCCCCACGGCGTGCACCATTTGAACGACTAATACCCCCCGCCTGTGGATAACTTTCCACCCGCTCCTGCGTCCCGGTGCATTCTGGCAATGGATCTCGCGCAGACGCACAGACCACACACGGACCGCGCACAGACACCGACCGGGGGAAAACCATGCATCCGATGTTGAAGCCCGCGTTGCGCCGCGCATGGCGCGGCAGCGGCACCGTCCAATTCGGCGTGACGCCCGCCCATGCGGTGAAGGTCGGCCCGGTGGACCTCGCGACCGGCAGTTTCCTGGAGCTCCTCGACGGAACACGCGGGATGCCGCTGTTGCGCGAAGAGGCCAGGGCTCTGGATCTCACCGAACAGCATGTGGACACCCTCGTCATGCGCCTGCTGGACGCGGGACTCATCGACGACGTGAGGGCCGGCGGTCCGGAAGCCGATGCGTTACGGAACAGGGCGGAGGCCATGGAGCGTCACCGGCCCGACCTCGCGTCCCTCTCCGTCGTGCATCCCGAGCCCGGCGGCGGGATGCGGCGGATGGCCGCCCGCCGCTCCATGCGCGTCCAGGTCCGGGGCGCCGGCCGGGTAGGTGCGGCCGTCGCCGCGGTGCTTTCCGGCTCCGGGGTGGGGCACGTCGAGGTTCTGGACGGCGGCACCGCCGAGCCGGGTGACGTCTCGCCCGGGGGTCTGCCGTCCTCGGCGGCGGGAGAGCGCCGGGACACCTCGGCCCGCCAGTTGGTCCGGCGCTCGGCTCCCGGCCCGGCGCGGCGAACGGCCCAGCCGCCGGGCCTGCCTGCGAGCGGCGAGCCCGGGCTGTCCCTGATCGTGGTGGCCCCTCGCGAGAGCCTCTCCGCGTACATCCCCGATCCGCGCACCGCCGAGCCGTGGATCGCCTCGGGCACACCCCACCTCTACGCCGGTGTCATCGAGGCCACCGGATTCGTCGGGCCCCTGGTGCTGCCGGGCGGCACGGCGTGCGCGGGGTGCCTCGATCTGAACCGGCGCGGCCGGGACCCGCAGTGGCCGCGGATGCTGGCCCAGTGGCAGTCCGGGCGGCGCAGCGCCGTACAGGCCTGCGACCTGGGCCTGGCCACCGCGGTGGCGGGTATGGCCGCCGCCCACGCCCTGTCCTTCCTCGACGGGGAACTGCCGGCCTGCACCGGGGCCCGGTGGGAAGCCGCCCTGCCGCTGTTGGACTGGCGGTCGGAGCCGATCCGGGCACACCTCGACTGTTCCTGTGGAGCGGGTGGGCACACTGAAGGGGTGCGCACCTCCGGGGCCGGCACGGCGCACGACACAATGGCCGGGTAGCCGCCGCACGGCAGTCTGGGATTTGGAGGGGTTTATGTCTGATCTTCCCCGGAAGGCGGTCACCCGAACCGCCAAGCTGGCAGCGCTGCCTTTGGGGTTCGCGGGCCGCGCCACGTGGGGGCTGGGCAAGCGCATCGGCGGGAAGTCCGCGGAGCTGGTCGCCCGCGAGGTACAGCAGCGCACCGCCGACCAGCTCTTCAAGGTCCTGGGCGAGCTGAAGGGCGGGGCGATGAAGCTCGGACAGGCGCTGTCCGTCTTCGAGTCCGCCCTCCCCGAAGAAGTCGCCGGCCCCTACCGCGCGGCCCTCACCAAGCTGCAGGAGGCTGCCCCTCCGATGCCGAGCAGCACGGTCCACGCGGTACTGGCCGAGCGGCTCGGCGAGGACTGGCGGGAGCTTTTCCTGACCTTCGAGGACAAGCCGTCGGCCGCCGCCTCGATCGGGCAGGTGCACAGGGCGGTGTGGCACGACGGGCGCAACGTCGCGGTGAAGGTGCAGTATCCGGGAGCCGGGGAGGCGCTGCTCTCGGATCTGACCCAGCTCAGCCGGTTCGCCCGGCTGCTCGGCCCGCTGATTCCGGGCATGGACATCAAACCGCTGATCACGGAGCTCCGTGACCGGGTGTCGGAGGAGCTGGACTACGAGCAGGAGGCGCAGTCGCAGCGCGAGCACGCCGAGGAGTTCGCGGACGATCCCGATGTCGTGGTCCCGGGAGTGGTCCACCAGTCCGATCAGGTGCTGGTCACGGAGTGGATCGACGGGGTGCCGCTGGCCGATGTGATCGCCGGTGGAACCGCTGAGCAGCGGGACCGGGCCGGACAGCTGCTGGCCCGGTTCCTCTTCTCCGGCCCCGCGCGCACCGGGCTGCTGCACGCGGACCCGCACCCCGGCAACTTCCGCCTGCTGCCGCCGGACGCGGCCGGCACGGCTGACAGCGACGGTGCCGCGGCCCCCGAGTCTGACCGGTGGCGGCTCGGTGTCCTTGACTTCGGGACGGTGGACCGGCTGCCGGGCGGGCTTCCGCAGACCATCGGGGACTCGTTGCGTCTCACGCTCCAGGGCGACGCGGACGCGGTGTACGCGCTGTTGCGCGAGGAGGGGTTCGTCAAGGAGTCGATCGACCTCGCCCCGGACGCGGTGCTCGACTACCTCCAGCCGATCATCGAACCCGCCCTGGTGGAGGAGTTCGCGTTCAGCCGGGGCTGGATGCGCAGTCAGGCCGCCCGGATAGCGGATCCGCGTTCTCCCGCCCACCAGTTGGGCAAGCAGTTGAATCTGCCGCCCGCCTATCTGCTCATACACCGTGTGACGTTGAGCACGATCGGGGTGCTGTGCCAGCTCGGCGCGACGGTCCGGCTGCGCGAGGAACTCGAGTCCTGGCTACCGGGGTTCCTGCCGGAGGAAGAGGAGGAGTGGGCTGCGGAGGAGTGGGCCGAGGAGGAGTTGCCGGGGGAAGCGGCGTCCGAGCTCGCCAAATAGCGGCCGCTCACCACCAGTCGGAGTCGAGCCGGCCCTCGATGGCCCGGATGTGGGTGCGGGCGCAGTTGTCGCAGAAGTAGCGCCGGCTGCCGTGTTCCACGGAACAGAGCCAGGTCGGCGGTGCGTCGTCGCTCCCGGATCCGGTGCCGCACAGGGCGCATACGACGCCCGCGGCGCCGCTCTGCGTGCTCACTGCTTCGGGGCGCTGAGTCTCCTCGTCCACCTCCTGACGATATCTCCACCGGCCCTGTCCGGCACGGCACCACACAGCACGGCCTCGGGGCCGGTCCGCGTGGACCGGCCCCGAGGCAGGGGTGGTGATGTGGCTGCTGGGTACTGCGCGCTGCGGGTCAGAGAGCGGCTGCCCCGCAGCGGTACTGCTGGTGTTCTGTCCTGCGGTGTTCTGTCCTGCGGTGTTCTGTCCTGCTCGGCTCAGTGCATGACCGCCATGGCCAGCGCACGCCGGGCACGCATCGAGGCGCGCTCGGCCCGGCGCTGCATCCGCCGCGCGTTGATCAGGCGCACGGCCTGACGATCCGCGTCGGCTTCCCGCAGGCGGTCGTGCATATGAGCACGAGCCAGGGCTTCTGGGATGAGTTGCATCTCACGGGTCCTGTTCTGACGCGAGTCGTTCGCGCCGATGATGGTGACGTCCGGTGTCGCGGAGCCGACGGGCTCCCTCGTGGGGATGGTCATTGGTTCCTGGTTTCGCGGGTCGTGGGTCTGGGGACGGTCGATGGTTCCGATGCGCTTCATGGGTTTGGGGGCCGTAGCTCCCAGGCCGGCGATCACGCCGCGACCGGGTTCTTGCGCGGACGGCCACGCGGCCGCTTGCGAGCGACGACGACGCCCTGGATGAAGAGCTCGCCACCCCAGACACCCCACGGCTCGCGGCGCTCCTTGGCGCCGGCGAGGCAGGCCTCGACGAGCGGGCAGGTGCGGCAGAGGGACTTGGCGTACTCGACGTCGGCCGGGGACTCGGCGAAGAAGACCTCGGGGTCGTAAGAGCGGCAGGGAACGGGTACGCCGAGGTTCTCGATGGCGTCGTCGAGCGCGGTGAGCGCAGTGAGCGGGATCAAGGTGGAGTCCTCCGTGAGGCCGGGCGGGGGGATCGTTTCGGAAGGCGGGACGGACGGGGCGTGCGCTTCGAGTTGCACGGTGGTGGTGTCCTCGTCTGGTCGTTTCCGGCCTGTTGGCCGGGGGCGGCTGGTACCAGGTGTTGCTTGTCCCGAGGCTCCTTCGTGCTGTCTCGTCCGTTCGGACAAAACAAAAGGGCCGCGGATCCCGAGTGGGGTTCCGCGGCCCTGAAGGCGCCGGCCTGACTGTCGATCAGGCTGGATCTCTCCAGGGTTCAGGCCCACGGAAGGCCCACATCGTGTGGTGGTGCGTCGTCTGCTTCTTGGCTCCGGCTTCCGCTCCCGCACCGACGGCCGCAAAGGCATAGGCCTGGGCCTGTCCCTTCGCTACTGCTGCTGCCGGTGCCTGGGTCGGTCGCTCATTACGCTCCCGCTCGGGAAGGCTCACCAGGGACAGCGGGCTGACGGCGGAAATGCCGGACATACCGGTGCCACGCAGGGAAGACGTCGAAGAGTGGGCGAGGCCGAGCGAGCAGGCGGAGACGACCGAGAGATCGGTCATTTTGTTGGTCTCGATGATGTTGATCACTTCAATCGCCTCCTCTCGGCGTCTAGAGCGGACCGACCGAGCCGGTCCTACGTATTCGGATAAGTACAGCACAGGATCAGGGCTTCAGAGAAGTCGCTGTTCCCGTGGTTAAGAACCTATGGTGATTACTGGGGCAGGCGCAAACTATTTTTTCGACGAGTTTTTCTCACACCTGCTCGTCGGCCTCGGCAGGCTCCTCCACCCCGTCCCCACCTGCGCAGATGTCCAGCACCGCAGCTCCGAACCGGCCCAGCTTCCGCGCGCCGACCCCGGGGATCCCGGCCAGCTCGCCCTCGCTGCCGGGCACGGCCTCCGCGATGGCCATCAGCGTCTTGTCGGTGAACACGCAGTAGGCGGGCTGGCTGATCTCCTGCGCCCGGACCGCGCGCCAGTCGCGGAGCCGCTCGTACAGCGCCTCGTCCATGTCGGACGGGCAGTCGTCACAGCGCATCAGCTTCATCTCGCCCGCGTCGGTGAGGGTCTTGCCGCACACCCTGCACAGCGCGGGCCCGCGCCGCTTGCGCCGGGCCGCCAGCGGCCGCTCGATGCCGCCGCTGCCGCCCGCGGCACCCCTGGCTCCCGGCGCCGCCGAGCCGGGACGCAGTCCGTTCAGGAAGCGGCTCGGGCGGCGGCCGGCCCGGCCGCCGGGCGAGCGGGCCAGCGACCACGACAGCGAGAGATGGAAGCGTGCCCGGGTGACACCGACGTACAGCAGCCGGCGCTCCTCCTCGATCTGCTCGTCCGTCTTGGCGTAGGTGATCGGCATCATGCCCTCGGTCAGTCCGACCAGGAACACGGCATCCCACTCCAGGCCCTTCGCGGAGTGCAGCGAGGCCAGGGTGACTCCCTGGACCGTGGGGGCGTGCTGGGCGGCGGCCCGCTCGTCCAGCTCGGCGACCAGGTCGGAGAGGGTCGCACCCGGCCTGGCCCGCTCGAAGTCCTCGGCGAGCCTGACCAGTGCGGCCAGCGACTCCCAGCGGTCGCGCACCGCCCCGGAGCCGGTCGGCGGCTCGCTCCGCCAGCCCTTGGTGGACAGCACGGCGCGGACCTCGGCGGGCAGCCCCTGCGCATCGTCGAGCAGGGAGTCGTTGCCGCCCGCGCGGGCCGCGCCGCGCAGGGCGACGCCCGCTTCCCGTACCTCCGCGCGTTCGAAGAACCGCTCGGCGCCCCTCAGCTGGTACGGCACCCCCGCGTCGGCCAGGGCCTGCTCGTAGACCTCGGACTGGGAGTTGACCCGGTAGAGCACCGCGATCTCGCCCGCCGGGACGCCTGCCGCGATCAGGTCGCGGATACGGCGGGCGGTGCCCTCGGCCTCGGCGGGCTCGTCCGCGTACTCCGTGTAGGCCGGCTCGGGGCCGCGCTCGCGCTGCGAGACCAGTTCGAGCCGGTGCTCGGCGGCCCTGCCCCGGGCCTGGCCGAGCAGCCCGTTGGCCAGGTGGACCACCTGGGGCGTCGAGCGGTAGTCCCGGACGAGCTTGACGACAGTGGCCCGGGGGTGGCGGGTGCGGAAGTTCAGCAGGTGGTCGGGGGTGGCTCCGGTGAAGGAGTAGATGGTCTGGCTGGCGTCACCGACGACGCAGAGGTTGTCCCGGTCGCCCAGCCAGAGGTCGAGCAGCCGCTGCTGGAGCGGGCTGACGTCCTGGTACTCGTCGACGACGAAGTGCTGGTACTGCCGGCGCACGTGGTCGGCGATGTCGTGCCGGTCCTGGAGGATGCCCACGGTCAGGAGCAGCACGTCCTCGAAGTCGATCACCGTGCGGTCCCGCTTCAGCTGCTCGTACGTCGCGTAGACCTGGGAGATCTCGGCGGGATCGCGCGGGGCGTCGCGCTGGGATTTGGCGACCACGGCCGGGTAGTCGGCGGGCACGGTCTGGGTGACCTTGGCCCACTCGATCTCGCTCGTGACATCGCGCAGCTCGTTGCGGTCGAGCCGGATGCCGCAGCGGGCCGCGGCCTCGGCCACCAGCTGGACCTTGCGCTCCAGCAGCCGGGGCAGATCGCCACCGACTGCTTTCGGCCAGAAGTACTGGAGCTGGCGCAGGGCCGCGGAGTGGAACGTGCGCGCCTGCACCCCGCCCGCTCCGAGCTGGCGCAGCCGTCCCCGCATCTCTCCGGCGGCCCGGTTGGTGAACGTGACGGCGAGCACACTCGTCGGCTGGATGATCCCGGCGCGCACCCCGTAGGCGATGCGGTGCGTGATGGCCCGCGTCTTGCCCGTACCGGCTCCGGCCAGCACGCATACCGGGCCCTGCAGGGCCATGGCGACCTCGCGCTGCTCGGGGTCGAGCCCGTCGAGGACGGCGTCGGCGGAGTCGGGGACCTGAGGGAAGAGGGTGGAATGCGTTGCTGATGTCACCCCGCCATGCTGCCAGGTCGAAAGGGGCGGACGCGGAAGTTGTCCACAGGGGTGCCGCATCTGTCGTACTGGTCGCACTGGTCGCACCAATCGCGACCGGCGCCGGGAGCGCTGCCAGGAGCGGCGCCGGGAATGGTGGGCAGGTCACGTACGTTCCCCTGTCGTGCGGCAACGCACGTCCCGGATCCCGGGACCTCAGCGCGTGACACCCGATGCCTGACGCCCGCCGCGAACCACGCGGCGGGTGGTGCGTGAAGGGTGGAGTGTGACGGAGGAGACCGGGACGGGGATGTGGCGGGATTGCCGAGACCGATGAGACAGAGGAGCGCGTAGACATGCCGGGCACTGTGACGATGTACAGCACCACGTGGTGCGGATACTGCCGTCGGCTCAAGGGCCAGATGGACCGCGAGGGCATCGCGTACACCGAGATCAACATCGAGCACGACCCGGACTCCGCGGCCTTCGTCGAGAAGGCGAACGGCGGGAACCAGACGGTCCCGACCGTTCTCTTCCCGGACGGTTCGACGCTGACGAATCCTTCGCTGGCCCAGGTGAAGCAGAAGGTCGGCGCCTGACCGCGCCGAACCCCACCCCTGAGCGCGCCCGCCCGCCGCTTCCGGTCGACACGGACCGGAAGCGGCGGGCGGCTGTGTGCCGGGGTACGGCTGTGTGCCGGGGTACGGCTGTGTGCCGGAGTGCGGCTGTGTGCCGGGGTACGGCTGTGTGCCGGAGTGCGGCTGTGTGCCGGGTTCAGCTCAGGCCGAGCTGGCGGGACGCCGCCGCCACCGTCTGTTCGAGGAGGACGGCGATGGTCATCGGGCCGACACCGCCGGGGACCGGGGTGATCAGGCTCGCTCGCTCGGCCGCTGTCCCGAAATCGACGTCACCGACGTTGCCCTCGTTGTAGCCCGCGTCGATCACCACCGCGCCCGGCTTGATGTCGGCACCGGTGATGAAGCGCGGCCGGCCGACCGCGGCGACCAGGACGTCCGCCTGCCGCACGATCGAGGAGAGGTCGGCGGTGTGCGAGTGGCAGTACGTCACCGTGGCGTTGCGGCCCAGCAGGAGCATCCCGGCGGGCTTGCCCAGGATGGCGCTGCGTCCCACGACCACCGCGTGCTTGCCCGCGAGGTCCACCTCGTACGCGTCGAGCAGCCGCATGATGCCGCCCGGGGTGCAGGAGACGAATCCGGGGAGGCCGAAACCCATCGCCGCGAAGGAGTGCATGGTGACGCCGTCGACGTCCTTCTCCGGGGCAATCGCCTCGAAGGCGGCCCGTTCGTCGATGTGCGGGCCCATCGGGTGCTGCAGCAGGATGCCGTGCACGCCCGGGTCCTTCGACAGCGTGGTCACCGCGGCGACCACGTCCTCGGTGGTGGAGCCGGCCGGAAGGGCCACGTGCCGGGACTCGATACCCGCCCGCGCGCACCGGTTGCGCTTCATCTTGACGTACGTCACCGAGGACGGGTCCTCACCGACGAGGACGGTGGCCAGGCAGGGCGGGGTTCCGGTGCGCAGCCGGATCTCCGCAGCCGCGGCGGTGGTCTCCTCGACGCTCCGGCGGGCGAGGCCGGTGCCGTCCATCAACTGAGCCGTCTGAGTCGCGTTCACTGGTACTCCTGGGCGCTCGGGCGATCGCGTCGGCCACCGGGGCCGCGGGGATCGCGGGTCGTGGTCGGTCGCCCAGGCGCACGGCTTCGGCAGTCCCGCGGACTGCCGTTGTTCTCTGCGGCCGCTCCCCGGTGGTGCTCCACCTCAGCGCCAGTCACGGCCCGCGTCCACTGTAGAGCCACGCGAGCAAGCCCGGGGAGCGCGGCCCGCGCTCCCCGGGCTCGCGTTCTCGCTCCGGTACCGGCTGCTCGCTCCGGTGTCAGCCTGCGCTGCGCGGCCTCGGGAGGGGCTTCCCGTACCAGATCTCGATCAGCCGGGCCGCGATCGAGATGCCGAACGGGGGCAGGATCTCGCCCGACTCGAAGGCGGCGGTCAGCTCCTCGCGGGAGAACCAGCGCGCCTCCTCGATCTCCTCGCCGTCGACGTTGATGTCGAACGTCGTGGCCCGTGCCATGAAGCCGAGCATCAGGCTGGACGGGAAGGGCCAGGGCTGGCTGGCGACGTACTCCACCTCGCCCACCGTGATGCCGGCTTCCTCGAACACCTCGCGAGCCACGGACTGCTCGATCGATTCGCCCGGCTCGACGAATCCGGCCAGGGTCGAGAAGCGGCCCTCGGGCCAGTGGACCTGGCGGCCCAGCAGGGCGCGGTCCTGGTCGTCGGTGACGAGCATGATGACCGCGGGGTCGGTGCGCGGGTAGTGCTCCGCGCCGCAGGCCTGGCAGCGGCGGATGTGTCCGGCCGCCGCGATGACCGTGCGTTCGCCGCAGCGGGAGCAGAAGCGGTGCAGCCGCTGCCAGTTCTCCAGCGCCACCGCGTGCACCATCAGTCCGGCGTCGCGGGCGCCGAGGAGCAGCCCCGCCTCGCGGAGCCCGGCGGGACGGGCCGACTGGTCCATGCGGCCGGGCAGCGAGTCCTTCTGGAGGGCGAAGTAGCTGACGCCGTCCTCGTCGGTGCCGAGGAAGTAGCGGTGGGTCTCGGTGACGGGCGCCTCGAAGGCGGGGGTCATCACGAGTTCGGTGCCGTCGGCGGTGTCGTCGATCAGCACCTGCCCGCCGGAGACGACGAAGACCCGGGTCGTCGGGTGACTCCATGCGGCGGCCAGCCAGGCCTCGTCGAGACGGTGGTGCGCGGCGCGGTCGATGCCGCTGGGCGCGGTCAGGCCGATGGGCCGGTCGGTGGTGGCGTTGTCGAAGGTGCTCACAGGTGCTTCCTACTCCCCCGGGATGGATCGGGTGTTCAGAGGATTCAGCGGAGTGCGGCCGCCAGTTCGCTCCAGAGGTGGGCGGTGGTCTCCACGCCCTTGAGCAGCAGGTCGAGTTCGACCTTCTCGTTGGGGGCGTGCCAGCCGTCGGACGGTACGGAGATGCCGAGGAAGAGGACGGGGGCGCCGAGCACGTCCTGCAGGTCGGCGGCGGGTCCCGAGCCTCCTTCGCGGGTGAAGAGGATCTTCTTGCCGAAGGCCCGTCCCATGGCACGGGCGACGGCCTGGAGGGCGGGGTGGTCCAGCGGGGTGAGGCAGGGGCGGGTGGCGGGCAGGAAGGTGATCCGGTGGCCGATCCCGGCCGGGATGCGGGCCTCGGCCCAGGCGCGTACCGCGTCCTGGACGCGGTCCGGGTCCTGCCCCGCGACCAGGCGGAAGCTGATCTTGGCCAGGGCGGAGGACGGGATGATCGTCTTGCTTCCGGCGCCCTGGTAGCCGCCCCCGATGCCGTTGACCTCGGCGGTGGGACGGGCCCAGATGCGCTCCAGGGTGGAGTAGCCGGCTTCGCCGGAGGCGGCCTGCGACCTGGCGGTGCGCAGCCAGGTGGCCTCGTCGAAGGGCAGTGCGGCGAAGAGCTCGCGTTCGGTGGTCGTCAGTTCGGCCACGCCGTCGTAGAAGCCGGGGACCGCGACCCGGCCGTCCGGGTCGTGGAGCGCCGCGACGAGCCGGGCGATCTCGGTCGCCGGGTTGGGGACCGCGCCGCCGAACGAGCCGGAGTGGATGTCCTGCCCGGGGCCGCGCAGCTCGATCTCGCACTCGGCCAGGCCGCGCATACCGGTGCAGACGGTCGGGGTGGTCTCGTCCCACATGCCGGTGTCGGAGACGATCACGGCGTCGGCGGTGAGCCGGTCCGACCGCTGCTCGACCAGGGCGCGGAAGTGCGGGGAGCCCGACTCCTCCTCGCCCTCGACGAGGAGCTTGAGGTGCACGGCGGGGGTGGTGCGGCCGGTGGTGGCGAGGTGGGCCCGGACGCCGAGGGTGTGGAAGAACACCTGCCCCTTGTCGTCGGCCGCGCCGCGCCCGTACATCCTGCCGTCCCGGATCACCGGCTCGAACGGCTCGGTGTCCCAGCCGTCCTCGCGGGCGGCGGGCTGGACGTCGTGGTGTCCGTACACCAGGACGGTCGGGGCGTCCGGATCCTCGGACGGCCACTCGGCGAAGACGGCGGGCGCACCGTCCGTCTGCCAGACCTCGGTGACCGGGAAGCCGGTCTCCTTGAGCTTGGCGGAAAGCCACTCGGCGCTGCGCCGTACGTCCCCGTCGTGCTCCGGCTGCGCGGATACGGACGGGATGCGCAGCCACTCCGCGAGGTCGTCGAGGAAGGCCGCGCGGTGCTGCTCGGTGTACGTACGGACGGCGCTGTCCGGGGTGTCGCTCATGACCTTCAGCTTATCCGGCCGCGGGAGGTGGCTCGTCCAGGAGGATGCGCTCCAGCTCCGGACGGCCCGGGAGGCGGGCCGGCCGGACGCTGTCGCCGGTGCGGACGAAGAGGAACGTGGCCGTCACGTCGGTGAGCGGCAGTCCGTGCAGTTCGGCCCAGGCGAGGCGGTAGACGGCGAGCTGGAGGGGGTCGGCGGTGTTGGTGCGGCTGGTCTTCCAGTCGACGATCTCGTACGTGTCCCCGGTCCGGTACACCGCGTCGATCCGGCCCCGGACGATCCGGCCGGCCAGCGTGATCTGGAACGGCGTCTCGACGCGGTACGGGGTGCGGCGGGCGTACGGGGTGCGCTCGAAGGCCTCCTTGAGCAGCGCGAGGTCGTGCTCGTCGGCGATGTCGGCCTCGTTCTCCTCGCCGCCGGGCAGCTCGTCGGGGCCGAGCATGGGCAGCGGCAGCTCCTCGAAGCGGGACTCGACCCAGGCGTGGAAGCGGGTGCCCCGGCGGGCGGCGGGCTGCGGGGGGCGGGGCATGGGCCGGGCCAGCTCCTGGGCGAAGCCGTCCGGGTCGTCGGCCAGGCGCATCAGCTGGGTGGCGGAGAGCGAGGCGGGGACGAGGACGTCGCGCACGGTGGCGCGGGCCCGGCGCAGCTCCCCGGCGAGGGCGTCGAGATCGCGGTCCCAGGAGCCGAGGGTGCGGGACTCCTCGGGGGTGAGGCGCGGGGGGCCCTGCTCGGGCGTCCGGGCCGCGGGGATGTGCGGGCCCGGGATGCCGTGCGGGCCCGGGGTGTCGTGCGGGGTGCCGTCGGGGGCCGGTGCCTCGTCCAGGAAGGGGTCGTCCTCGGGGAACAGCTCCGCATCGTCGAAGGGCGGCTCGTCCGGCGGCAGCTCGTCCGGCAGTGGCTCCGCCGCTCCATGACGCGGCGCCGCTCCGTGCCGCGCCGCCTCGTACCCATCAGGCGCCGGCCCCGCCCCGGCCAGCGCGGTCAGGTGGGCCAGCACCGTTTCGGCGGCGGCCCTGCGGCGGGCCAGCGCGGTGTCGTCCAGCGGCAGCGGCCAGGCGTGGTCGGCCGCGGACTCGGCCAGGGCCGGGTTCTCCTCGTCCTCGGCCGGCTCGTCCGCCCACACCTCGATCTCGCCGTGGCCGGCCGCGCAGTGCTCGTACAGCGCGTGCAGGAAGCCGGACGGGCCGCGGGTCTTCTTCTGGCTGGGCCCCCACCAGTGGCCGGAGCCGAGCAGCAGGGTGCGGGGCCGGGTGAAGGTGACGTATCCGAGGCGCAGCTCCTCGGTGTGCTGGTGCTCCTTCATCTCCTCCTTGAAACCCTTGAGGCCCTTGGCGTCGAAGGAGTGGACGACGGGCAGGGTGGCCGTGTCGCCGCGCAGGGCGTGCGGGAGGACCTTGGACTGGGAGGTCCAGGCGTCGCGGGACTGGCCGCTGGGGAACTGGCCGGCGACCAGTCCCGGCACGGCGACGACGTCCCATTCGAGGCCCTTGGACTTGTGGGCGGTGAGGACCTTGACGGTGTTCTCACCGCCGGGCAGCGCGTTGTCCAGGCCCTTCTCGTACTGGGCGGCGGTGCGCAGGAAGCCGAGGAAGGCGAGGAGCGTGGCCTCCCCGTCGACGGCGGCGAAGCGGGCCGCGACGTCGAGGAAGTTGGCGAGGGTCTCGCGGCGGCGGGCGGCCAGGGCCTGCGGGGAGGCGGAGAGCTCGACCTCCAGTCCGGTGGTGCTCAGGACCCGGTGCAGTACGTCCATCAGGGGGTCGGAGAGCGAGCGGCGCAGGTCGCGCAGTTCGGTGGCGAGGCGGGCGAAGCGGATGCGGGCCTCGGTGGAGAACGGCAGCCGGTCGTCCTCGTCGCCGCCGGAGTCGAGGAAGGTGTCCAGGGCGTCGGCCAGGGAGATCACCTCGGCCGGGTCGATGCCCTCGACGGCCTCGGCGAGGCGGCGGTCGGGGTCGAAGTCCTCGTCGTCGCCGTGGGAGGCCCGGTGGACGAGGAGGCGGGCCCGGCGGCCGAGCAGCGCCAGGTCGCGGGGGCCGATGCGCCAGCGGGGGCCGGTGAGCAGCCGGACCAGGGACGCGTTGGCCCCCGGGTCCTGGAGGACCTCGCAGACCGCGACGAGGTCCGCGACCTCGGGGAGGTGCAGCAGCCCGGACAGGCCGACGACCTCGACCGGGATGTCCCGGGCCACCAGGGCGGCCTGGATCTGCGGGAAGTCCCCGGCGGTACGGCACAGGACGGCGATCTCGCCGGGTGCCCTGCCGGTCCGTACGAGGTGGGCGATCGAGTCCGCGAGCCAGTCGATCTCCTCGGTGTGGGTCCGCAGCAGGGCGCAGCGGACGAGCCCGTCGCGCTCGGCGCCCGGTGCGGGGCGCAGCGCCTCGACGCCCTCGTGCATGGCGCGCAGTGGCTCGGCCAGGCCGTTGGCGAGGTGGAGGAGGCGGCCGCCGCTGCGGCGGTTCTCGCTGAGGGAGTAGCGGGTCGCGGGGGCGCCGTCGGCCTGCGGGAAGTGGCTGGGGAAGTCGTCGAGGTTGGCCACGGAGGCGCCGCGCCAGCCGTAGATGGCCTGGCAGGGGTCGCCCACCGCGGTGACCGCGTGCCCGGACGGGACGCCGTCGGGCCCGCTGCCGAAGAGGGCGGAGAGCAGGAGGCGCTGGGCGACGGAGGTGTCCTGGTACTCGTCGAGCAGGACGACCCGGTACTCCTCGCGCAGGATCGCGCCGACCTCGGGGCGGGTGAGGGCGAGCTGCGCCGAGAGCGCGATCTGGTCACCGAAGTCGAGGAGGTCGCGGCTCCGCTTGGCCTCCCGGTAGCGCCGGGTCAGCGAGAGCAGCTCACGGCGGGCCTCGGCGGTCTCGGGGATCTTGCGCAGTTCGGCGTTGCTGAGCTTGGCGGTCTCCAGGGTGCGCAGCAGTCCGGTGTCGTACTCCGCGAGCTGTTCGGGGCGTACGAGGTGTTCGGCCAGCTCGGCGTCCAGCGCCAGCAGATCGCTGACCAGAGTGGGGAACGACCTGGTCAGGGCCGGGTAGGGGCCGGGGGCCTCGCGCAGTACGCGGGCGGCGAGCTGAAAGCGGGTGGCGTCCGCGAGGAGGCGGGTGGTGGGTTCGAGCCCTATCCGCAGCCCGTGCTCGGTGAGGAGCCGGCCGGCGAAGGCGTGGTAGGTGGAGATGCTGGGCTCGCCCGGCGGGTTGTCCGGGTCGATGGCCTCCGGGTCGGTGACACCGGCCGCGACCAGGGCCTTGCGGACGCGCTCCGCCAGCTCGCCGGCCGCCTTGTTGGTGAAGGTGAGGCCGAGGACCTGTTCGGGGGCGACCTGTCCGGTCCCGACGAGCCACACCACACGGGCCGCCATGACCGTGGTCTTTCCCGACCCGGCCCCGGCGACGATCACCTGCGGGGCGGGCGGCGCGGTGATGCACGCCGTCTGCTCCGGGGTGAAGGGGATCCCGAGGAGCTCTTTGAGCTGCTCGGGATCGGTGAGGTGTGAGGACACTCCACAGAGGCTAACCGGCTGCGCCGACAACCCACGAAGCCGTGAGCGGGCGCACACCTACTGCGGTGAGCGGGCGCACACCGCCGGTCGTGTGCGGAGGCGGCGCACGCCGGCAGGGGTCCGGGCGGTCGCGGCGTGGCGCGCCGGCGGGGCAGCTGTTCTGCCTGGTGCCGGGGTGCTGGGCGTGACGGACCGTCTAGATTGACGCTTGTCGTATCAACAGCCATACGAGGACGGCCAGATGAGCTCCGACACCCCCGCGTCCACATCCACGTCCGCGTCAGCGTCCGCGTCAGCCCCGACGTCCACGTCAGCCTCCACATCCACGTCCGGGCCCACGTCCCCGTCCCCCTCCGCGTCCGTCTCCGGCCGCGACGCCGCAGCCCTGGCCGGCACCGCCGGGCTCAGGCAGCGCATCGACACGACGAAGGCGCACCCGGCCCGGGTCTACGACGTCTTCCTCGGCGGCAAGGACAACTACCCGGCCGACCGCGAGGCGGCGGCCATGGCCCTGAGGGCCAACCCGCGCGGGTACCTCACCGTGCGGCACAACCGGGACTTCATGCGGCGCGCGGTGACGCTCGCGGCCCAAAACGGCGCCCGGCAGTTCCTGGACGTCGGCACGGGGCTGCCGACGCAGCAGAACGTCCACCAGATCGTGCAGGCCGTCGCGCCCGACTCGCGGGTCGTGTACGTGGACAACGACCCGGTCGTGCTCGTACACGCGCAGGCCCTGCTGACCAGTGGGCCGCAGGGGCGTACCGACTACATCGAGGCGGACCTGCGCGACCCCGCCAGGATCCTCGAAGCCGCTCGGCGCACGCTCGACTTCGACCGGCCCGTCACCCTGGTCCTCGCGGCCGTCCTCCACTTCATCGAGGACGCCGAGGCCTACCCCATCGTCAGGCAGCTCGTCGACGCGATCCCCTCGGGCAGTCACCTCGTGCTGAGCAATGTCAGCTCGGACCTGAACCCCGAGCAGGTCGGCCAGGTGACGAGGGCCTTCAAGGAGCGCGGCTTCGCCATGGTGCGCCGCTCGCACGCCCAGGTGGAGCGTTTCGTGACCGACAACGGTCTGGAGCTGCTCGACCCCGGCGTCGTCCCCGTCCACCGCTGGCGTCCCGAGCAGGTCACCGATCTGCCCGAGGCCGCCGACCCCGACCAGGAGTTCGTGGCGAGCCTGGACGCGCTGGACCGGACCCGCTACCAGGACATCAACGACGTCACCGACGCGGACGTCAGTGTGTACGGGGTGATGGCCCGCAAACCGTGACGGGCCGGAGTGAGCGGGCGCACCGGCTCACTCCAGGATCTGCCGCCCCTCCGGCTGGGCACTGCACGAGGCCCTGAACGCGCAGTGGGTGCAGTGCTGGCCGGTCGTCGGGGTGAACCGTTCGTCCAGGACCCGCCCGGCGGCGGTCGCCAGCAGGTCGGAGACCCATTCGGTGTCCGGCGGCTGCTGGGCCTGCACCTTGGGGACGGCGTCACCGCCCTCCTTCTTGGGCGCGGGCTGGCGCAGCTGTACGAGTTCGGCGCCGCCGGACTCCGGGCGGCGGCCGTCGAAGACCTCGTCGACCGCCCCTTCCCGGACGGCCAGCTGGTACACGGCGAGCTGGGGGTGGCGGGCGACCTCGTCCTTGGTCGGGGCCTGCTTGCCGGTCTTGAAGTCGACGACGTAGGCACGGCCGTCGGCGTCCCGTTCCACCCGGTCCATGGAGCCCCGGATGCGCACCTCGTACTCCCCCGCCTCCAGCGTCACGTCGAAGTCGTGCTCGCTGGCGGCCGGGGTGCGGCCGGTGCGGTCCATGACGTGCCAGCGCAGGAAGCGCTCCAGGGCGACGCGCGCCTGTTCCTTCTCCTGCTGCGACTTCCAGGGGGCGTCGAAGACCAGCCCGTCCCAGACCGAGTCGAGCCGCTCCATGAGAACGGCGAGATCGGCGGGCGTCCGGCCGGAGGCCACCTCGTCGGCGAGTACGTGGACGACGTTGCCGAAGCCCTGGGCGGCGGTCGCCGGGGCGTCGGCCTTCACCTCGCGGCCCAGGAACCACTGGAGCGCGCAGGTGTTGGCGAGCTGGTCGAGCGCGCTGCCGGACAGGGCGACGGGCTGGTCCCGGTCGCGCAGCGGGACGGCCGAGCGGGTCGGCTCGTACAGGCCCCACCAGCGGTAGGGGTGGGCCGACGGCACGAGCGGCTGGCCCTCGTCGTCGGTGAGCGCCGCGAGCCGGGCGAGCCGGTGGGCGGCCTCCTCGCGCAGGGTGTCGGACGCGCCGGGGTCGACGGTGGTGGCGCGCAGCTCGGCCACGAGGGCGGCGACCGCGAGGGGGCGGCGCGGGCGGCCGGTGACGTCGCGGGGTTCGACGCCGAGTTCGGTCAGGAAGCGGGAGGGCTGATCGCCGTCGTCGGCCGGCGCCTTGACGGCGGTGACGACGAGCCGTTCGCGGGCGCGGGTGGCCGCGACGTAGAAGAGCCGGCGCTCCTCGGACAGGAGTGCGCCGGGGGTGAGGGGTTCGGCGAGACCGTCGCGGCCGATCCGGTCCGCTTCGAGCAGCGAGCCTCGGCGACGCAGGTCGGGCCAGAGGCCCTCCTGCACCCCGGCGACGACGACCAGCCGCCACTCCAGGCCCTTGGACCGGTGCGCGGTCATCAGCCGTACGGCATCGGGCCGGGCGGAGCGCCTGGAGAGGGTGTTGGCCGCGATGTCCTGGGCGTCGACCTCCTCCAGGAAGTTGAGCGCGCCGCGCCCGCCGGTGCGCTCCTCGGCGCGGGCAGCCGTGTCGAACAGGGCGCAGACCGCGTCGAGGTCGCGATCCGCGTTGCGTCCGCCCGCGCCACCGCGCAGCGCGGCGCGCTCCAGCCTGCCCGGCCAGGGGGTGCCGGACCACAGCTCCCACAGGGCCTCCTCGGCGGTGCCGCCGCCCTCCAGGAGTTCGCGCGCCTTGCGCAGCAGGGCACCCAGGCGCTGGGCGCCGCGGGCGTACGCCGGATCGTGCGCGACGAGCCGCTCCGGCTCGGCCAGGGCCCGGGCCAGCAGGTCGCCGGAGGGCGCGGGCACCCGGTTGCCGGCGGCGCGCTCCTCGTCACGCAGGGCCCGGCCCAGCCGGCGCAGGTCGGCGGCGTCCATGGAGCCGAGGGGGGAGGCGAGGAGCGTCAGCGCGGTCTCGGTGTCGAGCCATGTCCGCGCCTCGGTGGCCGGTGTGCCGGAGACCGACGGCCCGACGCCGTCCGCCCCGGCGCGCTCCGGCTCACCGGCCCCGTCCGTCCCGGCTCCCTCCGACTCACCGGCGCCGTCCGCCCCGGCGCCCTCCGGCTCACCGGCGGGGGCCTCGCCGGGCCCGGCGGCCGCGCCCCGGTTCAGGGCGGCCGTCGCCACCGTGCGCAGGGCGGTCAGGAGCGGGGCCACCGCCGGCTCGTGGCGCAGCGGCAGGTCGTCGCCGTCGACCTCCAGCGGAACGCCCGCCGAGGTCAGGGCCCGGCGCATCGCGGGGATCGTGCGGCCGCCGGAGCGGACGAGCACCGCCATCTCGTGCCACGGCACCCCGTCCTCCAGATGCGCCCGGCGCAGCAGGTCCGCGATGTTGTCGAGCTCGGTGGAGGCGGTCGGGTAGGTGTACGTCTCGACGGTGCCGCCCTCGCGGACCGCGCCGAGCTCCCGGTGGGCGCGGACCTTCGCGGCGGGCAGCCGGGTCAGCGGCATCCGGCGGGTGAGCAGCCGGGTGGCCTGAAGCAGCTGTTCCCCGGAGCGGCGCGAGGTGGTGAGGACGCCGACCGGGGCCGGAGCGCCGTCCGCACGCCGGAACACCTCGGGGAAGTCGAGGATGCCGTTCACATCGGCGCCCCGGAAGGCGTAGATCGACTGGTCCGGGTCCCCGAACGCGATCAGGTTCCGGCCACCACCACCGCCCGGGGTGCTCCCCCGGTTCCCGGCCAGCGCGTGCAGCAGCCGCACCTGCGCCGGGTCGGTGTCCTGGTACTCGTCGACGAACACCAGGTCGTACTCCCCGGCCAGCAGTGCCGACACCTCGGGGCGCTCCGCGAGCAGCACCGCGCGGTGGACCAGTTCCGCGTAGTCCAGCACCCCCTGGGCGTCCAGCACGTCGAGGTACTCCGCGAGGAACTCGGCGGCGGCGCTCCAGTCGGGGCGGCCGGTGCGCCGGGCGAAGTCCGCGAGGGCGTCCGGGCCGAGGCCCAGCTCACGGCTGCGGGCGAGCACCGCGCGTACCTCGTCCGCGAAGCCGCGCGTGGTCAGGCAGGCCCGCAGCTCGTCGGGCCAGCGGATGTGGGCGTGGCCCCGCTTCTCCAGGTCGAGCTGGCCGGCCAGCAGCTCGCGGACCGTGACGTCCTGCTCCGGCCCGGAGAGCAGCCGCAGCGGGTCGGCGAAGAGATCGGCGTCCTGGTGGGCGCGGACCAGGGCGTAACAGAAGGAGTGGAAGGTGGTGGCCTGCGGGCTCCGGACGGCGCCGAGCCGGGCGGCCATCCGGTCGCGGAGCTCGACGGCGGCCTTGCGGCTGAAGGTGAGGACCAGGATGCGGGCCGGGTCGGTGCCTCGCGCGACACGCGCCGCGACGCTCTCGACGAGCGTGGTGGTCTTGCCCGTGCCCGGTCCGGCGAGGACCAGGAGCGGCCCGCCGGGATGGTCAACCACCGCACGCTGTGCCGCGTCCAGGAGAGGGGAATCCACGGAGCCCGGCGGGGTACGCACCAGCCGGTACGCGCCCGTGGTCCCCCGCCGTGCCTGACGGTGCGGACTGTGCCGGGTGGTGGAGGAGGAGCTCACGTGGGTCGCCGGTCCTGGTGGGTGTGCTGATGACGATGACGCGGCAGTTGCCGCGAACTGACGACGCTACTCCGGCGACGGGCCCGATCGCGGCGGTACGGATGCGGGGATCGTCACGTCGGACCCGGCGGGCGGGCGCGGCCGGGGCGGACACGACGGACGCCATGGACACGATGGAGGCGACGGACACGAGCCAGGCGGCGCACTCCGCCCGGACGGCGTGCGCCCGGCGGACGGCGTGCGCCGCAGCACGGTGTGCGCGTCACGCTTCCCGTACGCCGTACGGGCCCGGCTCCGCACGATGGGCCGCCGGATGGCCGAAGCTGTCAGTTGTGAGCACCCCCGCCGCCGTCCGCTCCCGGACCGCCCGCCCCGCCGTCCGCCTCGGCGTCCGCCACCGCGCCGGCCACGCCGTCCCACCGCGCGCGTCTCATGTCCAGACGCGGGATGTGACCCTCCGCACCGGCGGGGGCCTCGCGCAGCGGGGTGCCCTCCTCGCGGTAGTGGTCCAGGGCACGCAGCTCGTGGCCGGGCAGCAGCGTCCCGTCGGAGCGCACCACGCGCCACCACGGCACCGCCGACCCGTACAGCGCCATGGCCCGGCCGACCTGACGCGGGCCGCCGTCCCCCAGCCACTCCGCGATGTCGCCGTACGTCATGACGTGGCCGGGCGGGATCAGCTCGGCGACATCGAGCACGCGCTCCGCGTACTGCGGCAACGCGTCACTCGTCGGGTTCTCGCTCATCCGGCCCATCCTGCCGTACGCCACCGACAGCGCCGCCGATCCCGTGTCCGGCCGGACACGCAGCGTGCACAGGGCGGGAAAGGGGCGTATCTTGCGCTTCGCGCGCCCCTGCATCGCACCCTGATGCCCTCCTGCGTCCACAGGCCGTGCCACCATCATCCGGGCGGTGACCGGTGATACGAGAACACGAAGACCAATCAGAGGCGACGAAGGAGCAGGGCGTGCAGCCACCGAAGGCGGCCGACGCCTCTGATGCCGAGCCGCGCCCGGAAGAGGG
The DNA here is from genome assembly GCF_043200175.1 of Streptomyces sp. NPDC048462. NCBI lineage: Bacteria > Bacillati > Actinomycetota > Actinomycetes > Kitasatosporales > Streptomycetaceae > Streptomyces > Streptomyces sp. NPDC048462. Next base: position 94,538 of record NZ_JBICXG010000026.1, read on the forward strand.
CCGGCCGGATTCGGACACCGGTCCGGAGAATCCTTCCGGGAACCCGGCCGGCTCCACGCTCTCGACCTCCGAAGAGGAACTGTCCGAACGCGTTTCGGGGGACGAACCCCTGCTCCCCGCCCGGGTGCACCGTCCCTCCGATCTGCTGCGGCTCCTCATCGGCGTCCTGGCGATCGTCGTGCTGTTCTCCGTCGCCGCGTTCGCCCACGGGACGACCACCGGGCTCGAGGAGGACATCAACAAGGGCACCGGCCAGGCGCCCGACGTGCTCATCAAGATCGCCGGCCTGGTCTCCAGCATCGCCGTGCTGCTCGTCCCGGTGGCCTTCGCCATCGAGCGGCTGATCAAACGCGACGGGCTGCGGATCGCGGACGGTGTGCTGGCCGCCGTGCTGGCGCACGGCGTGACGCTCGCAGCCGATCTGTGGGTCGCCAAGAACGCCTCCGGATCCATTCAGGACGCCCTGACCCAGCCGGCGCCCGGTGACGCGCTCACCGATCCCGTACACGGCTATCTCGCCCCGGTGATCGCCTATATGACGGCGGTCGGGATGGCGAGACGGCCGCGCTGGCGGGTCGTGCTGTGGGTGGTGCTGCTGCTCGACGCCTTCGCCATGCTGGTCGGCGGCTACACGACGCCCCTCTCGATCATCCTCACGGTGCTGATCGGCTGGACGGTGGCGTACGGCACGCTGTACGCGGTCGGCTCGCCGAACGTCCGGCCGACCGGACAGCATCTGATGGCCGGTCTGCGCCATGTCGGCTTCCGCCCCGTCACCGCGATGCGGGCCGACGACGCCCCCGACTCCGGCGACCAGAACGACCGAGGACGCCGCTACCTGGTCTCCCTGGAGGACGGCGCACCGCTCGACGTGACCGTCGTCGACCGCGAACAGCAGGCCCAGGGCTTCTTCTACCGGGTGTGGCGCAGGCTCACCCTGCGCGGGATCACCCAGCGGCGTTCCATCCAGTCGCTGCGCCAGGCGCTGGAGCAGGAGGCGCTGCTCGCGTACGCGGCGATCGCCGCCGGGGCCAACGCGCCCAAGCTGATCGCCACCTCGGAGCTGGGCCCCGACGCCGTGATGCTGGTGTACGAGCACATCGGCGGGCGTTCGCTGGACGCCCTGGAGGACGCCGACATCACCGACGACCTGGTGCGCGACGCCTGGCGTCAGGTGCAGGCGCTCCAGTCCCGCCGGATCGCGCACCGCAGGCTCACCGGTGACGCCCTGCTGGTGGATCGTTCCGGCAAGGTGTTCGTCACCGACCTCCGGGGCGGCGAGATCGCGGCCGGCGATCTGGTGCTGCGGATGGACGTCGCCCAGCTGCTCACCACGACCGGTCTGCGGGTGGGCGCCGAGCGGGCGGTGGCCGCCGCCCTCGCGGTGGTCGGCCCGGACACCGTCGCGGACTGCCTGCCGCTGCTCCAGCCGATCGCGCTCAGCCGCTCCACCCGGGCGCATCTGCGCAGACTCGCCCGGGAACGGTCGCAGCGCGAGCGCGAGGCGGTGCTGGAGGCGTCGGACGCGGCGAAGCGGGCCCGTACCCATGGCGCGGAGAGCGCCGGGGACGCGGACCGCAAGGCCGCCCGCAAGTCGCTGCGCACCGAGAAGCAGGCCGAGAAGCGGGCCATGGACGACGCGCTGGACGAGGCGCGCGAGGAGGATCTGCTCACTCTGATCCGCCGGGAGGTGCTGCTGATCCGGCCGCAGGCCCCGGTCGAGCCGGTCCGCCTGGAGCGCATCAAACCGCGCACCCTGCTCAGCTTCATCGCGGGCGCCATCGCCGCGTACTTCCTGATCTCCCAGGTCACCGAGGCCGACTTCGGCGCGGTGGTCGAACAGGCCGAATGGGGCTGGGTGGCGGCCGCGCTCGGCTTCTCGGCCCTCAGCTACATCGCGGCGGCCATGAGCCTGCTGGGCTTCGTGCCGGAGCGGGTGCCGTTCGGCAAGACGGTACTGGCGCAGATCGCCGGCTCGTTCGTGAAGATCGTGGCGCCCGCCGCGGTCGGCGGTGTCGCCCTGAACACCCGGTTCCTCCAGCGCTCCGGCGTACGCCCCGGGCTGGCGGTCGCCAGTGTCGGCGCCTCGCAGCTGTTCGGCCTCGGCTGTCACATCCTGCTGCTCGGCGCCTTCGGCTACCTGACCGGCACCGAGAAGACCCCGTCCTCGCTCACCCCGTCCAGGACGGTGATCGCGGGGCTGCTGACGGTCGCCGTGCTGGTCCTGGTCGTGACGGCGATCCCGTTCCTGCGGAAGTTCGTGGTGACCCGGGTGCGGTCGCTGTTCGCCGGAGTCGTACCGCGCATGCTCGACGTCGTACAGCGCCCGCAGAAGCTGCTCACCGGCATCGGCGGGATGCTGCTGCTCACCGGCCTGTTCGTGATGTGCCTGGACGCCTCGGTCCGGGCGTTCAGCGGTCCGGACACCCCCCACCTCAGCTACGCGAGCATCGCGGTGGTCTTCCTCGCCGGTAACGCGCTGGGCTCGGCGGCACCGACCCCGGGCGGTATGGGCGCGGTCGAGGGTGCGCTGACGCTGGGTCTGATCGCGGTCGGCCTGCCGAAGGAGGTCGCGGCCCCGGCGGTGCTGCTGTTCCGTCTGATGACCCTGTGGCTGCCGGTGCTTCCCGGCTGGATCTGCTTCAACCACCTCACCCGCAAGGGCGAGCTCTAGGATCCCGTGGCGCCGGTCCGGGCAGCGGGCCACCCGCTTGGACCGGCGCCCCGTGCAGCCTCCCCGCCCCCGCCGCACGATGGAGCGATGAGGACCTCCCCTGCCCTGCGCGCCGCGGCCCTCGCCGCCACCGTGACCGTGCTGCTCCCGCTCACCGGCTGTTCGGACGGCGGTGACAACGACACCCCGGACCGGTCGCAGGACTCGCCGCACCCGGCGAACGCCGCCGCGAGCCCAGACCCGTCCGCTCTCGCCACCCAGCACCTGACGTGGAAGCGCTGCCCGGCCCCGTCCCAGGCTGAGGGCGGCGGCGCCGCACCCTCGCCGCTGCCCGGCGGGGCCGTCTGGGAGTGCTCCGTCATGAAGGTCCCGCTCGACCACGCCAAACCCGCGGGCGACACCATCGGCCTGGCGCTCGTCCGCGCGAAGGCCGTGGACCAGAAGAACCGGATCGGCTCCCTCGTCTTCAACTTCGGTGGCCCCGGCGCCTCCGGCGTCGCCACCCTGCCCGCCTTCGGTACCGAGTACGACAAGCTGCGCACCCGCTACGACCTGGTGAGCTTCGACCCGCGCGGGGTCGGCCGCAGCGACGGGGTGAGGTGCGAGGACGACAAACAGCTGGACGCGCGCTACCAGGAGGACGGAACGCCGGACACCGCGGCCGAGGAGCAGGCGTTCACCGACGACACGAAGTCGTACGCGGCCGCCTGCGAGAAGAACTCCGGCAGGGAGCTCCCCTACGTCGGGACGACGAACGCCGCGCGCGACATGGACCTGATGCGCCAGGTCCTGGGCGACCACCAGCTGCACTACTTCGGCATCTCGTACGGCACCGAACTGGGCGGTGTCTACGCCCACTTGTTCCCCAAGAACGTGGGCAGGTCGGTGCTGGACGCGGTGGTGGACCCGACCGAGAACGCCGAGGAGTCCTCGCTGGGCCAGGCCAAGGGGTTCCAGCTCGCGCTGGACAACTTCGCCAAGGACTGCGCGGACCGGGGTGACGCCTGCAAGCTGCCCGGTTCCGACGCCGACGGGGTCGAGCAGGGCATCTCCGATCTCCTGGACCGGCTGGAGAAGCGGCCCGTGTCCGGGCTCGGCGCACGCAAGCTGACGCAGACACAGGCCACCACCGGCATCGCGGCGGCCCTGTACTCCAAGGAGACCTGGCCGCTGCTGGAGCAGGGCATCGACGAGGCCGACGGCGGCAGCGGCGGGCTGCTGCTGGCGCTGGCCGACTCCCTCAACGGCCGTTCCGACAGCGGCCACTACGACAACTCGGCGGCGGCCAACACGGCCATCAACTGCGCCGACTCCAAGGAGCGGTTCACCCTGGAGGAGACCAAGGCGAAGCTCCCCTCGTTCCGCGAGGCCTCACCGGTCTTCGGTGACTACCTGGGCTGGGGCCTGATGGCGTGCACCGAATGGCCGGTGGCCGGCGCCTGGGAGCACCCCGACGTCAGCGCCCCCGGCTCGGCCCCCCAGCTCGTCATCGGCAACACCGGCGACCCGGCGACCCCGTACAAGGGCGCGAAGGCCATGGCCGACGAGCTGGGCAAGGGCGTCGGCGTGGAGCTGACGTACAAGGGCGAGGGGCACGGCGCGTACAACAGCGGCAACGCCTGTGTGCAGAAGGCGGTGGGCGGCTATCTGCTGGACGGCAAGGTGCCGGCGGCGGGCACGGTCTGCGGGTAGGGCCCTCCGGCACCGTCCTACGATGAACGGGCCGCCGGCCGGACGGGCGGCGACAGGGGACACAGGGGAGGGACGCACACGTGGTCTCATACGCACGGGCCGGCGCGCTGGCCGCCGCCGCGCTGCTGTTGACGGGGGCGCTCGCGGGCTGTGACGGCGCTACGGACGACAAGCCCGGCAGGGCGACGGACGGTGGTAAGGCCGGCTCACCGTCCGCCCCGGCCGCGTCCACGGCGGACGGTGAGCCGGTGCTGCCCGGCTCGCTCACCTCGCAGCACCTCGGCTGGAAGCGCTGCGGGGCGCCCGGGGGCGGGTCCGCTCCCGGTTCGGACTGGCGCTGCGCGAGCGTCCGCGTCCCGCTGGACTACGCGAGGCCGCAAGGCGCCACGATCGGGATCGCGCTGATCCGCAAGGAGGCCCGCGACAAGGGCCGGCGCCTCGGTTCGATGCTGTTCGACTTCGGCGGCCCCGGCGGCTCGGGCGTCTCCATCCTGCCGCGCGCCGCCGGTTCGTACGGGAAGCTCAACACCCGTTACGACCTGGTGGGCTTCGATCCGCGCGGGGTGGCCGGGAGCGCCGGGGTGCGCTGCCGCTCCGACCAGGAGCAGGAGGACGCCGCCCGGAAGGTGGACATGACTCCGGACACGGCGGCGGAGGAGGCGGCGTTCATGAAGGACGGGGCGGACTTCGGCGCCGGCTGCGAGCGCCGCTCGGGCAAGGTCCTGCCGTTCGTCGGCACGACCAACGCCGCCCGGGACATGGACCTGATCCGCCAGGTGCTCGGTGACCGGAAGCTCACGTACTTCGGCATGTCGTACGGGACCGAACTGGGCGGCACCTACGCGCACCTGTTCCCGGCGAACGTCGGGCGCACCGTCCTGGACGCGGTCGTCGACCCCACGGCGGACGCCGTCGGACACGCCCGCAACCAGACGACCGGCTTCCAGCGGGCACTGGACAACTACCTGAAGGACCGGGGCCAGGACCCCGGGGCGGGCACCCGGCGCATCGCCCGGCTGCTGGCCGGGATCGACAGGAAGCCGCTGCCGACCGGTACCTCCCGCGAGCTCAACGAGTCGCTGGCCATCACGGGCATCGTGATGCCGCTCTACTCCAAGGACAACTGGCCGGTTCTGACCCGGGCGCTGGACGAGGCGGAGGGCGGCCGGGGCAGCATGCTGCTGCAGCTGGCCGACTCGTACAACAACCGTGACGAGAAGGGCCGTTACGGCACCGAGAGCCACTCGCAGCGGGCCATCTCCTGCGCGGACAGCGACGCCCGGCCGACGGTGGCCGACGCGAAGGCGCTGCTGCCCGAGTTCGAGAAGCTGTCGCCGGTCTTCGGCGCGTTCCTGGCCTGGGACACCGCGGGCTGGTGCTCCGACTGGCCGGTGAAGGGCGAGCGCGCCACCCCGGAGGCGAGCGCTCCGGGCGCGGGCCCGGTCCTGGTCGTGGGGACGACCGGCGACCCGGCGACGCCGTACGAGGGGGCGCGGAAGATGGCGGACGAGCTGGGCAAGGGCGTCGGCGTCCTGCTCACCAACAAGGGCGAGGGGCACGTCGCCTACGGCCGGAACACCTGCGTGACGTCGACCGTGGACACGTACTTCCTGGACGGGAAGGTCCCGGCGGACGGCAAGACCTGCTCGTAGCCCCCGGGCACGACGAAGGGGCCGGTCCGCGTGGTGCGGATGCTGTTGGCGAATGCCCCTTCGTTCCGCCCCATCGGATTTATCCGGTGGGGCGGAGTGCTGCGAAGTGTGAGGTGCGTGTTGGGGCG
>NZ_JBICXG010000027.1:0-16949 GCF_043200175.1 Streptomyces sp. NPDC048462
GCGGACCCGAGAACCACTACAAGGGCTGCACCCATATCACCAGCCGAAACGCCGAAAGTTGCACTGCCGATCGAACCCCTAACCGAACGGCATTGCCCCTAGGGGAAGACCACCGTGCGGCGCCCGTTCAGCAGGATGCGGTGCTCCGCGTGCCACTTCACCGCGCGCGCCAGCGCCCGGCACTCCACATCGCGCCCGATGGCGACCAGCTGGTCCGGGGTGACGCCGTGGCCCACCCGCTCGACCTCCTGCTCGATGATCGGCCCCTCGTCGAGGTCGGCCGTCACGTAGTGCGCGGTGGCGCCGATGAGCTTCACGCCTCGGGCGTGCGCCTGGTGGTACGGCTTCGCGCCCTTGAAGCTCGGCAGGAAGGAGTGGTGGATGTTTATGATCCGGCCGCTCAGCTGCTTGCAGAGGTCGTCCGAGAGGACCTGCATGTAGCGGGCCAGCACGACCAGTTCCACGTCCTGCTCGCGGACCAGCTCCAGCAGCCGCGCCTCGGCCTCTGCCTTGTTGTCCCTGGTCACCGGGATGTGCCGGAAGGGGACGTCGTAGGAGGCGACGAGCTCGGCGAAGTCCGTGTGGTTGGAGACGACCGCGGCGATCTCGACCGGCAGCGCCCCGGTCCGGGAGCGGAACAGCAGGTCGTTCAGGCAGTGGCCGAACTTGCTGACCATGAGCACGACCCGCATCCGGTCCGAGGACCGGTGGATCTGCCACTCCATCCGGAAGGAGTCACCGATCGCGGCGAAGCTCGCCCGCAGCTTCTCCGGGGTCACCGCCGGGCTGTCCGCCGAGAAGTGGACGCGCATGAAGAACAGACCCGTGTCGTGGTCCCCGAACTGCTGGCTGTCCTCGATGTTGCAGCCGGTCATGAAGAGATAGCTCGACACGGCGTGCACGATGCCCTGTTTGTCGGGGCAGGAGAGCGTGAGGACGTACTGCTCGGACGCGGCGTCCGGGGCAGCGGAGGAGACGGTTTCGGCGGGCTGCGGCGCGGTCATCCCCGTAGGGTGCCACACCGCCCGGATCTCAGGCCGTTCTGGTCATGATGCGGAGCACGTCCAGCGAGCGCGGCGGCACGTCCGGGTCCTCGCCGTCGTTCGAGGCGAGCAGCACGTGGGCCTCGCGGGCGGCCCTGACGGCCTCCGGCCAGCCGTGGTGCTCCAGGTAGGCGGAGACGGGGGCGTCCGCGCCGACCTGGTGCATGATGCGCAGCACCCGCAGCACGGCGACGTCCACGAGGGCGGCCTCGCCGGAGTCCCGGAAGACCGTGCCGACGTACTTCTCGGCGGACCAGTTGTCGAGCCAGGTGTCCTCGACCAGGCGGTACACGGCGTCGGTGACGTCGCCGTACCCCTCCCGGCCGGCCAGCCAGCACTCGTGGTGGAAGACGGGGTCGGAGAGCATGTGCAGCGCCGAGCGCACGTTGCTGCGCCAGCGCCACCACGGAATGTCGTTGAGCGGCATGCCGCCCATGGTGGAGGAGCGACGGCCGCGACGGGAAGTGTTCTCGGAACCTTGCTGCACAGCTGTCGATCGTACGTTCCCTTTGCGGCACCCTGTGCGGCCCCCTGCAATTCACCCGGATGTCACCGAGCGTTGAACGGACCACACTGCGGCGTTACCCGGAGCCGGGAAAGGTCTGGGGCCATGACCGGACGGCAGCGCCCCATCCTTCCCCGCCCCTCCAGGCCGTTCATCGGCGCAGTGGCGGCAGGGGCCCTGCTGCTGACCGGCTGCGGTGTGCTCCCTGGGGCCTCGGGGGACTCCAGGGAGCCCGTCACCGTCGTCACCTGGGCGCCCAGCGGCACCTCGGGGCCGGACAGCGCCAACATGGCGGGCATGACGGCCATGGCGCAGACGTACGCGCGCTGGATCAACGCCGGCGGTGGGATCGACGGGCACGAGCTGCGCGTCGTCACCTGCGACGAGCAGGACACCTCGGTCGGCGCGGGCAGGTGCGCCCGCCTGGCCGTCAAGGAGAAGGCGGTCGCGGTCGTCGGCTCGTACAGCCGGTACGGGCGGGCGTTCATGGCACCGCTCGAAGTGGCCGGGATTCCCTACATAGGGGGCTACGGCGCCTCCGAGGAGGAGTTCCGCAGCTACATGTCCTACCCGGTGACCGGCGGCCAGTCCGCGCTGCTGGCGGGTAACGCCAAGCAGCTGGCCCGGGGTTGCGAGCGGGTCTCACTGGTACGGCCGGACACGCTGGGCGGCGACGGACAGTCGTGGCTCCTGCGGACCGGCCTCACCGAGGCCCGTCGGCCCGCACCCCTCGACATCCGGGCGGCGGAGACGGCCACTTCGTACGACGACACGGCCGGCCGGGCGCTGGCCGGGGCGGGCGCGGCAGGCGGGTGTGTGACGGCCGTGCTGGGCGACCGCACGGAGACCTTCTTCGACTCCTTCCGGCGGCTGGCGCCGACGGCCGCGACGGCCGCGAAGGTCAGCATCTCCTCGGTGCTCGGCAGCGTGGGCCAGCCGCTCATCGACCGCACCGGCGGCCGCGACAGTCCGTTCGAGGGCGCGTACGTCACCGGCTGGTACCCGGACATGGGCGACGCCCGCTGGAACGGGATGCGGCAGGTGATCCGCGAGCACGCCTTCGGCGACAACCGCATCGACCCGGACGACACGGGCGTGCAGACCACCTGGATCGCCTACACCGCCCTGAAGTCGATCGTCGAGTCCCTGAACGAGCCGGCGATCACCTCGGGCAAGGTCACCAAGGCACTGAACAAGGGCATCCGGGTCGACACCGGCGGTCTCACCCCCGAACTGCGCTGGCGCTACGAGGACATGATCGGCTCGGACGCGTACCCACGCATCGTGAACAGCAAGGTGACGTTCCAGGTCGTGCGGGACGGCAAGCTGGTCGCCGAGAAGAAGGGCTTCGTGGACGTGACGAAGACCCTGTCGGACGCGAGCGCCACCGGCTGAGTCCGCCCCGCGCCCCGGGGCGGGCGGTTCGTCCGCCCGGCCCCGCCCGCCACGTCAGAGCGCGGTGGCCTCGCGCTCGGTCAGGCCGTACTTCTTCGCGATGGTGTTCCACAGCTTGGACGCCTCGCGCTTGGCCTTGCTCGCCTCGCCGCTCTGCACGTTGGCCGCCTGCGTCTGCGAGGTCGTCCGGGCCTTGCCGTGCTTGCAGACCTTCTTGCTCTTGGCCTGCGCGGCCCAGGCGGCGTAGTGGTCGTCGGCGGCCGCGGACGCCTGCCAGGCCTTGGTGAGCGAGGTGGTCAGGTCACCGTTGGCCGGCAGCTTGCCGACCGACAGTCCCTTGAGCCGGGTGACCAGGTCGCGGCGCTGCTGAGCGGCGCCCTTCAGGTCCGACACGGCCTTGTCGAGGTTGGTGCAGGTCTTGGTCTTCTCCACCGCGCCGATGACCGCGGCCCGGCTGTTGTTGCTGTCGGCGAGCAGCTTGTCCAGCGCCTCGGCCTGCGGCTTCGCCGGGTCGGCCGCGGCCTTGGTGGAGGGCTGGGCGACGGGTGAACTCGCCGAGGCCACCGGCTGCTTGCTGTCCTTGTCGTCGTCGTCGCCACCGCTCAGCAGCGCACCGGCGCCGAGTCCGATCACGGCGCAGCCGACGACGACCGCGGCGATCAGCGGGACGTGCGCGGGCCGCTTGCGCCGCTCCTCGCGCCCGTCGCCCGGCAGCCCGTCCTCGGGACCGCTGTACGGGGGCGGCTGCTGGTAGGACTGCTGGGGCTGCGGGGGGCCCTGGTACTGCGGGGGCTGCTGCTGCGCGGGGTCGAACCGGGGCATCTGCTGCGTGGCGCCCGCGGGCTCGTCGCTGCGGAAGAGGTTGTCGAACTCGGCGGGCGGCGGGCGCTCACCGGGCGTACCGGGCCTGATTCCGTACGGGGCGCCGCCGGGCACCGGGGGTATGTACTGGGTCGCGTCGGAGTCCTGGCCGCCCTGCTGCGGCTGCTGGTACCCCTGCCGGCCCTGGCCCTGCTGCCCCAGGTACTGGGTCGACTCCGCGGGGTTCTCCGGCGGCAGCCCGCCGCGCGCGGGGCCCGGGGACACCGGCGCGATGTACTGCGTGGCGTCCGCGTCCCCGCCCATGCCCATGCCGGGCACCGCCTCGGGCGGCAGCGGCTGGGCGTACGGGGACTGCGGCTGGGCGGGCGGCTGCTGCTGCTGCTGCGGCCCGCCGTAAGCCGGCGCCTGATGCTGTCCCTGGCCGTACTGCCCCTGGTGGCCCTGCTGCCCCTGGTCGTACTGGCCCTGCTGCTGCCCCTGGCCGTACGCCGGAGGCTGCTGCTGCCCCTGGCCGTACTGCCCGTGCTGCTGCCCGTACGCGGGCGCCTGGCCGTCCTGCTGCCCGTACCGGCCCTGCGACGCGGCGTCCTGGTGCGGCGCCTGCGGCCCCCAGGGCTGGCCCCACGGCCGGCCTTCCGCCGGGGCCGACTGGTCCGCGGGCGCACCCGGCGTCCAGGGCTCGCCGCCACCCGCGGGCAGCACGACACCCTCGTGCGCGGGTCGTACAGCAGGGGGCTGCTGCTCGTCGCCCTGTCCGCTCTGTGTCACCGGGACTCCTACGTGTGTACCTATGGAATCGTCGGCTCACGCTACCGGGTGGCAGCCGCCGTTCGCCAAGCGCGTGAGGTCACTCACCACCCCTTCACACCGGCTGTAACACTCAGCGGCCTTAAGACGCAGTTAAGGGGCGGGCCGGGCCGGACCACCCCGCAGGGCCCCGGCCGCACCCTCCCGATCACGCCGCCTGAAGCTCCAGCCGGGCCCCGAACTCCCGTACCGCGGGCTCGTCCCCGTACGGCACCAGCCGCTGCTGGAGGTCCTCCAGGTACTCCGCGCCCCGGCTGGAGCGCACCGAGCCCAGCAGCTCCATCGCGCGCGTCCCGGTGTGGCAGGCCTGCTCCACCTCGCGCATCTGCACCTGCGCCGTGGCCAGCAGCGCCAGGCCGATGCCCCGGCGGCGGGCCCTCGACTCCGGGTGGCCGTCCAGGGACTCCTTCGCCCGGCGCGCGGCCGCCTCCGCCTGGCCGAGATCCCGGTGGCAGTGCGCCAGTTCGTCGGCCAGGTAGGCGTGGTCGAAGTGGGCGATCCAGTCCGGGTCGTCACCGCTGTCCGGGTCGGCGCGGTCCAGGGCCGCCTGCGCGAGCCCCGCGACCGACTGGCAGGTCCCGGCGTCCCCGAGGAGGGCGTGGCCGCGCGCCTCGGCTGCGTAGAACATCGCCTCCGCCCTCGGTGTGACCCGGCCGCGCGCACCCTCCTGCGCGGCCCTGGCCAGTTGGGCGATCTCGCGCGGATTGCCGAGCTGGGCCGCGAGATGGCTCATCGAGGCGGCCAGCACATAGCCGCCGTAGGCGCGGTCGCCGGCCGCCTGGGCCAGGCGCAGCGCCTGGATGTAGTAGCGCTGGGCGAGGCCCGGCTGGCCCGTGTCGATGGCCATGTACCCGGCCAGTTCGGTGAGCCGCGCGACCGCCGCGAACAGCTGCCGACCGGTCGATTCGCGGTACGCGCCCGAAAGCAGCCCGGAGACAACGCTGTTGAGGTAGTGCACCAGGACCGGCCGCACATGTCCGCTGCCGAACCGGTGGTCGAGGTCGACCAGCGCGGCCGTCATCGCCCGCACCGCCTCCACGTCCGGCATCCCGACCCGGGCCCCGGCGGCCCGTGCGACCTGTGGGTCGGCGCCGCTGATCAGCCAGTCCCGGCTGGGTTCGACCAGCGCCGAAGAGGCCACCGCCGAGCCGGTGAGGAAGTCGCGGCGGCCGACGTCGCTGCGCCACAGCTCGCAGACCTGCTCGATCGCCCCGATCACCGTGGGGGCGAACTGCAGCCCGACACCGGAGGCGAGGTTCTTGCCGTTGGCCATCCCGATCTCGTCGATCGTGACGGTACGGCCGAGCTTGCGGCCGAGCGCCTCGGCGATGATCCCCGGCGCCCTGCCGCGTGGCTGCTGTCCGCGCAGCCAGCGGGCCACCGAGGTCTTGTCGTACCGGAGGTCGAGCCCGCGTTCGGCACCGACCATGTTGACGCGGCGGGCCAGGCCCGCGTTGGAACATCCGGCTTCCTGAATGAGCGCCTGCAGCCGTTCGTTCGGCTGGCGTGCGACGAGAGGCCTGGCTGCCATGTTTATCCCCCTGAGGCCGCAGTGATCGTTGCGGGATCACTGCCCGACATGTGCCTGAGAAATGCGGCGATTCATCGTGTTGGTCACTTTCACGACGTCTTGCATCTTTCGTCACAGCAAGCGCTCTAAGATGCGAGACGAACTGTGCCGGAATTCCCGTATCTGGTTACCCGTCCTTCGCCGTGACGCCTACCGCGCGCCCCCGCACATGCATCGATGCGCCCCGTGTGCGGGAGCCGGTGCCCGTCGTGGCCGGCCCCCAACAGCGCAGGCCACGCCCGTAACCCCAGGTGATGGCGGGAGTTGTGCTGTGCGTGGAAGATCCCATCGGAGTCATGGAAGCCGCGCAGGTCCCCCAGCAGCGTGCCGAGCCGCTGCTCGACGCCGCCGTGCGGTACGCGGAGGAGCGGCACTGGGACGTGTGCCCCGGCACCTGGCTGGAGCCGGCCGAGGGGGCGGAACGGTGCTCGTGCGGCGAGAGCCGGTGCGCGGTTCCCGGCGCGCACCCCACCCGGGCCGACTGGGCGGGTCTGGCCACCGGCAGCGGCGCGGCGGCCCGCCGGATGTGGGAGCGCCAGCCGAGGGCGTCCATCCTGTTGCCGACCGGCCGCGCCTTCGACGCGATCGACGTACCGGAGTCGGCCGGATTCCTGGCTCTCGCCCGGATGGAGCGCCTGAGCCTGCCGCTCGGCCCGGTCACCCGCTGCCCCGACCGGCGGATGCGGTTCTTCGTCCTGCCGGGCGCCGCCGCCAAGGCCGACGCGCTGGTGCGGCGGCTGGGCTGGAGCGCCGCCGCGATCGAACTGCGCGGCTGTGGCGAGGGCCAGTACGTGACGGCCCCGCCGACCCGGGTCGGCGGCAGCGGCGTGGTGCAGTGGGTCCGCCGCCCCACCACCGCCAACCGCTGGCTGCCCGAGGTGGAGGAGCTGATCAGCCCGCTCGCGTACGCCTGCGGCCGGGAAGCGGCTGACGCACGGACCCGCCTTTCGTAGGGTGGCCCCCACACACGGGGACTTCGAAGGGCGTGCACCATGCCGGAGCGGCACGAGACCGACAGGACAGAGCAGGCGGCCGAAGCGGACACCTCGCGGGTGACACCACCCGCGGTGCGCGTGGAGGGGCTCTGGAAACGGTTCGGCGAGCAGACGGCGGTGGCCGGAATCGATCTGGAGCTGCCCGCCGGGAAGTTCATCGGTCTGGTGGGGCCCAACGGCGCGGGCAAGACCACCACCCTGTCGATGGTCACCGGCCTGCTCCGCCCCGACATGGGCCGGATCGAGGTCGGCGGGCGGGACGTCTGGCGCGATCCGGTCGAGGTGAAGTCCCGGATCGGGGTGCTGCCCGAGGGCCTGCGGCTCTTCGAACGCCTCTCGGGACGCGAACTGCTCGGCTACACCGGCCGGTTGCGCGGACTGCCGGGGCCCGAGACGGACAGCCGGGCCACCCAGCTGCTGGACGTACTGGATCTGTCGGGCGCCCAGCACAAGCTGGTCGTCGACTACTCGACCGGCATGCGGAAGAAGATCGGGCTCGCCGCGGCGCTGCTGCACAACCCCGAAGTGCTCTTCCTGGACGAGCCGTTCGAGGGCGTCGACCCGGTGTCGGCGCAGACCATCCGCGGCGTCCTTGAGCGCTACACCCGCTCCGGGGCGACCGTCATCTTCTCCAGCCACGTGATGGAGCTCGTCGAGTCGCTCTGCGACTGGGTGGCCGTCATGGCGGCCGGCACCATCCGGTCCCAGGGCACCCTGGCGCAGGTGCGCGGCGACGCGCCCTCCCTCCAGGACGCGTTCCTGGAACTCGTCGGGGCGGGCGGCCGCGACGGCGGCGACACCCTGGACTGGCTGGGCGGCGCCCGATGAGCGTGCTCGACACTCCGGCGGGTTCCGGGCCCCGGACGGGCGGCACCGAGGGCACGGCCCTGATCCCCGTCTTCGTACGGCTCAAGCTGACGCTGCTGCGCAACGGGCTGCGGCAGTCCTCCGGGCGGCGGGCCGCGTACATCACGTCCGTCGTCGTCACCCTGCTGATCGCCGCCGGCCAGCTGATCGCGCTGATCGCGCTGCGCGGCAACGCCCACGCGGAATCGCTCGTGGTGCTGCTGGCCGCGGTGCTGGCGCTCGGCTGGGCCGTGATGCCGCTGTTCTTCTCCGCCGGGGACGAGACCCTCGACCCGAGCCGCCTCGTGATGCTGCCGCTGCGGCCGAGGCCGCTGATCGCCGCGCTGCTGACGGCCTCGCTGGTCGGCATCGGGCCCCTGTTCACGCTCTGCCTGGCGGCCGGTTCGGTGATCGCGCTGGCCCACGGGGCGGGCGCGGTGGTGTTCGCGGTCCTGGCCGCCCCGCTCACCCTGCTGGTCTGCGTGGCGCTGGCACGGGCCGTCGCCACGGCCAACAGCCGGCTGCTGACCTCCCGCAAGGGCCGCGACCTGGCGGTGCTCAGCGGACTGGTGATCGCGGTGGGCATCCAGGTCGTCAACTTCGGTGCGCAGCGGCTCGGCCAAGCCGGGGGCCTCTCCGCGCTGGACCCGGCGGCGGAGGTGGTGCGCTGGGTGCCGCCCGCCTCGGCCATCGGCTCGGTGCACTCCGCGTCCCAGGGCTCCTACGGCCGGGCCGCCGTCCAGCTGCTGCTCTCCGCGGCGGCGCTGGCCCTGCTGGTGTGGCTGTGGCAGCGCAGTCTGGTGAAGCTGATGACGGCGCCGGACGGCTCGACGCTGGCCGCCGCCGAGCCGGCCCGGACGAAGTCCGGCTCGCGCGGCTCCGGGGTCTGGGCGCTGTTCCCCGAGGGGCGCACCGGCACGGTGATGCAGCGCAGCCTGCGCTACGTCGCCCGGGACCCGAAGACGAAGGCCGCGTGGGTGACGGCACTGGCCATCGGGCTGATCGTGCCGCTGCTCAACGCCCTCCAGGGCACCGGCTCGGTCTACTTCGCCTGCTTCGCCGCGGGGATGCTCGGCATCCAGATGTACAACCAGTTCGGGCAGGACACCTCCGCCTTCTGGATGGTGGCCCTGACGATTTCCTCGACCCGGGACGCGTACCTGGAACTGCGGGCGCGCTCGCTGGCGCTGCTGTTGATCACCCTTCCCTACACGGTCCTGGTGACGGTGCTGACGTGCGCGCTGCTCGGGGACTGGGGGCAGCTGCCGGGGGTCATGGGGCTGTCGTTCGCGCTGCTGGGCGCGATGCTGGCGACGGGCGCGGTGGCCTCGGCGAACCTGCCGTACTCGATCCCGCAGGACGGCGCGTTCAAGAACGTGGCGCCGGGGCAGGCCGGGCTCGCCTGGATGTCGATCTTCGGCGGCATGGTCTCGGCCGCGCTGCTGTGCTCGCCGGTGATCGCCGCGACGATCTGGCTGCGTGTCGCCGGTGCGCAGGAGTGGCTGTGGGTGCTGCTGCCGGCGGGTGGTGTGTACGGGGCGCTGATCGCCTGGGCCGGGCTGCGGATGGCGGCGCCCCGTACGGCAAACCGGCTGCCGGAGATCCTGGCGGCGGTCAGCAAGGGGTGAGCCTCGGTCCGCAAGGGGCGCCGGGCTCCCCTTGCGGGTTACGGGGAAACGGGCTCCCGGTCGTCCTCGGCCAGCTGTTCCAGGAAGGGTTCGACCGCGGCCCGCCAGCCGTCCGGCTGGTCGTAGTGGACGAGGTGGCCGGCGTCGGCCACCTCCGCGTACTGCCCGCGCGGCAGCACCCGGACCATCTCCTGGGCCTCGGCCCGGCCCAGCTCGCCGTCGAGCCCCCGGAGCACCAGGGTCGGGCAGTCGACCTGGGCCAGCTCCTCCCAGTGCGCCTCGAAGACCCAGGTGGCGCGGGACTGGAGCATCTGGCGGCGGGAGAAGACGGGCCGCCAGCCGTCGGCGCGCTCGGCCATCACCTCGGCGAAGAACTCACCGCGCGACGGGTTGGGCCGCTCCACCCAGGGGTCGTCCTCACCGAACCACTTCCGCACGTCGGACAGGGTCGCGAACGGCACCGGCCAGGACTTGAACCAGTCCTCCCACTCCCGCTGCGAGGCCGCGCCGAGTGCGGAGGCCCGCATGTCGCAGATGACCAGTGCCCGGACGAGATCGGGGCGCTTGGCGGCGAGCTGCCAAGCGGTGAGCGCTCCCATGGAGTGCCCGACGAGGGTCACGGGGGCGAGGCCGAGCTGTTCGATCGCGGCCTCGGCGTCGGCGACGTAGGCGTCGCGCGTGTACAGGCCCTCCGCGGGCTTCTCGCTGCGGCCGTGGCCCCGCTGGTCGAGGCCGACCGCGCGGTGCCGCTCAGCGAGCCAGCGGGTGGTGGAGGCCCAGTGCGAGGCCCGGCCCATCAGGCCGTGGAGCAGTAAGACGCCGGGGGCGCGGTCGGTCTCCGCGCGCTCCTTGGGCGGATCGGCGAACTCCCAGGCCGCGAGGCGTACGCCGTCGGTTCCGGTCACATCGATGCGCCGCACCATAGTTCTGGCACCCCCTTCTGGTCCCTCGATCACCGTGTGGTCGCGTCCCAGCAGACTATCGAACTCTTATTCGAAAACCGGGTTCCGGCACGCAACACCGCTCGTACGAGTGACCGCTACCAAGGATTGACGTCGGCCGCTGAGGGGAGATCTTCTCCGGGAGGCGGGCCACTCGGGGATGAGGGCCCGCAGGGACCGACCTGAAGAGCTCGGGGCTCCAGGTCGGAAGCAGGGGAGGACAGGCCCCGGTGCCGTGAGGCGCCGGGGCCATCCGCTGTTCACGGGGCCCCGGGCAGGGGCCGGAAGCGGGCGTGGGCGCACGTCTCGTCCGGTGCGCAGGCCGGACACGCACGTACGACGGGTGCATACCCTGCTCCCCTCCCCGACCGCGCGGCCAGGCGGCCGACACTCTCAGGTATCCCTCAGCCACAGCCTGGCACGCGATCCGTCCGAGCGCTGCAATTCCGTACGGAAAACCGGTCGCGGGACCGGAACGCCCGGAGCCCGAACGCCGGGAACCCGGACGTCCGGAGCCGAACGACCGGTGCCGAACCCCGGGAGCCGGACGACCGCCGCCGGACACCCGGCGCCGGACGGCGCGTGGGTGCCCGGCGGCGAAGCTGCGTCCGGCGGGCGTTCGGCGCCCGGTGGTGAATCAGCGCTTGGCGACGAAGACGTGCGACGCCACCTCGGAGTCCAGCTCCGCGGCCTCCCCGCTGCTGCCGACCAGTACGCCACCGGGCGACTCCGTCACGCTGACCACGGAACCGGGCTGCACGCCCGCCCGTCGCAGCGTGTACATCAGCTGGGCGTCCGTCTGGATCGGCTCACCGATCCGGCGGACCACCACGGTCTTGCCCTCGGCGCCCGGGTCGAGGTCCGAGAGGCTCACCATGCCCTCGTCGAGGAACGGATCGGCCTCGGCCTTCTCGCCCAGCTCCTCCAGGCCCGGGATCGGATTCCCGTACGGGGACTCCGTCGGGTGGCGCAGCAGCTCCAGCACCCGCCGCTCCACGGCCTCGCTCATCACGTGTTCCCAGCGACACGCCTCGGCGTGGACCTGCTCCCACTCCAGGCCGATCACGTCGACCAGCAGGCACTCCGCGAGCCGGTGCTTGCGCATCACCCGGGTCGCCAGCCGGCGCCCTTCCTCCGTCAGCTCCAGATGGCGGTCGCCCGCGACCTGAACCAGGCCGTCGCGCTCCATGCGGGCCACCGTCTGGCTGACCGTCGGACCGCTCTGGTCCAGCCGTTCCGCAATCCGGGCGCGCATGGGGACCACGCCTTCCTCTTCAAGTTCGAGGATGGTGCGGAGATACATCTCCGTTGTGTCGATCAGTCCGGACATTCGTGCCCCTCGATGCAATCGTGCGCTGGCCCTCACCCAATTCTGACGCATAGCACCGACAACCGTGCCTCGTCGGTCCGATGCGGCGCATCGGAGTGACCGCGCGGGCACCGTGCGGTATTGACATGTCACTGGTCCAGACCGCAACGTGATCGGCGGTACGGACGCCCCTGGTCACCCCCACCCCGCCGGAAAGGCCCTCCTCAGATGAGCGAAAGCAAGCTGGCCGGTCAGTTCTTCGACGCAGCGATCGGCCTGCTGGAGCGGGTGCGCGACGAGGAGTCCGGGAACATCGCGGCAGCCGGTGCGGCCATCGCGGACACCGTTGAGGCAGGCGGCAGGCTCTTCGCCTTCGGCGCCGGGCACTCCTCCCTCGCCGCCCAGGACGTCGTCTACCGCGCCGGCGGGCTCGCCCTGATGAACGTCCTGGCCGTCCCCGGCACGCTCGGGGTGGACGTCATGCCGGCGACCCTGGGCTCGGCCCTGGAGCGGGTCGACGGCCTCGCGGGAGCGGTCCTCGACTCCAGCCCCGCGAAGCCGGGCGACGTCCTGGTGATCATCTCGCTGTCCGGGCGCAACGCGCTGCCCGTGGAGATGGCGATGAACGCGCGTGCGCTGGGCCTGAAGGTCATCGGCGTCACCTCGGTCGCGTACGCGGACGGCACCCGGTCCCGGCACAGCTCGGGCGGCTTCCTGCGCGACCACTGCGACATCGTGCTGGACAGCAAGATCGCGATCGGGGACGCGGAGCTGAACGTGGACGGCATCGAGGCGCCGTTCGCACCCGCGTCCACGGTGGTCACCAGCGCGGTGATGCAGGCGATGATGGCGGCCGCTGCGGAGCGGCTGCTGGAGCGGGGCGTGGAGCCGCCGCTGCTGCGGTCGGGGAACGTCGACGGCGGCCATGAGTGGAACGGGCGCGTGATGTCGCAGTACGCGGACCGGATCTTCTACCGGCACTGACGCGCTTGGGCGCGCGCGGGTGGTGAGCCTGATCCAAACGAGAGGCCCTAAGGGTTGTCCGACCGCGTCGCCGCCTGGTGCAGGTCCACCGAGGCGGCGACGCGGTCCGCCACGCTTTCCGCGTACACCGCGTCCGGGCGCTCGAAGGCCGCACGGTGGGCCGAGCGCAGGAACGTCACCACGCCCAGCGTCCGGCCCCGGCTCCGCAGCACCACGCACAGGGCGTGCACCGAGTCGGCGGGCCACTGCCGGCCGGTCGCCCACTCACCGGCCGCCCCGGCCCCCGCCGTGGCCCGTACCGAGCCCGTGCGGTCCACCGCCTGAAGGGCCGGGTGACCCTGTACGTACCGCAGCGGGATGCCGCCACCGGCCACCGGCAGGCACGGGCCCGGCGCGTCGGACGGCGTCGCCGCGGCACGGACCAGCCGCTCCCCCACCACCAGGTCGATCAGCGCGTGGTCGGCGAAGCCCGCGAGCGCGTAGTCCAGCGACGTGGTCGCCGCCTCCATCGGGTCGTCGCACTCGGCCGCCGAGCGCGAGGCCCGGTGCAGCTGGTTCGACCGGAAGCGCACCCGGTCCGCGTCCTGGGCGGCCAGTTTCGCCTCGGTTATGTCCTGGAACAGCCAGCCGACGCCCAACGGCACCGGCTCCTCCGCGAGCGGCGAGGCCAGCCGCATGAAGCCGCTGCGCCAGCAGCGCCGCCGGTTGCCCTCGGCCGTCCGCAGCGTCACCCACAGCTCGACGGGGGCGGGCGGGTCCCCGGCGGCCAGCACGTGCTGGAGGGCGCCCTCCAGGTCCTCGACGCCCTGCACGATCAGCTCACCCAGCGGCCGCCCCAGCAGCGCCGTACGGCCGCCGCCCAGCGCGCGGGCGGCGTGGGCGTTGACGACGGTCGGCCGCAGGTCCACGTCGACGAGGACCACACCCCACGACGCGTCCTCGAACAGTGCCTCGCTGAGCGCGATGGCCCGCTCCAGATCGATCTGCGCGTGGACCTCGCCGAACGCGCAGTACACCCCGGCCGGCTTCCCGTCGGCGCTGCGGACCCCGGCCGACTGGGTCCGCACCAGCACCCGGCCGCCGTCCTTGCGCAACAGCGCGAACTCGTGGACCTGCCGCCCGGGACCGTCCATGACGGCCATCAGCCGCCCCTGGATCTCGCCCGCGTCCGCCCGCCGCACGGCCCAGCCGGCGAACCCCGGCCGCCCGACGGCCTCCTGCGCCGACCAGCCGAGAATCCGCTCGGCCTCGCGGTTCCAGTGGGTGACGGTGCCGTCCGCGTCGAAGGCGCAGAGCGCGGCGTCCATTCCGTCGAGCAGGGCCGCCAGCAGCTCGGACCCGGGAATCGGCCCTGGTCCGTCCGCCGCTTCCGCCGCAGGTGCGGGCCGTCCCTCCGGGCCTTCCTCGGGCCCGAGAGCGTCGGTGGTTCCGCTGCTCCTGGAAGCACTCATCCCCGTACCCCCTGCAGGACGTGTCCGGCATTACTGCACGTCAGACCATTGAACTCGAACGTGACCCAGCACACAGCGACTTCACCGAAATCAACCCCACCGATAATTCGGTTGTGCGGCCCCAGGGGTGGTTCCTAATCTGTGGGTACACATGAAGGGAGGTGCTCCGGAAGTGATTTCTTTTCGGACTCGTGAGGTGACTGCGGGCTGACGCCCGTCGTCGCACTCTTTGCAGTGCAAGGCCGGTCGCCGGCCAATCCCAAGCAGTCACCGACCCGCAGGCTCGCCGGTTAGTCCGGCCGGCCCCTCCGCAAGGAGGGACCAGAGCCTGCGGGTTTCTGCGTGTCCG
Organism: Streptomyces sp. NPDC048462; assembly: GCF_043200175.1. Lineage (NCBI taxonomy): Bacteria > Bacillati > Actinomycetota > Actinomycetes > Kitasatosporales > Streptomycetaceae > Streptomyces > Streptomyces sp. NPDC048462. The sequence goes on from NZ_JBICXG010000027.1 coordinate 14,646, forward strand.
GGCGTCCTACGGACACAGCCGCTCGACGCGCCACGCGGCCCCGTCCACCCCGTCCGCGTCCTCGCGTACGTAGCGCAGCCGGTCGTGCAGCCGGTTCTCGTGGCCCTGCCAGAACTCGATCGTGCCGGGGACCACCCGGAAGCCGCCCCAGTGCGGGGGCGCCGGGACCCGCTCGCCCTCCGGGTAGCGGTCCGACAACTCCTCGTAGCGCCGGACCAGCTCCTCGCGGGAGCCGATCACCGAGGACTGGGCGCTCGCCCAGGCGCCGAGCTGGGAGCCGTGGGGGCGGGTACGGAAGTAGGCGGCCGTCTCCTCGCGGCCGACGCGGGACGCGGTGCCGGTGACGATGACCTGGCGGGCCAGCGGGTGCCAGGGGAAGAGCAGCGACACGCGCGGGTTGGCGGCCAGCTCCCGGCCCTTGCGGGACTCGTAGTTGGTGAAGAAGACGAAGCCGCGCTCGTCGTACATCTTCAGCAGCACCGTCCGGGAGGACGGCGCGCCGTCGGGCGTCGCCGTGGACACCACCATGGCGTTCGGCTCGTGCAGCATCCCACCTGCGGCGATCTGCCGGAACCAGCGGGCGAACTGCTGCATGGGATCGGCGGCCAGGCTGTCCTCGGCGAAGCTCTCGGAACGGTACTGCTCGCGCATCGCGGCCGGATCGGTGGTGGAATCGAAGGAGGAATCTGCGGTGGACACACGCTCATCCTGCCGCAGCCGCCGAGTCTGCCCGGCGAGGAGGGCCGCCAGTCGTTCCGGGAATGATCCGGGAGAGAACCGGGGGAATCCGGGAGAGATCCCGGGGAGAACGGGGAGCTGTGCCGGATGTCACGCTTCCCGGTCACGTCGGAACCCGCCAGTATCGTGATGCGGGCCCGTCACGGCCCGCCCGCAGCCGCCGATCCGAGGGAGCCGCCTGATGTCCGACTTCGTACCCGGACTCGAAGGAGTCGTCGCGTTCGAAACGGAGATCGCCGAACCCGACAAGGAAGGCGGTTCGCTCCGCTACCGCGGGGTCGACATCGAGGATCTCGTCGGCCATGTGTCGTTCGGCAATGTCTGGGGGCTGCTGGTCGACGGGGCGTTCAACCCCGGCCTGCCACCGGCCGAGCCGTTCCCGATCCCAATCCACTCCGGTGACATCCGGGTCGACGTGCAGTCCGCGCTGGCGATGCTCGCCCCCGTCTGGGGCCTGAAGCCCCTCCTGGACATCGACGAGGAGACCGCGCGCAACGACCTGGCGCGGGCGGCCGTCATGGCGCTCTCGTACGTCGCCCAGTCGGCGCGCGGGCAGGGGGTGCCGATGGTCCCGCAGAGCGAGATCGACAAGGCGCAGTCCGTCGTGGAGCGGTTCATGATCCGCTGGCGCGGCGAGCCGGACCCCCGCCATGTGAAGGCCGTGGATGCCTACTGGACGTCCGCCGCCGAGCACGGCATGAACGCCTCCACGTTCACCGCCCGTGTCATCGCCTCCACCGGCGCCGACGTGGCCGCGGCGCTGTCCGGCGCGGTGGGGGCCATGTCGGGCCCGCTGCACGGCGGCGCCCCGTCACGCGTCCTCGGCATGATCGAGGAGATCGAGCGGACCGGGGACGCCACCGCGTACGTGAAGAAGGCCCTGGACAAGGGCGAGCGGCTGATGGGCTTCGGCCACCGCGTCTACCGCGCCGAGGACCCCCGCGCACGCGTGCTGCGGCGCACGGCCGAGGAGCTGGGCGCACCGCGCTTCGAGGTGGCCCAGGCCCTGGAGAAGGCCGCGCTGGAGGAGCTGCACGCGCGCCGCCCGGACCGGGTGCTGGCGACGAACGTGGAGTTCTGGGCGGCGATCATGCTGGACTTCGCCGAGGTCCCGGCGCACATGTTCACGTCGATGTTCACGTGTGCCCGTACGGCGGGCTGGTCGGCGCACATCCTGGAGCAGAAGCGGACGGGCCGCCTGGTGCGGCCGTCGGCGACGTACATCGGTCCTGGGACGCGCAGCCCTCGGGAGATCCCGGGCTTCGATCAGCTGGCGGACCTGGGGAACTGACCACCCGGAGCCGGGCAACACCACGGGTGACCCGCCCCGTTGAGGGCCGGACGGCCATCGGCCGCCAGCGGCTCCACGGCGCGGCGAGCCGTGCCGCAGCCGTCGCACGCCTGTGGCATGCCTGTGTCATTTCCCGCCCATTCTGAGATGCGTCAAGGAGCGGTGCGGCGACGGACCCCGTCGCCGCGCCGCTCCCGGTCGGCCGGCCGAGTTGCCGAGCGCTTTGTACCGGTTTTTTACGCAGAGGCTGCGCAGTCGGGGCTGTCTCAATTTCA
>NZ_JBICXG010000027.1:16959-98816 GCF_043200175.1 Streptomyces sp. NPDC048462
GGGGGGCGGCGCGCGTGCCGCCCGCGTGCCCCCTGGGTGTCATTCAGTTCTAAATTCCCCCCCTCTTTGTCGCCCGCCCCGGGGGGGGGCGGCCCCCCCCCCCCGCCCCCCCGCCGCTCCGGCACGTCCGGCCGAGTGGCCGAGCGCTTTGTCCAGTTGTTGAACGCATCGGCTGCCCTGTCGGGCAGCTCTCACTGTCAGTTAGGTCAAAATGACACACAAGGGACGCATACTCCTCGCGGCTGCTCTCGCGACCATGGGGCTCGGGCTCACGGCCTGCAATGACAGCGACGACTCGGCATCGGCACAGGACTCGCCGTCGGCCTCCGCCCCGGCCTCGGCCGACCCGGCGGCGTCCGACTCGGCGGCGGCGGACCCGAGCAGCCCGTCCGCGGACACCGGCGACGACGGTGGCGCGCCGGCCGGAGGTGACGTCGCCGCACCGGGCACGAAGCTCAAGGTCGGCGAGAAGGCGGTTCTGCCGTTCGAGTACGGCGACAAGAAGGGCACCATCGCGGTGACCGTCACGGCGATCCAGAAGGGTGCCGAGGCAGACATGGCCGGATTCGGCGCGAAGGCGAAGGGCATGACGCCCTATTACATCCGGATGAAGGTGGAGAACGTCGGCGGCACCGACCTGTCGTACTCGTCGCTGAAGCTGCGCGGCGAGCTGGCGGACGGCGGTCCCACGGGCATCGTGCTGATCGGCGACCTCCCGGGCAAGTGCGACAACGACGGGGCGCCGCAGGACTTCAAGTCCAAGGGCGCGTCGTACGAGACCTGCTCGCTCAGCGCCACGAAGACGACGCCCATCGCGGCCGCCTCGTTCGACGAGGGCGACGCGTACAGCGACAGCCCGGTCCTCTGGACCAACTGAGCCTCCCCTCCCGTGCCTCCCGTGCCTCGCGCGCCGGGCGTCCCGTCCCCGACGGAACGCCCGGCCGGAAGGAACCTCGCGTGACCTCCCGCCTCGAAGACCTCGTCCGCCGGATGGACGGTGGCACGGAGGAGTCCATGGACGCGCGCGCCGAGCTGATCCACATCGGACGCCCCGCCATTCCGGTCGTCATCGACGGTCTGATGTCGCTCGGCCGGTTCGGCCGGCTGACGGCCATCGAGGTCTTCGAGGCGGTCAGGGACGTGCGCTGCGGACCCGCGTTGACCGGTCTGCTCGTCAGCGAGGAGAGCACCGAGCGGGAGTGGGCCGCCGTGGCCCTCGCGGACCTGGGCATCAGGGACGCGGTCGGGCCCCTGTGGGACGCGTACCGCGCCTGTGTGCGGCGGGCGACGCCGCCGGACCTCAGTGAGCCGGTCGCCTTCCGTGCGGCCCTCACCGGTCTCGGCGCCCGCCACCCGGTCCTGCCCGCGTCGATGGCAGGCTTGCGCACCGCGGCGCCGCCGGCTATCGGTCCCGCGTGGCCTGCCTTCCGCTGCGAGGCGATCGTGAACGCCCTCGCCGATCTGGAACAGGTCGTCCTGAACACCGTGTTCTGGTCGGTGGACGGCGACGCCACCCACCTGGTCCACGGCCCCCAGCTGGACTGGGACCTCGACTGGACGTCACCGTGGCCGGAGTTGGTGGAATCGGCCCGCGAGTGGGCACTGCTCGAAGCCTCCGAAACTCCCGCCGGCGAGAACATCGTGGTGACCGTCGAATGGATCGACCGCACCGACCTCCACCTGTGACCGCCGCTGCCCATTCGGGCGCCGGAGCGCGGGGCCCGAATGGACAGCGGCCACAGAGAGGTCAGAGGATTTCGATGTCCTTGACCTTCGGCGGGTTGTTCGGGAACGTGATGTCGGTCCACCGGTTGATGCGCACGGAATCGCCGTTGGCGTCGTAGTAGATGAGGTCGTTGTTGCCCGTCGAAATGCGGTCGACCCACCAGTTACCGAAGCCGGTCCGGCCCTTGTTGGCGTAGCAGTCCACGCTGGTGCGGCCGTCCAGGTGGGACCAGACCTTCAGGAAGTTCTCCCCGCCTCGGCACTCGACGTGGTCGATCGCGAAGGCGTTGCTCGTCGGCGTGACCATCGTGACCGCCGCGGTGGCCGCGATCGCCACGCCCACGGAACGGGCGATCCTCTTCGTCTTTGAAATCACAAGATCTCCTTCATTCGATATTCTGCATTCGGCATTCAGATTCGAACGGGAGAGCCATGCCGCCGCGAGCGAACAAAGAGACGTCGAAAACCCGTCCGCCCACTGCGAATTACTTCCACTCCCGCCCTCTTTCCTGCATGACGAAGATCGCTCAAGGTGCCTGCACATAGCAATCACCCGCGACTCCCAGGTCTGGAAATAGACCCTTTATGTCCAGATCAGGACGTGCGGGCGCTTTGCCGGAATTCGCCGTTGCGGGAGTTTCGACGCGCCCCTGACAATGCAGCCGGAGCACTGGGCTCATTGTCAGAGGGGTCATCTACGTTGCCCGCATGAAGCATTGGATACGTCGCCCGCTCCCGCATCACGAAGAGACCAATGTCGTCTTCTTCCGGGGAATGTCTCTGGACGCGCTCGTGCGGGGGCTCCTCGGCACCGAACGCATGCCGCTCGCGTACGGCACCGGCGGCGAGTGGGGGCTGGTCATGCACGACATGTTCAGCTGGGAGAGCGGTAACTACGACCTCGTCCGTTACGAGTCGTTGTGCCCGCCCGGCGCGGAGCTCGTCGTCCTGGTGACCGAGCCCTGCATCGCCAAGGCGCACGGCCCCGCGTTCGCGTACTACCGCGACGGGGACCTGATCACGCACTTCAGCTTCGAGAGCCCGTCCCAACCGGGGGGCGAGGAGCCCGGCCTGCTGACGCCCGCCCTGACCGCGGCGAGGCTGACCGGCCCGCACGCGGAGCTCGACGGAGATGATGACGAGGAGCGGATCATGGCCGCCGTCGCAGGCTTCTTCTCGCTCCCCGATCTCGACATGCCGTGAGGGACGCGGGGGTGTGAACGCTCCTGCCGCGTACGGCTATTCCGCCCGGCCGTTCCCGAAGTCGAAGTCCTCCACGAAGTAGCTGTCGTGCCGGATACGGAACTCCTTCAGCTCCTCCGGACCGCGCCCCGACATTTCCGCGACCTGCTCGAAGTACTCCTCACGCGGGGAGCCCGGGGAGAAGAGCATCAGCATGGACATGGGGTCGTCGGTCACGTTCTTGAAGGCGTGCAGACCGCCTACCGGCACGTACAGGAAGTCGCCCTCGCGGCCCGTGACCCACTTCTCTCCGTTGAAGAGCTCCAGTTCGCCGGAGAGGATGTAGAAGGACTCCGACATCGCCCGGTGGAAGTGCGTCTTCGCACCTGCCGAATTTGGCCCCAACACCCCTTTGTACAGACCGAATTCGCCGCCCGTCGATTCCTGCGTGGCGAGGTAGCTGGTCGACCCGCCCGGTGACGAGACCTCCGGCGGGGTGGCGGCCGGCCGGAAGGAGGCGTTCACTTCACCCCCGGTGCCGTGGTAGCGGGGCTCCGGGTAGCGCATGTTCTCGATGTACGACATCACGTACTCCTTCTCGGCGGGTTCACGATAAGGATGTCCGCCCACTCCGGGGTGCCGCATCGGGCCCGCGAACGATCCTCGCGGGTCCGGGGACCGAGGTCCGGCGACCTAGTCGGTTTCGTTTGGATCAACCGGTGTGGGTCGGATCGATGGTCATGGAAGGCGCCTTCGACTGGACGATGATCTCGCCCCAGTCGCCCAGGATCTTGTAGCTGTCCTCGTCGAGCTCGGTCAGGGCATCAATTGATCCGTGGTCGGCACTGCCGCTCGCGTCGATCGCAGCCTTGACGACGCCCTGGCCCGTCCAGTGCAGGGCACGTACGGATGAGAAGACCACTGTGGCCGGTCGAAAGCAGGCACGTTCCCCTGGTAGAGGGGCCCGGTATCTGGGGTGCCGTGGCAGAAGCAACAGATCGAGTGTGAGGATCAGGAGACCAGGGTGGACAGCGATGTCCAGTACGTAGCTGTCCTCCAGGCTGACGTTCTCGAACCTCGGGACGCTCGGGTGGTTGTCTTGCATTGTTTCCCCTAGGTGTTCTGTCCGGGGTGGTACCGCGTCCGACGAACACGCCTCCGCCTCCGCCGAGCAGACTGCTCGAAAGAGACCGGACAATGTCCGTCCGCCGGGGTTGCCAGAGGGTGGGGGCACTCCTACAGTCCCCTCCCAACACCTCATTTGGGAGCGCTCCCACAAAGTTGGCGGGAGCTCGCTCATTCCGTGCGCGCGTCCGGTTGCCACTTCGAAGGGGGCGTCATGCGACCGTCACCGCGCCGTACGGCGAAAGAGCGCTTGCCTCGCCAGCTGACCCCCCTCACAAGAAGGCACAGGAGAATCATGGTTCACAGCATGATCGGAAACAGAAGACGACTGGTTTCCTTAGTGGCCGTCCTGGCGACTCTACTGGGCGGCCTCGGCCTGGCCCTGGTCGGACAGGGCAAAGCGGAAGCGCACGGCGTGGCGATGATGCCCGGTTCGCGCACCTACCTCTGCTACGTGGACGGCCACACCAGCACGGGCGGCATGGACCCGTCGAACCCGGCGTGCCAGGCCGCGCTCGCCGAGAGTGGCGCCTCGGCGCTGTACAACTGGTTCGCGGTGCTCGACTCGAACGCGGGCGGTCGCGGCGAGGGCTATGTGCCGGACGGCACGCTGTGCAGCGCCGGTGACCGGTCCCCGTACAACTTCACCGGCTACAACGCCGCGCGGGACGACTGGCCGCGCACGCACCTCACCTCCGGCTCGACCATGACGGTCCGATACAGCAACTGGGCGGCCCACCCGGGGGACTTCAGGGTCTACTTGTCCAAGCCGGGCTACTCACCGACCACCGCGCTGGGCTGGGACGACCTGGATCTGATCCAGACGGTCACCAACCCGTCGCAGACGGGCTCCCCGGGCACGGACGGCGGTTCGTACAACTGGGACCTGAAGCTGCCTTCGGAGCGCTCGGGCAACGCACTGCTGTTCATCCAGTGGGTACGGTCGGACAGCCAGGAGAACTTCTTCTCCTGCTCCGACATCGCCTTCGACGGCGGCAACGGCGAAGTGACCGGGATCGGGGGGTCCGGCACCACTCCCACGCCGACCCCCACACCTACTCCGACGGACCCGCACACCGGGGACTGCATGGCGGTCTACACCGTGACCTCCGCCTGGAACGGTGGCTTCCAGGGCAGCGTGGAGGTCATGAACCACGGCACGACTCCGCTCAACGGCTGGGCCGCCGCGTGGAAACCGGGCGTCGGTACAGAGGTAAGCACTGTCTGGAACGGCGCGCTGAGCACCGCATCCGATGGCACGGTCACGGTCAGGAACCTCGATTACAACCGGACCGTCGCCCCCGACGACAGCACCAGCTTCGGCTTCACCGCCACCTCGACCGGAAACAACTTCCCGTCCGGCACGATCGGCTGCGTCGGCTGACAGTCGCCGTGGCACGGTGCCGACGCCCGCAGTGCGCCGGAGTCGCACCGTGCCACGGCAGGCCCGTCAGTCGGGCGAGGGCCACCGTGTGCGCCTGGCCGAGGGAGTCAGCGGCGGCGCAGGGGACGTCCGGCCGCACACCGGCGCCCTCCCGGTTCGTGCCGGACACGGGGTTGATGGCGCGGCCGGCTTCGAGGTGCGGGTGCACGGTCCAGCCCTGGCACGGGTGCGCGCCGCATGCCAGCAGGCCCTGCCGACCAGTAATACCCCGCCCGCCTAGGGCCGGCTTGGCCGTGCGGCGCCTCAGCTGCTGACGTGTGCGGTGAACGCGGACCAGGCGGTGGGCGGGAGGGCGAGGGCCGGGCCGTCGGGGTTCTTGGAGTCGCGGACGTGTACGGCGGCGGGGTGCGCGGCGACTTCGACGCAGGCATCGCCCTCGTCGCTGCTGTAGCTGGACTTCCGCCACTCGTAGGCGACTTCGAGGCACTGGCCGCCCTCGCTGCCGCTGTAGCTGGACTTGAACCACGTGCGTTCAGTGCTCATCGTTCTCCCAGCTCTCCCAGCAGACGGTCCAACAGGCCCAAACTGTCCTGTGGGCTGAGGGCCTGCGCTCGCAGCATCGCATATTTCTGGGACAGGATGCTGATCTCATCTGGGTCGGCGACCAGCAGGCTGCCGCGCTGTGTCTCGGAGTAGGCGACCTGTTGATAGTCCGGTGTTTCCAGCAGCGTGAACGGCCCGTCTAGCCCCGCGTGAGCGCGGTGGCTCAGGGGGAGGATCTGGAGGCTGACGCCCGGCAGCGTCGCGCACGTACGCAGGTGGCGGAGCTGCTCCGCATGCGCCTCGTCGTCCACGAGTTGGAGTCTCACGACCGGCTCCCAGATGACGAAGCTGATCGTCGGCGGCTCGCTGCGGTGCAGGATCTCCTGGCGTTCCAGCCGGGACGCGGTCTGGATCGCGATCTTCTCCTCGCTGAACACGGGCACGCGGTTGCGGAACACCGCCCGCGCGTAGGCCTCGGTCTGGAGCAGTCCGGGCAGGACCTGGTTGTCGTACCAGGACAGGGCCAGCGCCGTCCGTTCCAGGTCCATGTACCGCTCGGCCCAGGCGGGTACGAGGTCGACCTCCGGCATGTGTTCCACCGCCGTGGCCAGTGCGCCCTTCGTCTCCAGCAGCTCGTCGAGCCGGTTCGCCAGGTCCGGGAGGAGCGAGCGGCGGCCCTGCTCGATGGAGGCGATCGTCTCCACCTGCACCCCGGCTAAGTCGGCGAGTTGAGCTTGGGTCAGACCGGCCGCCACGCGGAACCGGCCGAGCAGCTTGCCTACGAGCTTCATGGCCGACGCGTTCTTGCGCTGCCGATTCCTGGGGTGCATACGGTCCCCACTCCCCACCCTTGTCCGTGGTTCACGCCTCGGCGCACTCGTACAAAAAATCTGTACGGGTGCCCTGTCGTCGGCCGGTCCGGCCGCGAGGCTCCTGGTCCGAAGCTCGCAGCTCGGGTCCCGAGCCTCGGGCTTCGGGAGGGGTGGTTCACTCGTTCGAGCGTACGCAGGGGTGGGTGCGGCCCGGGGCTCGGGGCTTGGGACCCGAGCTGCGAGCCACGAGCTCCGAGATTCGAGCGCCTTCTTTTAACCGGTAGGTAAAGAAGGGTGGTTGGGAAAACCTCCCCACCTCCCGGACCCACCTCCCGGACCCGCCTCCCTGGCCCGCGCCTGGCCTGTCGCGGGCTGCAAGTATGACTAATGGTGACGGCTTGCGACGGAGCGTGGTGACTGTCTACGGTGCGAGAAACTAAACGACCCCGACGCGGTGTAATCAGCACCGAGCCGGGGTCTGACCTCAAGATCGGGAAACACGATCCGTGGCTGTTCAGAACTTTAGTCCCGCCCTGCCCGCGTCAGCTGTGTCGCCCCCGTACCCGATGTCCCATCCCGGTTACGGCAAGCGCACCGTGCCGGACGAACTCCCGCCCCGCGCTGATGATTTCGCGCTGCTGCCGTTGCGGGAGCGCTATGTCGCCGGGTTCATCGAGCGGCTTCCCGAGGGCGCCACGATGAGTGTGAAGTGCCTCGCCAAGCAGATCCCGCTCTACGGGCAGCAGGCCGTCGGCTCGGCGCTGACCGCGCTGTCTGTGGCCGGGCACCTGCGGCGCGTGCGGTGTGCGGTCGGTGAGGGCGACCAGGTGCGGTGGGTGTTCAGGACCTACTGGTCACGGACCTCCCGGGGCGATGAGTGGTGGGCCGCGCACCTGGCCCCCGGGAGCGTGATCCAGGAGGACTGCGCACCCGTACCCGTGCTGGTGGCGAAGGTTGAGCCCGTGGAAGCTGCGGTGGCGGTGGCGGTGCCCACGCAGCGACCCCCCGAGCCGGAACGGCCCGCACCCGCACGCGTGCCCGTAACCACGTCCCCGTCGTCCCCCTCGCCCGCGTACCTCGCGCTCGCCGGGCTCGGGCGGGTCGACGCACGCCTGGCGCTCTCCGCCGCCGACTGCACAGCCCTGGAAGCCCTGGCCCAGCGGTGGTTCGCACGCGGCGTGGACGCCGACTACCTCACCCGTGCCCTCACCGCCGGACTGCCCGCCCACGTCGACTCACCCCTCGGCCTGATCCGCCACCGCCTCACCACCAAGATCCCGCCCGCACTCCCCACCACCCCCACACCACCACCCGCCAAAACCCCCACCCGCCGCGCGATGATGGAGTGCACCCAATGCGGCACCCCCGGCCGCCCCGAAGCACTCCCCGACGGACTCTGCCACCCCTGCCGCGAACCCGCGACAGCCATGGGCACCCCCGCTACCCCGACGAGCCAGCCCGCCGAACGCGACGTCACCACCCTCGTCGCCGGACTCCGCGACCTCCTCAAAACCCCCTGAGACGAATTCCGCCTCTCGGGCCCGGCACTGAGCCACGCAGACTGAGCCTGTAGGACCAATGCTGTGCGAAATTCCTTGATTGAGGTTGCCAGACCCCTCACTGCGCGTTTCACTTGCGCACATACGCGGAAAATCACACAGGGGAGGGCTCGCATGTTGCTGAACTTCAGGGTGTCGAACCATCGCTCCGTCCGCGAGGAACAAGAACTCCAGCTTCACCCCGCCTACGATGCCGACCGTCCTGCGGGTACGGCCTGGGCCGCAGTCCCCGTGGCGGGCCTCTTCGGTGCCAACGCCGCAGGCAAGTCGAACCTCGTGGGCGCGCTGGGATACATGGCCGAGATGGTCCTGAACTCGCATCGCGATGCGGAGCCGGGCGACGGTGTCTCCCGCAGCGTGTTCCGCCTGGACGCCGCGGCTGCCGACGAGCCGTCCTGGTACGTGGTGGACCTCCTGCTGCACGGAGTGCGCTACACCTACGGCTTCAGCGTCGACGACGAGCGAGTCCTCGACGAATGGCTCTACAGCTATCCGCACGGGAAGAAGCGCAAGATCTTCGAGCGCTCCGAGGGAGAGGTGGATCCGGGCGACTCACAGGCCAGACGCGAACTGGAACTGGTCGAGAACATCACTGAGCCGAATGTGCTGTTCCTGACGATGGCCGCACGCTCCAAGCAGAAGGACTTCCGCCCCGTCTACGACTGGTTCGCGACGGGCCTGGAGTTCAGCCGGAGCCGGTTCCGCTCCGGGCTTGGATTCGCCCCGGAGGCGCCAGGACCCGCGTGGGACACCCCCGGCCTCTTGGCTCTCTTGCGCTCGGCGGACTTGGGGATCGAGGAGTACGGCACCGAACGGCAGGTGCTGGACGAGGACGGCCTGCGTCGGCTGTACCGCGGACGAGTACCCCGGCGTGAGCTCGCCAGACTGGCGGCAAACGGGCCGAGGGAGTCGGTGCGACCGTGGATCGGCCACCGTGGGCGGGCCGGCGTGGTCCGCATGGACCTCCACGAGGAGTCCGCGGGCACCAAAGCGCTGCTGGAGCACGCCCCACGATTCCTGTCCGTACTGAGCCGAGGTGGCACGTTCATCGTCGACGAGATCGACTCCAGCCTTCACCCGCTGCTCACCACCCAGCTCATCAAGTTGTTCCAGGGACCGGAGACCAACCCGCGCGGCGCGCAACTCGTCTTCACCTCCCACGACGCCAGCCTGCTCGGCCGCGTCGACGGCGAGGACATCCTCAAGCGGGATCAGGTCTGGTTCGTGGAGAAGGACCAGTACGGGGAAACACGGCTGTTCGCCCTGTCCGAGTTCAAACCACGTTCCGGCGAGAACCACGAACGGCGATACCTGGGGGGCAGCTACGGCGGAGTGCCGTTCATCGACGAGAGCCTTGCCAAAGCTCTGGCAACACGGGGGGAACAGCATGGCTCGGCAACCTAAGCCGGACGGGCGCAAGCGCCCCTTACGCGAGTCCCGGCTCGGCAGGAGGACCGAGCTTCGCACTCCCCGCCTGCGATTACTGGTCGTCTGCGGCGCCGAGGTGACAGAACACACCTACATCCAGGGCCTCAAGAACGCCGCCCGGAACCCAGCGGTCTCGGTCAAGATCGTCAAGCACCCCAAGGCGCCCTCCCAAGTCGTAGAGCACGCGGCGAAACTGCTTGAGGCGGCCGATGGCGCCTATGACGAGGCATGGTGTGTTCTGGACGTCGACGAGTTCACCGACCTCGATCAGGCCCTGCGCGACGCCGACCGCCACCACGTCGGTATCGCTCTGTCGAACCCGTGCTTCGAAGTGTGGCTGCTGCTGCACTTCACCGATCACCGCAAACACGCCCCCTCTTACGACGGGCTCGTTCCGATTCTGAACAAGCACACGCCGGGCGGATACTCCAAGACGGACCTTGACTTCCGTCATTACCAGGACGGCTGGCGCGAGGCGGTCCGCCGGGCGAGGCAACTGGCTCCGGAGGGCAAGGAGCGGGAGGCCAACCCCTCGACGGGCATGTGGAAACTCGCGCTCGCCATCGGCGGGCCGCAGTAGGGCGGCGCCCCCCTCAGAGCCCAGGCCGGCTCAGCCCCCACGTCTGCAGGACGTACGGGCGCCCCTTCTCCTCGCCCTCGATCAGGGGGATGTCCAGCAGGCTGAAGCCCGCCCGGGTGGCGACCCCGACGCTCGCGGCGTTGTCGGCCTCCAGCTCCAGGATCACCTGGTCCGCGCCCAGCTCCTCGAAGGCGTACCCCGCCATCAGCCGTACCGCCCGTGCGGCCAGGCCGTGGCCCCGGTGGGCGGGGCCGACGGCGTAACCCAGCTCCGTGCCCTCCGGGGCGCGGCGCAGCATCACCTCGCCGAGCGGGGCGCCGCCGTCCACGGTGATCGCGAGCAGGATGGTCGAGCCCTCCTCCCGCAGCTGCCGGGCCTTGTCCAGGCGGGCCTGGGCGGCCTTCTCGTCGAAGGGCGAGACGATCGGGGTCCAGTGCGCGACGTCGGCGTGGTCGAACAGATCCGGCATCGCGGTCAGGTCGGCCTCCGTCCAGTCGCGCAGGACGAGGCCCTCCCCCGTCAGCTCGATCCGGGCGGGGAAGGGTGACGTGTCGCTGGTCATGGTGCGGGGCCTCCCTGGCCTGTCGGGACGGAGCAGGATATCCGGGCCCGGCGCTCCCCGGTGGGAGGCCGTTTCCCTCAACGACGAAACCGGTGGGCGGACTTGTGACATCGCCCCGGCATCGCCGCCGGACGGGCGGTGCCGCACCCCGGTCAGCCCAGCGCGTCCTCGATCATCGCCGCCCACTGCTCCACCACCCGGCGGCGGCGGGCCGTGTCGTCGGTGAGGACGTTGGCCAGGCCCAGGCCGCGTGCCATGTCCAGGAGCCCCTGGACCGTTTCGCGTACGCCGGGGCGGTTCTCGTCGGCGTACAGGAGGCCGACGGCGATGCGGTGGGTCTCGCGGCCCACGCGGGCTTCGAGTTCGGTGACGCGGGGCCGGAGCTGCTCCTCGTTGGAGGCGGCGACCCAGAGCTGGAGGGCGGCGCGGAAGAGCGGCCCGGTGTAGAGGTCGACCAGGGCGGCGACGACCGCCGCGCGGTCCTGGTCGGGCAGGGCCCGCAGGGCGGCGGAGCGTTCCTCCGCGACGTACTCGACGGCGGCGGTGAACAGGTCCTCGCGGGTGGGGAAGTGGTGCTGGGCCGCACCCCGCGAGACCCCGGCGCGTTCCGCGACGACGGAGACGGTGGAGCCCGCCCAGCCGTGTTCGGCCAGGCAGGACACCGCGGCTTCCAGGAGCCGCTTGCGGGTGGCCCGGCTGCGGTCCTGCTTGGGGCCGGGGCTTCTGCCCTGTGTCACCACACCCATGCGGGATCCCGTCGTTCGAGGAAGGCCGTCATCCCCTCGCGGGCTTCCTCGGAGGCGAAGAGGGCCGCCGATCGGGCGATGACGTCGTCCGCGTGCTGGTCGAAAGTCTCCAGCACACTAGCCGCGACCAGCTCCTTCGATGCCCGCAGCCCCTGTGGGGAGGCCCGGCGCAGTCCGTCGAGGACGGGGGCGAGGGCCTCGTCCACGTCGCCGTCGGCGGCCAGCGTGATGAGGGAGATCCGGGCGGCCTCGGCGGCGTCGAAGCGTTCGCCGGTGAGGTAGTAACGGGCGGCGGCGCGCGGGTCGGTGCGGGGCAGCAGCGGGAGGGAGATGACGGCGGGGGCGAGGCCCAGGCGGGACTCGGTGAGGGCGAAGGTGGCGCCCGGCCCGGCCACCGAGATGTCGCAGGAGCCGAGCAGCCCGAGGCCGCCGGCCCGGACGTGGCCGGTGACCCGGGCCACCACCGGTTTGGGCAGGGTGACGATCTGCCGCATCAGCGCGACGAAGGCCGCCGGATCGGCGGGGGCGGTCAGGTCGGCGCCCGCGCAGAAGGTGTTGCCGGTGTGGGTGAGGACGACGGCCCGGACGGTGTCGTCGGCCGCGCACGCGGCGAGGGCGGCCGAGAGCTCGCCGACCAGCCGCGCGGAGAGCGCGTTGCGGTTGGCCGGCGAGTCCAGGGTGAGGGTGGTGATGCCGCGCTCGTGCGTGGGGGCGGCCAGCGTCATGGGGTCTTCTCCGGGGTGTCGGGGGCGGTGCGGGTCTTCTCGCGGTCGCGCAGTTCGCGGCGCAGGATCTTGCCGGAGACGGCGCGCGGTACGACGTCGATGAACTCGACCCGCCGGACCTTCTTGTACGGGGCGACGCGCTCGGTGACGTAGGCCATGACGTCGTCCGCCGTGAGGTCGACGGGGGCGACGGTCCCCCGGCGGACCAGGAATGCCTTGGGGACCTCGTTGCCGTCGGCGTCGTACACGCCGATCACGGCGGCGTCGGCTATGGACGGGTGGCCGAGCAGCAGTGCCTCCAGTTCGGCGGGGGCGACCTGGTAGCCCTTGTACTTGATGAGTTCCTTGACCCGGTCGACGACGAACAGCCAGCCGTCCTCGTCCACCCGCCCGATGTCCCCGGTGTGCACCCAGCCGTCGGAGTCGATCATCGCGGCGGTGGCGTCGGGGCGGCCGAGGTAGCCCTTCATCACCTGCGGGCCGCGGATCAGGATCTCGCCGTCGGTGTTGGTTCCGGCGTCCTCGCCGGGGGCGTCGAGGGCGACGATGCGCATCTCGGTGTTGGGCAGCAGCGTGCCGACGGCCCCGGGCGGCGGGTTCTCGGCGGCCAGCGGGACGACGTGGGTGCCGGGCGACAGCTCCGTCATCCCGTACGCCTGGCGCACGGGCGGCAGGCCGAGGCGGCGCGAGCAGGCGGCGGCGAGTCCGGCGTCGAGCGGGGCGGCGGAGCTGACGATGTACTCCAGCGAGGACAGGTCGTACCGGTCGACGACCGGGTGCTTCGCGAGGGCCAGCACGATCGGCTGGGCCACGTACAGGCCGGTGATGCGGTGCGTCTCGATCGCGGTGAGGAACTGGGCGAGGTCGAAGCGCGGCAGGACGACGACGGTGGCGCCGGTCCGCAGCGGTGCGTTCATCAGGGCGGTGAGCCCGTAGATGTGGAAGAAGGGCAGCACGGCCAGGATGCGGGCGTCGGTGCCCATGGGGACGAAGGGGCGCAGCTGCTCCAGGTTGGTGGCCATGGAGCGGTGGGTGAGCATGACGCCCTTGGGGATGCCCGTGGTGCCGGAGGAGTACGGCAGGGCCGCGATGTCCTCGGCCGGGTCGATGGTGATCATCGGTTCGGGGGCGGTGGTGGCGAGCATGTCGAGGACCGAGGTGTGGCCTTCGGCCTGGTCGCAGACGAAGATCTCCTGGATGCCGCCGACGAGTTCGGCCGCGCGTCGGGCGGTGTTCAGGAGCGGGGACACGGTGACGATCCAGCGCGCGGAGGAGTCGCGGAGCTGGCCCGCGAACTCCTCGGCCGTGGCGAGCGGGTGCGCGGTGGTGACGGTTGCTCCGGCCCGGGTGGCGCCGAAGAAGACGGCCGGGTAGGCGATGGTGTTCGGGCTGTGCAGGGCGAGCACGTCGCCCTTGACGAGTCCGGCGTCGGCCAGCCCTGCGGCGATCTTCCGGTGGAAGGAGTCGAGCTGCCGGTAGGTGAGCCGGCTGTTCCCGTCCGTGCCGTCGATCAGGGCGACCCTGTCTCCGAACTCCGCGGCGGCCTGGCCCAGCACCGCGTCGTGGATGGCCGTGTCGAGTGGCAGGACGTCGGGGTAGTCGCTCCGGAACACGTGCGCCATGACGGGGAGTCCCTTCGATGCGGAATGGCGGGGCGGCAGCGGCGGGAGCCGGGCCGCCGCCCCGTACGACGCGTGGCGAGATGGCGTGCGGCGCCGGGCCGGGCCCCGGTGGGTGCGGTGGGTCCCGTACGGCGTGGAGGGACAGAATGGCGGCTGTCAGTACGACTTGGGGAGACCCAGGGACTGATGGGATACGTAGTTCAGGATCATTTCCCGGCTGACCGGTGCGATCCGGGCCACCCGGGACGCGGTGATCAGGGAGCCGAGGCCGTACTCGCGGGTGAGTCCGTTGCCGCCGAGGGTGTGCACGGCCTGGTCGACCGCCTTCACGCAGGCCTCGCCCGCCGCGTACTTGGCCATGTTGGCGGCCTCGCCCGCGCCGATGTCGTCGCCGTCGTCGTAGAGCCGGGCGGCCTTCTGCATCATCAGGCGGGCCAGTTCGAGTTCGATGTGGGCCTGGGCGAGGGGGTGCGCGATGGCCTGGTGGGCGCCGATGGGCTCCTTCCACACCTGCCGGGTCTTCGCGTACTCGACGGCGCGGCCGAGCGCGTAGCGGCCCATGCCGATGCCGAAGGCGGCGGTCATGATGCGTTCGGGGTTGAGCCCGGCGAAGAGCTGGAGGAGGCCCGCGTCCTCGTCCCCGACCAGCGCCTCGGCGGGCAGCCGCACGTCGTCGAGCACGAGCTCGAACTGCTTCTCCGGCGCCTGGAGTTCCATGTCGATCTGCGAGCGCTGGAAGCCGGGGGCCTCGCGCGGGACGATGAAGAGGCAGGGCTTGAGCTTGCCGGACCTGGCGTCCTCGGTGCGGCCGACGATGAGTGTGGCGTCGGCTATGTCGACGCCGGAGACGAAGACCTTGCGGCCGGTGAGCACCCACTCCTCGCCGTCGCGGCGGGCGGTGGTGGTGATCCGGTGCGAGTTGGACCCGGCGTCCGGCTCGGTGATGCCGAAGGCCATGGTGAGGCTGCCGTCCGCGAGGCCGGGCAGCCACTGGCGCTTCTGCGCCTCGGTGCCGAAGCGGGCGATGACGGTGCCGCAGATGGCGGGCGAGACGACCATCATCAGGAGCGGCGATCCGGCGGCCCCCAACTCTTCCAGAACGATGGAGAGTTCGGCCATTCCGCTGCCTCCGCCGCCGTGCTCCTCGGGAAGGTTCACGCCGAGGTAGCCGAGCTTGGCGGCCTCCGCCCACAGCTCGCGGGGGTGGGCGCCGTCGCGGACGACGGAGGTCATGTAGTCGCGCCCGTACCGCTTGCCCAGGGCGGCGACGGCTGCGCGCAGGGCCTGGTGCTCTTCGGTTTCGAGGACGGTGCTCATGCGGTCTCCTCAGCAGGTGTGGATGCGGCTTCCGTGACGACTGCGTGGTCCGGCTGCTCGGTGACGACGGCGAGCAGCGCGCCGACCTCCACCTGGAGGCCGGTGGTGGCGTGCAGGGCGGTGAGGGTGCCGGTGGCGGGGGCGAGGATGCGGTGCTCCATCTTCATCGCCTCCAGCCAGATCAGCGGCTGCCCGGCCTCGACGGCGGCTCCGGCGGCCAGCCCCTCGGCCAGGCGGACGACGGTGCCGGGCATCGGGGCGAGCAGGGAGCCGGGCTCGGTCCGCTCGGCGGGGTCGGTGAAGCGGGGCAGGGCGGTGAAGGCGTACAGGCCGGTGGCGGTGTCCACGTACCGCCGGTCGCCGTGGCCCCGGACCTCGAAGTGCCGGGTGACGCCCCCGGATTCGAGGCTGACGCGGGCCCGCCCGGCGGAGACGACGCGGATGCCGTCCGTACCGACGTCCAGGCCGTCGCGGGTGGGGCGGTAGGCGATCTCGTACTCGGCGCCGTCCGGTTCGCCGCGGTAGCGCCGGAGCTGGGGCTGCGAGGGGAGGTTGCGCCAGGCGCCGAAGCGGGCGGGGCCGGCCGCGGCCCCGCCGCCGGTGCCCGGCGCGGTGTCGCGGGAGGCCTCGGCGACGGCGGCGGCGGTCGCGGCCAGTCGCACCGCCGCCTCGTCGGGTGCGGGGGTCAGGGCCGCCAGGTGGCGTTCGTAGAAGCCGGTGTCGAGGCGGGCCGCCGCGAAGTCCGGGTGGCGCAGGGAGCGCACGAGGAGGTCGCGGTTGGTGACCGGGCCGTGCACGCGGGCGCGCTCCAGGGCGCGGGCCAGCAGGCGCACGGCTTCGGCGCGGGTGGGGGCGTGGGCGATGACCTTGGCGATCATCGGGTCGTAGTGCACGCCGATGGTGTCGCCGCCGGCGTACCCGGTGTCCAGGCGCACACCGCTCTCGTCCGGCACCTCGAACGAGAGCAGTGCTCCGGTCTGTGGCTGCCAGTCGCGGGCCGGGTCCTCGGCGTAGAGCCGGGCCTCGACGGCGTGCCCGGCGGGCTGCGGGGGCTCGGCGGCGGGCAGCGGTTCGCCCTCGGCGGTGCGCAGCTGGAGGGCGACCAGGTCGAGGCCGAACACGGCCTCGGTGACGGGGTGTTCGACCTGGAGCCGGGTGTTCATCTCCAGGAAGCAGGGCCGCCCGTCCTCGGTGACCAGGAATTCGACGGTGCCCGCACCCCGGTAGCCGACGGCCCGTGCGGCGGCCACGGCGGCGGCGTGCAGCCGTTCGCGCAGCCCGTCGTCCAGACCGGGTGCGGGGGCCTCCTCGATGACCTTCTGGTGGCGGCGCTGGAGGGAGCAGTCGCGGGTGCCGAGCGCCCAGACGCCGTCGTGCGCGTCGGCCATGATCTGGACCTCGACGTGCCGGCCGCGCTCCACGTACGGCTCGGCGAAGACCTCCCCGTCCCCGAACGCGGACAGCGCCTCGGCGGCAGCGGCCGTCAACTCGCCTGGCAGGTCGACCAGTTCACGTACGATCCGCATGCCCCGGCCGCCGCCGCCGGAGGCCGCCTTGAGCAGCAGCGGCAGGTCCTCGGCGCGGGCCGCGGCCGGGTCGACGGGGGCGAGGAGCGGCACCCCTGCGGCGGCCATCAGCTCCTTGGCCCGGGTCTTGGACGCCATCAGCTCGATGGCCTTGACCGGCGGGCCCACCCAGAGCAGCCCGGCGTCCTGGACGGCGGCGGCGAAGCCGGCGTTCTCGGAGAGGAAGCCGTACCCGGGGTGGACGGCGTCCGCGCCCGCCGCGAGGGCGGCGGCCACGACGAGGTCGCCGCGCAGATACGTGTCGCAGGGGGCGGCCCCCGGCAGCCGTACGGCGGTGTCGGCCTCCCGTACGTGCAGGGCGTCGGCGTCCGCGTCGGAGTACACGGCGACGGTGGCGATGCCGAGGGCCCGGCAGGTACGGAAGATCCGGCAGGCAATCTCGCCCCGGTTGGCGACGAGCAGGGTGGTGATCATGGTGTGGGCCCTCACATCCGGAAGATGCCGAAGCCGCCGCGGGCGCCCTCGACCGGTGCGGTGTGGATCGCGGACAGGCACATCCCGAGGACGGTCCTGGTGTCGCGCGGGTCGATGACCCCGTCGTCGTACAGCCGCCCGGACAGGAACATCGGCAGGGACTCGGACTCGATCTGCTGCTCGACCATGGCGCGCAGTCCGGCGTCCGCCTCGTCGTCGTACGGGCGTCCCTTCGCGGCGGCCGACGCGCGGGCGACGATCGACAGCACCCCGGCCAGCTGCTGCGGGCCCATGACGGCGGACTTGCTGCTCGGCCAGGCGAACAGGAAGCGCGGGTCGTAGGCCCTGCCGCACATGCCGTAGTGCCCGGCGCCGTAGGAGGCGCCCATCAGGACGGACAGGTGCGGGACCTTCGAGTTGGACACCGCGTTGATCATCATCGCGCCGTGCTTGATGATGCCGCCCTGCTCGTACTCCTTGCCGACCATGTAGCCGGTGGTGTTGTGCAGGAAGAGGAGCGGGATGTCGCGCTGGTTGGCGAGCTGGATGAACTGGGCGGCCTTCTGCGACTCCTCGCTGAACAGCACGCCCTGCGCGTTGGCGAGGATGCCGACGGGGTAGCCGTGCAGCCGGGCCCACCCGGTGACGAGGCTGGTCCCGTAGAGCGGTTTGAACGCGTCGAAGTCCGAGCCGTCGACCAGCCGGGCGATGACCTCGCGCGGGTCGAAGGGCACCTTCAGGTCGCCGGGGACGATGCCGATCAGCTCGTCCTCGTCGTACTTCGGCGGCTCGGCGGGCCCCGGATCGGCGTGCGCCTTGCGCCAGTTGAGACGGGCGACGATCCGCCGGGCCTGCCGCAGCGCGTCCTGCTCGTCGGCGGCGAAGTGGTCGGCGAGGCCGGAGGTGCGGGCGTGCATCTCGGCGCCGCCGAGCGATTCGTCGTCGCTCTCCTCGCCGGTGGCCATCTTCACCAGGGGCGGGCCGCCGAGGAAGACCTTGGACCGCTCCTTGATCATGACGGTGTGGTCGGACATGCCGGGCACGTACGCCCCGCCGGCCGTGGAGTTGCCGAAGACGACGGCCACGGTCGGGATGCCGGCGGCGGAGAGCCGGGTGAGATCGCGGAAGAGCGCCCCGCCCGGGATGAAGATCTCCTTCTGCGAGGGGAGATCGGCCCCGCCGGACTCCACCAGGCTGATGACGGGCAGCCGGTTGGCGAAGGCGATCTCGTTGGCGCGCAGGGCCTTCTTCAGCGTCCAGGGGTTGGAGGCCCCGCCGCGTACGGTCGGGTCGTTGGCGGTGATCAGGCACTCCACGCCCTCGACGACCCCGATCCCGGTGACGAGCGAGGCTCCGACCGTGTACCCGGCGGCCTCGCTGCCCCAGGCGGCCAGCGGTGACAGCTCCAGGAACGGGGTGTCCTGGTCGACGAGGAGCTCGATGCGCTCGCGGGCCAGCAGCTTGCCGCGCGAGCGGTGCCGCTCGACGTACTTCTCGCCGCCGCCCTCGAGCGCCTTGGCGTGCGCGGCGTCGAGGTCGGCGAGCTTGTCGAGCATGGCCGCGCGGTTCGCGGCGTATTCGGGGCTCGCGGTGTCGAGCCCGGTGGGCAGGACGGTCATGCGTGCACCTCCGGCGGGAGCAGGGCCACGGGTATCTCCAGGTGGCGTGAGCGGAGCCACTCCCCCAGGGCCTTGGCCTGCGGGTCGAAGCGGTGCTGGGCGGCGACGCCCTCGCCGAGCAGCCCGTGGACGGTGAAGTTCAGGGCGCGCAGGTGGGGCAGGACATGGCGTACGACGGTGAGCGGCGCGGTCTCCGGAAGGAGGTCCCGGAAGCGCTCGACGGTGAGCTCGTGGGCCAGCCAGCGCCACGCCGCCTCGCTCCGCACCCACACCCCGACGTTCGCGTCCCCGCCCTTGTCGCCGCTGCGGGCCCCCGCGACGAGCCCGAGCGGGGCGGTACGGGTGGGCTGCCCGGCCGCCAACGGCGCGGGCAGCGGCGGCTGTTCGAGCTCCTCGAGCTCCCGGGTCCGGGCGGCCGGCTCCTGCGCCTCGCGCCGCCCGTCCGGCAGCACGGCGAGGTGCGTGACGTCCTTGGCCGGTACGTACCGGGCCTCGAACACCCCGTAGGGCGCACCCTTTCCGGGCGGCGCCGTGACGTGGAAGCCCGGGTAGCTGCCGAGGGCGAGCTCGATCGCGGCGCCGGAGAGGGCCCGTCCGACGGCATCGGGGTCCTGGTCGCGGACGACGAGCCGGAGCAGGGCGCTCGCGGTCTCCTCGGTGCCGGCGTCGGCCCGGTCGGTACGGGCCAGCTCCCACCGCACCTCGTCCGGCTGCCGCCCGGCGCGTGCGAACGCGTCGGCGATCTGGTCCCTGACGAGCTGGGCCTTGGCCTCGATATCGAGGCCGGTGAGGACGAAGACGACCTCGCCCCGCCAGCCGCCGAGCCGGGTGAGCCCGGCCTTGAGGGTGGGCGGCGGGGCCTCGCCCCGCACCCCGGAAATCCTGACCCGGTCGGGTCCTTCGGCGGTCAGCCGTACGGTGTCGAGCCGGGCGGTGACGTCGGGTCCCGCGTACCGGGCGCCGCCGGTCTCGTACAGCAGCTGGGCGGTGACCGTGCCGAGGTCGACGACGCCGCCGGTGCCGTCGTGCTTGGTGATGACGGAGGTGCCGTCGGCGTGTATCTCGGCGACGGGGAAACCGGGGCGCCGCAGGTCGTGACCCTGGAAGAAGGGGTAGTTCCCGCCGGTGGCCTGGGTGCCGCACTCCAGTACGTGCCCGGCGACGACGGCTCCGGCGAGCGCGTCGTGGTCCTCGGGCCCCCAGCCGAAGTGGGCGGTCGCGGGGCCGGTGACGAGGGCGGCGTCGGTGACCCGCC
Source organism: Streptomyces sp. NPDC048462 (assembly GCF_043200175.1). NCBI lineage: Bacteria > Bacillati > Actinomycetota > Actinomycetes > Kitasatosporales > Streptomycetaceae > Streptomyces > Streptomyces sp. NPDC048462. The sequence continues at coordinate 37,144 of NZ_JBICXG010000027.1, forward strand.
CGGTGACGACGACATCGGCACCGGCCCGCAGACAGGCGGCGATGCCCGCTCCGCCGAGGTAGGCGTTGGCGGTGAGATACCCCTCGGGCACGGGCAGGCTGTCACCCTCGACGTGCGCGACGCGCACGGGCACGCCCACCTTTACCGCCAACTCCCTTATCGCATCGGCCAGTCCGGCGGGGTTGAGGCCGCCCGCGTTGGTGACGATGCGCACCCCGCGCTCCCCGGCCAGCCCGAGCCCCTCCTCCAGTTGCCGCAGGAAGGTGGTGGCGTAGCCGCGCGAGGGGTCCTTGAGGCGGCTGCGGCCGAGGATGAGCATGGTCAGCTCGGCCAGGTAGTCCCCGGTGAGGACGTCGAGGGGGCCGCCGGTGAGCATCTCGCGCACGGCGTCGAAGCGGTCGCCGTAGAACCCGGAGGCGTTGCCGATCCGCAGCGGCGCGGTCACCGGCGGCTCGGTCACCGGGCCGCCTTCGGGTCGCGCCCGGGACCGGCGGGCCCGGCGAAGGCCTGCGCGATGCCCAGCCACACCTCGGCGTCGGGGCCCTCGGCGCGTACGGCGAGGTCGTCGCGGTGGGCGCGCTGGGTGACGAGCAGGCAGAAGTCATGCAGCGGGCCGGTGACCCGCTGGGCCGCGCCCTCGGGCCCGTACGTGATCAACTCGCCCCCCGGTCCATCCAGTTCCACCCGGAACTCCTCACCCGGCGCCTTGATCCCGCGCACGAGGAAGGCGTAGTCCCGCGCCCGCACCCCGATCCGCGCGACGTGCCGCAGCCGGGCGGTGGGCGTGCGGGTGACACCGACCGCGTCGGCCACGTCCTGGCCGTGCGCCCAGGTCTCCATCAGCCGCCCGGTCGCCATCGAGGCGACACTCATGGGCGGCCCGTACCAGGGGAACCGCGTCCCGGCGGGGGCCGCCCGAAGGGCCTCCTGGAGCCGTTCGCGCCCGGTGCGCCAGTGGGTGAGCAGGACATCGGGGGCGTACGCCGCCACGACCTCACCGGCCGCGTCGTCGACGAAGCCCTCGGGGTCCCGCATCGCCCTCGCGACCTCGTCGCCGAAGCTCGCGGGGTCGGTGGCGGAGAGCAGCGCCACCTCGTCGGTCCAGCTCAGATGGGCCACCTGGTGGGCGACGCTCCACCCTGCGGCGGGGGTTGCCCCTGCCCACTGCGGGGCGCTCAACCCGGCTACCAGCAGGTCGAGTTCCTCGCTCTCGCTGCGCAGATCGTCGAGCACGTCTGAGGCATCGGACACGGTGCACTCCCTCGGGGCGTGGCGGTGTGCCCCGGAGCCTGCCAGCGGGACCCAAAACAATCAAGCATGCTTGCATTATTTTTGCCAGAGGCCTCGGAACGGGGGCCCGGCACCCGGTGATCGCCTGGTCGTCTCCCCGTCCCGGCCACCGATCTCCACCTGTCGTTCCACCCATGGGTCCAGGTGCGAGAGGCCCGGCGACAGCAGTCTTGAGGGCATGACAACCACCGACTGGATCACCGACATCGCCCTCGTACTGGTCGTCTTCCGGCAGCTGCGGGAAGGCCGGCTGGACCTGAAGACCTTCCTGATCCCGCTGGGGATCGTCGCCTACGTGGCGCACTCGTACCTCCACAGCGTGCCCACCGGGGGCAACGACCTGGTGCTGATCGGCGTGCTGGTGGCCATCGGCGCGGCCCTCGGCATCGCGGGCGGCATCTACACCCGCATCCGGGCCGCCGGTGAACACCTGCTGATCAAGGCCGGCGTGGCCTCCGCGATCCTGTGGGTGCTCGGCATGGGCGCCCGCATGGGCTTCCAGATCTGGGTCTCGCACGGCGGCGGCGCCGACGACGTGGCGCGGTTCAGCATCGCCCACCACATCACCACGGATCAGGCCTGGGTCGCCGCCTTCGTCCTGATGGCGCTCACCGAGGTCGTCACCCGGCTCGCGACGATCTACATCCGGAGCCGGCTGGTCGCGCGGCCCGAGGACCGCGCTGCGGCGACGCGGCCCGCGCCGGCTCTCGACCGTACGGCCTGACCGTGAGTTATGGTCACGCCGTGCCCGAAGCACAGAGCGCCCCCGAAGAGCGACACGTGCCCGCAGCGCAGGACGCCCCCGGGACGGGGGCGTCCTCGCGCCGGGAGCCCGGACCCCGCCCCGTTCCCGGTCAGGACCCCCGTGTCCAGTGGGTCCTGACGCTGTTCATCATCGGGTCCGCCTTCGCGACGGTCCGCCCGCTCGGTCTCGGCGGCCGGGGCCTCGCGGTCGCCGCGCTCCTCGTGGTCAACTCCCTCGCGCTGGCGGCACGCCACCTGCCCGAGGCAAAGGTGCCGCCCCGCGCGGCCCTGGTCTGGCTGAGCCTCGGCATCGTCGCGGCGGCCGCCCTGATCGGCGTCAGCCGCAGCGGTTCGAGCTATCTCTTCGCGTACTTCCTCGTGGGCCATGCCGGATTCCGGCTGCCGGTGAGGCAGGCCGTCACCCTCGCGGCGCTCTCCAGCGCGCTGTGCGCCGGCGTCCTGTACTTCCACCTCGGCCCCGGCCACCACGAGCTGCCCTGGGCCCTCGGCCTGAGCACCGGTACCCCGGTCGTGATGGGCATCGTGAACCGAGGCCGCCAGCGCGCCATCCGGGCGGTGATCGACGCCGCCGAGTCCGCCGAGCGGGCCGCCCGTGCCGAGGCGAAGGCGGCCGTCCTGACCGAGCGCGGCCGGATCGCCCGTGACGTGCACGACGTCCTCGCCCACTCACTGGCCGGCATCAACATGCAGCTGGAACTGGCGGACGCGCTGATCGAGACCGGCGACCTGGAGAAGGTCCGTGCGGCGAACCAGAAGGCGCACAGCCTGGTCAAGAAGAGCCTGGAACAGGCCCAGTGGACCGTGCACGCACTGCGCGAGGACGCCCTGCCCCTGGTCGGGAGCCTGACCGCGCTGATCGACTCCTCCGGCCACCGCGGCGCCCTCACCGTCAGCGGGACCGTCCGCGAGGTGCCGTCCCGGGTGACCCAGAACCTGCTGCGGATCGCGCAGGAGTCGCTGACCAACGCCGCGCGGCACGCACCGGGCAGCGAAGTCCGGGTGGGGCTGACGTTCGACGCCGCATCGACGACACTGAAGATCCGCAACAGTGCGGCGACCCGGGCGGTGCGCGCGGGCGTCGGCAGCGGAATGGGGCTGATCGGCATGCGGGAGAGGGTCGCCCTGCTGGGCGGGACGATCACCGCGGGCCCGGTCACCGAAGGACCGGACGAAGGCGGCTGGCAGGTGGAAGCAGTGATCCCGGCATGAGCGAAACCGGCATGAGCGAATCCGCTCGGAGCACCCAGCGGTTGCGGGTCGTCGTCGCCGACGACCAGGCCGCCGTACGCGAGCCGCTGGCCGCGGTCCTCGGTCTGGCCGACGACCTCGACGTCGTCGCGACCGCCGCGGACGGGACCGAGGTGCTGGCCGCGGTCGCCGCGGGGCCGGTGGACGTGGTCCTCATGGACCTGCGGATGCCCGTCATGGACGGCACCGAGGCGACCCGGCGGCTCACGGAGGAGCACCCGGACGTGGCCGTCGTCGTCCTGACCACCTTCGCCGACGACGACTCCATCCTGGCCGCGCTGAGCGCGGGGGCGCGCGGCTACCTCACCAAGAACGCCGGGCGCCGCGACATCACCCGTGCGATCCGGGCCGCCGCGGCGGGACAGTCCGTGCTCGACCGCGAGGTCCAGGACCGCCTCCTCGCCACGGTCCGCACGAGGCCCCCGGCACCCGGACAGCCGCTGCCCGGCGACATCACGCCCCGCGAGCGCGAGGTCCTCACGCTCATCGGCCGGGGCCTGCCGAACCGGGCCATCGCGGAGCAGCTCTTCATCAGCGAGGCCACGGTGAAGACGCACATCAACAACCTCTTCGCCAAGGCCGACATCAAGGACCGCGCCGACGCAGTCCGCCGCGCGATCGGAGCGGGCCTGGCCTGAGAAGCCATTGTTCAGCTCGCCGGTGTGGCGACCATGCCCTCGATCTCCTTGAGCACGAGGTCGGGACGGTCCTTCGGGACGTCGTGGGAGCTGCCCTTGGCGGTGACGAGCGTCCGGCCAGGCCCGCTCTTGACGAAGAGGGTGGCGGCGTCGCGCCAGCGCTGGGCGTCCACGGGGGACGCTTCGAGCGGGGTCTTCTCCGAGACGATGTAGGTGGTCGGCACCGCGTCCGGCCAGACGACCTTGTGGAAGGCGCGGTGCATCGGGACGTAGCTCGCCGCGGTGGACAGGAGCTGGCGGTTCCTCGGGTCGTCGGGGTCCTTCTTCGCGGCGGCGACCTGGGGCGCGCTCGCCGCCGCGAGACGGGCGATCTCCTCGTCGGTGAAGAGCTGGGGCAGATTGGCGTCGACCAGGACGGCGCCGGAGAGCATCTTCGGGTTCTCCTTCGCGAAGTAGTTCGCGATCTCCCCGGCCTGGGAGTGGGACACCAGGGTCACGTTCCCGGTGACACCCAGCTGCCGGAGCCCCGACTTGAGGTCACTGACCGCGCTCTGCACCTTCCACGGTCCGGGCACCACGTCGCTCTGGCCGAGACCGGGCCGGTCGTACGTGATGACGGTGGCGCCGGTGTCCGCGTGGAGCTTGGGGACGAGGTCGTTCCAGTACGAGGAGTCCTCGCCGCCGCCCGAGTCCAGGACGATCGTGCGGCCGTTGCCCTGTGTGACGTGGAAGGCCACGCGGTGACCGTCAATGGTGATCATGCGCAGCTTCGACGCGCCCGCCGCGGCAGCCGGAGAGGCCGCCGGGTGCGAAGCGGCGGGCCGCGGGGCGGCGGCCGGGTGCGAGGCGGCGGACTTGGGGGCGGGGTCGCTGTCCCCACAGGCCGTGACGGCCCCGGCGGTCAGGGTCAGCAGGGCGAGGGCCGACAGAGCGCGGTACGTGGACCGGTGCTTCGGGGAAAGGCGCGGCATGGCTGATCCTTCGGGGACTTGAGGTGCGGGCTGCTTGCAGGTCCAATCATTCGGAAATGCGGCAGGCCGAAGAATCCGCCTGACATGCCTGTCGGCGGTGGCGTTGAAGCCAGTGAGCACGCGGGGGTTAACCCCCGAAGACGATCACGCGACGCACTGTCCGGGAGCTCCGTACCCCGTGCGAGCCGCACGGGGTACGCGCCGTGAGAGGGGTCGGGCTGCCCCTTCTACTGCTCCAGGGACGCCGCCTCGGCCATCTTCGCCGTGGTGCTGGCGCCGTCCAGAGCCTCGCGGATGATGTCGGCGTGGCCGCTGTGGTGGGCGATCTCCCGGAAGACGTGCCACAGGACGTGGCGCACGGTCCAGGTGACCGGCTCCGGGGGCGACCAGGGGTACGCCGGCAGGGTGACCTGCCGGTCGAGATCGGCCTCCTCGCGCACCGTACGGTCGAACTCCGCGGCTGCGGCGTGGAATGCGTCGAGCAGCGCGGGCAGGGTGTCCGCCTCGGACATCCGGTTGCCGTCGGGGTCGAGGTCGGCCCACTCGACCTTGGCCGGGGCCGTGCCGTCGACCACGGCCAGCCAGGTCCGCTGCACCTGGGCCAGGTGCTTCACCAGTCCGCCGAGCGTCAGTTCGCTGTCGGTCGTACGGGTACGGGCCCGCACATCGTCGAGATTCGCGACGGTGTAGAGAAAATTGGTGCGCTGATCGGTCACGAGCGCGATGAGATCGTCACGTTCCGGCAAGTTTCCTCCTGATTCGAGATCAGGCCCACGTCAGGGCCTGGCGTCGTCCTCACATGAGCCCGACCGCACCCCGGCCACACTGTGAATGGCGAGCTCTTGGCCAAGCTGTGACCGGCGCCGTCGATTGCCGGACTTGCGGGTACGCCTTCGCCTGGGGCACATCGCTCCGCCCGCGCCAATTACGAGGAGTTGCAGTGGTGAGTTCCGAGGTCCCCGCTGACGGCCGTTCCGACTTCGATTTCGTCTTCGGCCACTGGCACGTGCACAACCGCAAGCTCGCGGACGTGACAGATCCCGCCTGCGAGGAGTGGATCGAGTTCGACGCGACGTCCGCCGCGGAACCCGTCCTCGGCGGCCTCGGACACACCGACCGGATCTGGACGGACACCTTCGAGGGATTCACGCTGCGCCAGTTCGATCCCGGAGCCCGGGTGTGGCGCATCTGGTGGGCCTCCAGTGGCCGCCCCGGACATCTGGACCCTTATGTGGAGGGCGCGTTCACCGACGGCGTCGGCCAGTTCTTCTGCGACGACGTGCTCGGTGGGCATCGGGTCAAGGTGCGCTTCCGGTGGACCACGCGCGACGTGAACGCTCCGCGCTGGGAGCAGGCGTTCTCCTACGACGACGGCGCCACGTGGCGGACCAACTGGACCATGGACCTGACCCGGAGGCCGTGACCGGGCCCCGAGCCCCGGACCCGGGCCCGCGACATCCCTCGCGGCCGGTCAGACGGGATCCGTCACCTGGCTACGGGTGGCGACGACCACCAGGCCTCCGATGACCGCGAGGCCCAGCAGGGCGGCGCCGAAGATCGTGGCACCGCTGGTCAGTCCCGCCGCGTCACTGAGGTATCCGGCGGAGACGGGCAGGACGCCGGCCGGAATGTAACCACCCACGTTGAGGGCGGCGTTGGCCTCGGCCAGACGCTGCGGCGGGACACTGGAGTTGAGCAGTGACAGGCCGCCGAGCTGCCCCATACCCTGGCCCGAACCGGCCAGCAGCGCAGAGATGATCAAGGCCGGCACCGACGAGGTGTGCACGGCGACGATCAGCGTGGTCATGCTCAGCGCGGTGCTGACCGCGCCCGCCGTGAGAACCGTGCGGCGGCGCAGTCGCTGCACGGCGAACTGCACCCCGGTGGCCGCGAGGAACATCGCGAACGCCATGGCGCCGACCACGATCCGGCTGGTGGTGCCGAGCAGTCCGGACAGCAGCGAGGGGCCGAGCGAGAGCACGAAGGACGTGGCGGTGATGCCGGGCGCGAACACCGCTGTACCCAGAACGAGTTGACGACCGTTGCCGCGCGGCACACCGGGCACCCGTACCCAGGCGCCCCTGGTCCGCACCTCGGGACCGCGCAACGGCATGCGCAGCACCGCGAGCAGCGCGGTGGCCAGCAGGAAGGCCTCCACGACGAAGACCGTGACGGTCGGCGCCGGTGCCGTCTCGGAGAGCACGCCGGCCAGCAGCGGGCCGAGCCCCGCACCGAAGACCATCGCGCAGGAGGCGAGCAGGGCGGCGATCCGCTTGCGCCCGGGTCCGGCGACATCGGTCACCGCGGCCATGCCGGCGGAGACGACCGCGCCGACCGCGATCCCGCTGAAGAGCCGCGCCACGATCAGCGCCGGCACACTCGTGGCGGTCGCGAAGATCAGGCAGGCCGCCATGGCAAGCCCCAGGGCGGGCAGCAGAACAGGCTTGCGGCCGACCCGGTCGGAGACCACACCGCAGACCAGGAGCGAGCCGACGAGGCCGACGATGTAGAAGGCGAACACCACGGTCAGGGTGCCCTTGGAGAATCCGATGTCTCGCTGCCACAGCACGTACAGCGGGGTCGCCGCGTTCGAGAGCACGAAGACGGCGGTGACCGGCCAGGCGGCCAGCCACACCCACCACAGCGGTGCGGGAGCCCGCCCGCCGGCCGGCGCGACGCCGTTCCCGCACCTCCCGTCGACGGCCTGGACGGATGCGGTCCGGGTCTCGGACATGACTGTTCCTCCCGATCTTCCCCCGCCGGAACCCCGGCAGTACGAGTCGAATCGAACTTAACATGCAGTACGATAGAACTCGTACATAGAAATGGCGTCACGAGGAGTTGCCCATGCCCGCGCCCACGACCCCCGCACCCGTCGTCAAGGCGCTTCCCGAGCCGTCCGGCCTGCCCGAACCGCTCCCCGAACCGGCAGTCGGCGATCTGCGCCTCGAAACGGTTCTCGGCGCTCTCAGCGACCCTCTGCGGCTGACCGTCGTCCGCAAACTCCTCCTGGAGTCCGAGGGCTTCGACCACACCTGCGGCTGGTTCGGCTTCGACCGCCCCAAGTCGTCCCTCACCCACCACTTCAAGGCGCTGCGCGAGGCGGGCCTCACACGCCAGCGCCAGTACGGTCTCGAACGCCGCAGCCATGTCCGTGTCGACGACCTCAACGCACGGTTCCCCGGCCTGCTCGACCTGGTGGCGGCCTGGTCCCCGCAGGCCTGACCCGGAAGGCCGCGACCGGGCCCCGGGCCCGCGCTCAGGCAGGTCTGCCGGCCGGGCCGCCGACGAGGACGGACCAGCCGCCGTCGACCCGCAGCGTCGTACCGGTGGCCACGGCGAGTACGGGGTCGGCGGCCAGTGCCACCGCGGCGGCGACGTCGTCCGGCTCCAGCATCCGGCCCAGCACGGACTCGCGGGCGAGGAGGGCGGCGCGCTCGCCGGTCAGGACTTCGGCGGTGGCGGGCGTCCTGACTGCCCCGGGGGCGACGACGAGCACACTGACGCCGTCGCGTGCGCTCTCCGCGGCGACGTGGCGGGCGAAGGTGGCCAGCGCGGATTTCGCGGTGCCGTGCGCGAGCCGGCCTTCGCCGGCGTAGTCCGCCGCGGTACTGCCGAGGTAGATGATCCGGCCCGCGCCCTGCGCCCTCATCGGCCCGAGGACGCGCTTGGTGACGTGGAAGGCACCGGCGAGCTCGTCGGTGACCTTGGCCGCGAAGTCCGCCCACGACAGGTCGGCCAGCGCGGCAAAGGGCGGCGGGGCGGTGTTGGCGGCCGCGACTACCGTGTCGATCCGCCCGTGGGTGGCGAGGATCCCGGTCACCAGTTCGTCGACGGCGGCCGGGTCGGTGACGTCGGCCCCGGCGCTCGACGCGCTGCCGCCGGTGGACTCGATGGCACGCACGAGCTCGGCAGCTTCGGCTTCACCGGTGCGGTAGTTGACGATCACGTGGTGGCCGCGCGTTGCGAGTTGCCGGGCGATGGCCGCCCCCAGGCCACGGGCGGCGCCGGTGACGAGTGTGGTCGGTTTCATGCTTCCTCCTCAGGGCGTGAGCAGGTCGCTAACCTAAGGAGAGCGCGGATGGGGCGGAAGGCGCTCACCATGTGGTGCGGTGCTCACCCGACGGTGAGCGCGCAGTCCAGGGCCCCGGGGGAGGCGTGATGGGTGACGTGTTCCACAAGGACTGCCCGGCGCGTGAGGTGCTGGGACACCTCGCCGGCCGGTGGGCGATCCTGATCCTCACGGCGCTGCTGGCCGAGCCGCTCCGCTATCACGAGCTCCGCACGGTGGTCGCGGGCATCAGCGACAAGAGCCTCGCGGCCACGCTCCGCTCACTCCAGCAGGACGGGCTGGTGCACCGCCGCGTCGGCACGGGCCGGCCGCCGTCCGTCACGTATTCGGTCACCGGCCTGGGCCGGGGCGCGGCGGCGGCGCTGGAACCGCTGCTGCAGTGGATCCGTGCCAACGCGGCGGACATCACGGCACGCCGCGAGAGGTGACCGGGCCCGGTCACGCCCGGGCGGAGCGAGCGCTCAGGACTCCCGGGCGGGAGACCGCCCGCCGCCCGGCTTCCGTTTCCCGCCGCCCGGCTTCCGCCGGCCCCCCACCTGGCTGCGTACTGCGCCCATGCTCGCGCCGATGACCAGGGCGATGGCCAGAGCGTCCGTGGTGGAGAGTGCCTGGTCGAGGATGAGGAAGCCGGCCGTGGCCGCGATGGCGGGTTCCAGGCTCATCAGGATCGCGAAGGTGGGCGCGGGCAGCTTGCGCAGCGCCATGAGTTCGAGGGTGTACGGGAGCACCGAGCTCAGCAGCGCGACCGCCGCGCCCAGGCCGAGCGTGCTGGGCACCAGGAGCTTCGAGCCGGACTCCACGATGCCGAGCGGGAGCGAGAGCAGGGCGGCCACCACCATGGCCATGGCCAGCCCGTCGGCCTGCGGGAAGCGGCGGCCGGTGCGGGCGCTGAAGATGATGTAGGCCGCCCACATGGCTCCCGCGCCGAGTGCGTACGCGGCGCCCACCGGATCGAGCCGGTCGAAGCCCCCGCCGCTCAGCAGGATGACCCCGCCCAGCGCGAGGGCCGCCCAGACGACGTTGACCAGGCGGCGCGAGGCGAACACCGAGAGGGCGAGCGGCCCGAGCACCTCCAGGGTGACGGCCGCGCCGAGCGGGATGCGGTCGGCGGCCTGGTAGAAGAGCGTGTTCATGCCGCCCATCGCGACGCCGAAGGCGAGCACCGTGCCCCAGTCGGCGCGCGAGTGGCCGCGCAGCCTGGGGCGGCACACGACGAGCAGGACGAGCGCGGCGGCGGCCAGTCGCAGGGTGACGACTCCGAGGGCGCCGGCCTTCGGCATGAGCAGGACCGCGACCGCCGCGCCGAACTGCACGGAGAGGCCGCCCGCGACCACCAGGGCGACCGGGGCGAGCGCGGCTCCGCGCCCTGCGGCGGGGGCCGGGCCGCCCGGTTCGCCGAGGGCGGTGACCGCCTCCGGCAGTGCGACTGCGGCGGCCGGTTCTGCGGCGGTGCCCTGGTCGTTCACCTGTGGCCCGACTTCCCTAGTTCACGAATACATCAGCTGCGTCGACTACGTCGACCTACATCGGCAAGTGCAATATGATGCACTGCTCAATTTAAGATACTGCACTCACCCCGTGCAGCCCATCCCCTTACCGTAGGCACCTGCGCGTGGCGCGTGAAATGCCGACTGGGCTCCCGTTATGCTTCCGGCGCATGAGTACTGGGCAGGGCACGGGCCGGAGCGCCGGACGCGGGGTCGAGCTCCGTCATCTGCGCGCGTTCCTCGCGGTGGCCGACGAGTCCAGCGTCACCCGGGCCGCCGCCCGGCTCCGGCTCACCCAGCCCGCCGTCTCACGGACCCTCGCCGCCCTGGAGCGCCACCTCGGCATCCGGCTCGTCGACCGCTCCACCCACCACCTGGCCCTCACCCCCGAGGGCGTCGTCTTCCGCGACAAGGCCGCCGCCGCCGTGGCCGCGTTCGACGAGGCCGTCGACCCCGGCGGGTTGCGGAGGTGGCCGCTGCGGCTCGGGCACGCCTGGTCCGCGTTCGGCCGGTACACCACACCGTTGCTCCGCAGCTGGCAGGAGCGGTACCCGCAGACCCCGCTCGAACTCCTGCGGATCGACGACCGCACCGCCGGGCTGACCCGGGGCGAGGTCGATGCCGCACTGCTGCGCGGCCCGGTCGAGGCGCCCGGCCTCCTCACCGAGGTGCTGTTCGACGAGGAACGGGTCGCCGCCGTGGCGGCCGACGGCCCGCTCGCCGCCCGCCCCGCGCTCCGGCTCGCCGACCTGGCGACCGGCACCGTCGTCCTGAACACCGTCTCCGGCACCACCACCCCCGACCTGTGGCCGCCGGACGCGCGCCCCGCCGCCACCCTCACCGTCGCCAACACCGACGACTGGCTGACCGCCATCGCGGCGGGCCGGGGGGCCGGCGTCTCCACCGCCTCGACCGCCGCCATGCACCCGCACGCCGGCGTCGCCTACCGGCCGCTCACCGACGCGCCGACCGTGCCGGTGCTGCTCGCCCGCCGTGACGCACCGGGCCATCCGGCGCTCGCCGATCTCGCCGCGCTGGCCCGGGAGATCGTGGCGCGGGACGTCCCGGGGTGAGGAGCTCCAGGGGCCCGCTGCCGGCCAGGGCCCCGATACCCGGCCCAGGGACCCCGCTACCCGGCCGGGGGGCCCGCGCCCTCGGCCGGCAACACCAGCCGGAACAGCGCCCCGCCGCCCGTAGCCGCTTCCGCGGTGAGCTCGGCCCCGTGCGCCCGGGCGATCTGGCGGGCCATCGCCAGGCCGAGTCCCGAGCCGGGCAGGGCGCGTGCCGCCTCCGCGCGGTAGAAGCGGTCGAAGACGTACGGGATGTCCTGCGGGGCGATACCCGGTCCGTGGTCGCGGACCGTGATTTCCAGGGCGCCCGCGCGGACGGCCAGGCCCACCTCGACCGGGCTGCCGGCCGGGCTGAACTTGGCGGCGTTGTCGAGCAGGTTGGTCAGCAGCCGGGTGAGGCGGGCCGGTACGCCGGGCCGGGTCACGGGCCTCGCGGCGGGGTCGGTGTCGAGCAGGAAGGGCACGGCCGGCCAGTGGGCGCGGGCGGTCGCAACCGCGTGCTCGGCCAGGTCCGCCGGCCGTACCTCTTCGAGGAGCGGCCGGGGCTCCTCGTCCCGGGCCAGTTCGATGAGGTCGTTCACCAGGCCGGTCACCTCGCGCAGTTGGCGGCCCAGCGCCCCCGAAGCCCGGTCGCGCTGTGCGTCGGTGAGCCGTTCGGAGCGGGCCAGGAGTTCCGCGTTGGTGCGCAGCGCGGTGAGCGGTGTACGGAGTTCGTGCGAGGCGTCAGCGACGAGCCGGCGCTGGGCGGTGACCGACTGTTCCAGCTCGCCGAGCATCGTGTTGAAGCTGGCGGCGAGCCGGGTCACCTCGTCCTGCCGGCCGGTCGGCCCCGGCAGTTCGATGCGGTGGCGGGGGTCCCGGGTGGCGGCGATGCGTTCGGCGGTGGCGGTCAGCCGGGTGACCGGCGCCAGCACGGTGCGCGCCACCCAGTAGCCGAGGCCCGCCGCCACCAGCACGCCGGTGAGCCCGACCGCGGCCAGCAGCCCGGCGGCCTGGCGGACCCCCCTCTGCACCGTGTCCGAGCGCAGCGCGACCTGGACGGCCCGCCCCTGGCCCAGGGGCGTGGTCAGCATCCGGACGGGTCTGCCGAAGAGCGTGATGTTGCTGAAGTACGGGGCGCGTTCACCCGCCGCGACCTCCCGGACCGGGGCGGACACCGGCAGGAGATACGGTGCGGCCGGGTCGTCGGCGGGTGCGGCGGGAACGATCTGCGCGCAGGCGGGGGCGGACAGGAAGCGGCACTCACCCGCCAGGACGTCCGGTCCCTCGCCCCGGTGCTCCTGGATCAGCCTGGTCGCCGACTGGGTCAGGTTCAGGTCGAGCTGGTGGAACATCTCGTACCGGATCACGAAGAAGGCCGCCGTGCACACGCCGAGGGTGACCAGCGCCACCGCGGCGGAGGCCGCCAGGGCCAGCCGGGTGCGCAGCGGTCGCTGCCGCCGCCGGCGTACCCCGGTCGGGCGGAGGCGGCTCATGCCGTGTCCAGGCGGTAGCCGATGCCGTGCACGGTGTGCACCAGTCGCGGCTCGCCGCCCGCCTCCAGCTTCCGTCGCAGGTAACCCACGTACACCGCGAGGGAGTTGGAGTCCGGGCCGAAGTCCTGGCCCCAGACGAGCTCCAGGATCGTCTCGCGCGGGAGCACCTGGCCCGGGTGGCGGACGAGCAGTTCCAGCAGTGCGAACTCGGTGCGGCTGAATTCGAGCGGGCGGCCCGCCCGGAGGCCGGTGCGGGTGGCCGCGTGCAGCGACAGGTCCGCGAAGGACAGCTCCTCGTCCGGCGGCAGCGGTGCCGCTCTGCGCAGCAGCGCCCGTACCCGGGCACCCAGCTCGTCCAGCGCGAAGGGCTTCACCAGATAGTCGTCGGCGCCCGCGTCCAGCCCGTCCACGCGGTCGCTGACCTGGTCCAGCGCGGTCAGGACGAGCACCGGCGTACGGTCGCCGACCGCCCGGAGCCGGCGGCAGACCGCCAGCCCGTCGAGGACCGGCATCATCACGTCGAGCACGATCGCGTCGGGCTGCCAGGACGCCACCTCGGAGAGCGCGGCGAGGCCGTCGGCGGCGCCGCGCACCTCGTGCCCCTCCACGGTCAGCGCGTCCTCGACGGCCGCCCGTACTTCCGGCTCGTCGTCGACTACCAGGATCTTGGTCATGCCGTGAAGACTCTCAAAACGGACTCTTAGAACCTTCTTAGGCCGCTTCGTGAGTGTGGCGGCCATGCGCACACCACTCTCCGTCGTGATCGGTGCGGGCGGCACCGGCGGCCACATCTACCCCGGTCTCGCGCTCGCCGACGCACTGCGCCGGGCCGCCCCCGACGCCCTGATCTCCTTCGTCGGGACCGAGCGGGGCCTGGAGACCGAGCTGATCCCGCGGGCCGGATACCGGCTGCACACCGTCGACATGATCCCCTTCGACCCGTCCCTGGGCGCCAGGCGCTACCTGCTGCCCGCCGCGCTCCTCAGATCCGGTGCGCAGTGCCGCTCCATCCTGCGCGCCCAGGGCGCCCGGGTCGCGGTCGGCATGGGCGGCTACCCGAGCGCGCCGGTCATCCTCGGGGCGCGGATGGCCGGGCTGCCCAGCGTGATCCACGAGTCCAACGCCGTCCCGGGCCGGGCCAACCAGTTCGCGGCCCGGCTCACCCCGAACATCACCGTCGCCTTCGACCGGAGCCGCGCCCACCTGTCCGGCGGGCAGGACGCGGAGACCGTCGGCATGCCGATCTCCGCGGAGCTCGCGGCCCTGGACCGGGTGGCGCTGCGCGACGAGGCGCGACGCGCCTTCGCGATACCCGACGGTGCCCGGGTGCTGCTGTTCAACGGGGGCAGCCTCGGCGCGGCCCGGCTCACCGAGGCCGCGGTCGGGCTCGCCGCGCGCCGGCGCCACCGGACGGACGTCCACCTGCTGATCAAGACCGGCCCGGCGGCGCTGGAAGCGACCCGGCGGCGGCTCGCCGACGTGGGCGCCGGGCACATCGCCCACGCCGTGCCGTACCTCGACCGGATGGACCTCGCCTACGCGGTCGCCGATCTGGTCGTGTGCCGGGCCGGCTCCGCGACCGTCGCCGAACTGGCCACCGTCGGGGTGCCCGCCGTTCTCGTGCCCTACCCGCACGCCCCCGGCGACCACCAGACCCACAACGCCCGCGTGCTGTCCGACGCGGGCGCCGCCCACCTGATGCCGGACGCCGAGGCGACCGCCGACCGGCTGTCGGCCCTCGTCGAACCGCTGCTCGCCGAACCGGCCCGGCTCGCCGTGATGGGCCGCGCCGCCGATCCGGGCTGTCACGGCCGGGCGGCGGACCTGCTCGCCGCCCGGGTCATCCGTCTCGCCACCCCTTCGTACGACATGGAGAACTCCGCATGAGCATCAACTGGAACGGCCGTACGGTCCTGGTCACCGGGGCCGAGGGCTTCATCGGCTCGACGCTGGTCGACATGCTGGTCGACCGGGGGGCGAAGGTCCGCGCGCTGGTGCACTACAAGCCGTACGCGGAGAAGGGGCACCTCGCCCGCTACCTCGACGACCCGCACGGCCCCGTCGAGATGATCGCCGGTGACGTGGGCGACGCGGGACGGGTGATGGACGCCGTGGCGGGCTGCGACACCGTCTTCCACCTCGCCGCGCTCATCGGCATCCCGTACAGCTACGACTCCCCCGGGGCCTACGTCCGGACGAACGTGGTCGGCACCGAGAACGTGGCGGAGGCCTGCCGCCGCCACTCGGTCCGCAGGCTGCTGCACACCTCGACGAGCGAGGTGTACGGAACCGCGCTGACCGCCCCCATCAGCGAGACGCACCCCCTCCAGCCGCAGTCCCCGTACTCCGCGTCGAAGATCGGCGCGGACATGATGGCGCTGTCGCACTGGCACGCCTTCGAGCTGCCGGTGACCGTCGTCCGGCCGTTCAACACCTACGGTCCGCGCCAGTCCGCACGGGCCGTGATCCCGACGATCCTGGCCCAGCTGCACGCCGGGGCGACGCAGGTCCGGCTCGGTTCGCTGACGCCGACCCGGGACTTCACCTACGTCACGGACACGGCCGCCGGGTTCCTCGCCCTGGCGGACTGCGACCGCG
Organism: Streptomyces sp. NPDC048462; assembly: GCF_043200175.1. NCBI lineage: Bacteria > Bacillati > Actinomycetota > Actinomycetes > Kitasatosporales > Streptomycetaceae > Streptomyces > Streptomyces sp. NPDC048462. The sequence continues at coordinate 52,758 of NZ_JBICXG010000027.1, forward strand.
CACTGGGGCAGTCCGTCAATCTGGGGACCGGCCGGGAGATCTCCATCGGGGACCTGGCGACCGCGTTGATCGCCGCGTCCGGGCGGGACGCACAGGTGGTCGTCGACCCGGCCAGGCTGCGGCCGGGCGGCAGCGAGGTGCGGCGGCTGCTCTCCGACAACACCCGGGCCCGCGAGTGGGCCGGCTGGCGGCCGGAGGTCTCCCTGGAGGACGGCCTGAAGCTGACGTCCAGGTGGGTCGAGGAGAACCTCCGACTGTTCGCGCCCGGCCGCTACCAGGTCTGATCCCCGGACGCCTCCGGCTCGTCCAGCCCCGCTGCCAGCACCTCCGCCAGGTGCCGCGCCCGCACGCCCCCCACCTGGCTCAGCTGCGTCCGGCAGGAGAACCCGTCCGCGAGGATCTCCGTGCCGGGCGCCGCCTCCCGTACCGCCGGCAGCAGCGCGTCCTCGGCACAGGCGACCGACACCTCCCAGTGGCCGCGTTCGAAGCCGAAGTTGCCGGCCAGTCCGCAGCAGCCGCCGGCCAGCTCACCGGTCAGGCCCGCCCGTTCGCGGAGCCGGCGGTCCGGTCCGTCGCCCAGGACCGCGTGCTGGTGGCAGTGCGTCTGGCCGGTGACCGGGCGGTCCAGGTGCGGGGGCCGCCAGTCGGGGGCGTACTCCTCCAGGTACTCGGCCAGCGTGTGGACCGAGGCGGCCAGCTCCGCGGCGCGCGCGTCGTCGGGCAGGAGTTCCGGCAGGTCCGTGCGCAGGGTGGCCGCGCAGCTCGGTTCGAGGACGATCACCGGGGAGCCGTGGGGGCCGGCCAGCCGGTCCAGGGTGCGGCGCATCACCGAACGGGCCTTGTCCAGCTGGCCCGTCGAGACGTACGTGAGGCCGCAGCACAGCCCCCGGCCGGGCGGGATCACCCGGCGCCCCGTCGCCGCCTCGACGACCCGCACCGCCGCCCGGCCGACCTCGGGCGAGAGGTACTCGGTGAAGGTGTCGGGCCAGACGGTGGCCACCTCGTCGTTGGAGAAGAGGTGCGTGCCCCTGCCCCGGCGCCGGTTCAGCCACCGGGTGTACGTCTCGCTCGCCAGCACCGGGATGGAGCGCTCCGGCGCGATCCCGGCCAGCCGTTTGGCGAGCGCCGCGAGCGGGCGCACCCGGGCCGCGGCGTTCAGCGCGCCCGCGAAGGGGGCCGCCAGGCGCAGCCACTGCGGGAGCCGTCCCAGCGCGTAGTGCGAGGCGGGGCGCAGCCGGTGGCGGTAGTGGTGGTGCAGGAACTCGGCCTTGTACGTGGCCATGTCCACGCCCACCGGGCAGTCGCTGCGGCAGCCCTTGCAGGACAGGCAGAGGTCGAGCGCGTCCCGTACCTCCGTGGAGCGCCAGCCGTCCGTGATCACGCCGCCCGCCGGGCCGGCCAGCATCTCGTGCAGCAGCCGGGCCCGGCCCCGGGTCGAGTGCTCCTCCTGGCCGGTCGCGCGGAAGGACGGGCACATCACGGCCGTTCCCGGGGCTTCCCGCGTACGGCATTTGGCGACGCCGACGCACCTGCGCACCGCCGCCGAGAAGTCGCCGCCGTCGTGCGGGTAGCCGAAGGCGACGTCGACCGGTGCGCGCGGCAGCACGTCGAAGCGGAGGTTCTCGTCGAGGCGGGCCGGGCGGGCGAGGATGCCCGGGTTCATGCCGCCGTCCGGGTCCCACAGGTCCTTGAACCGGCCGAAGAGGGCGACCAGTTCGTCCCCGTACATCCTGGGCAGGAGTTCGGCGCGGGCCTGGCCGTCGCCGTGTTCGCCGGAGAGCGATCCGCCGTGGGCGACCACGAGGGTGGCCAGTTCCTCGGAGAAGGTGCGGAAGCGGGTGACGCCGTCGGTGCTGAGCAGGTCGAAGTCGATCCGGACGTGGATGCAGCCGTCGCCGAAGTGCCCGTACGGGGTGCCGCGCAGCCCGTGTTCGGTGAGCAGGGCGCGGAAGTCGCGGAGGTAGGGGCCGAGGCGGGCGGGCGGCACCGCGCAGTCCTCCCAGCCGGGCCAGGCCTCGCTGCCCTCCGGTGTGCGGGTCGCCGTCCCGGCCGCGTCCTCCCTGATCCGCCACAGCGCCCGCTGCCCCGCCGGGTCGGTGACGACGGCGGTGTCCACGGCGTCCGGGGCCGCCGCCCGCGCGATCCGCTCCGCGTGGGACCGCGCCTCGGCGGGTGTCGCACCGCCCGTCTCGACGAACAGCCAGGCCGCGCCGCGTGGCAGCCCGGCCGGTTCGCGTACGAGGTCGGCGGCCATGCCCTCGACGGTCAGCGGGTGGTGCGGGAGGAGGCCGGGGGCGGCCTCGGCGGCGGCGGACTCGTCGGCGTAGCCGAGTACGGCCAGCGCGCGGGCCGCCGGTGCCTCGACGAGCCGCAGCGTCGCCTCCGTCACCACGCCGAGCGTGCCCTCGCTGCCGCAGAACGCGCGGGCGGGGTCGGGGCCGCGCTCGGGCAGCAGGGCGTCCATCGCGTATCCGGAGATGCGGCGCGGGAGCCCGGGGAATCCGGTGCGCAGCAGGGCGAGGTGGGCGGCGACCAGCTCCGTCAGCCCGGCGGGTCCGGGCGCGCCGGGTTCCAGGCGCAGGGTGTCGCCGCCGTAGCGGGCGACGGTCAGCGCGTGGACGTTGTCGGCGGTGGTGCCCCAGGCGACCGAGTGCGAGCCGCAGGAGTTGTTGCCGATCATCCCGCCGATGGTGCAGCGGCTGTGCGTGGAGGGGTCCGGGCCGAAGGTGAGCCCGTGCGGGGCGGCGGCGGCCCGCAGGTCGTCCAGGACGACGCCCGGCTGGACCACCGCGCTGCGGGAGGCGGGGTCCAGTTCGAGGATCGAGCGCAGGTGGCGGGTGAGGTCGAGGACGACGCCGGTGCCGGTGGCCTGCCCGGCGATGGACGTGCCGCCGCCGCGCGGCACCACGGGCACCCCGTGTGCCCGGCAGACGGCGAGCGCGGCGGCGATGTCGTCGGCGTCGCGCGGGGCCACGACGCCGAGGGGCACCCGTCGGTAGTTGGACGCGTCCATCGTCGTCAGGGCCCGTGCGGTGGCGTCGAACGCGACCTCGCCGCGTACGGCCGAGCGCAGCGCGTCGGCGAGTGCGGTGCGGTCGGGGCCGGTTGTTGCCGCGCGGGGTGTCATCCGGCCAGGATGCCGCCGGTCCGCGCCGGTGTGCCGTCCGGGCCCGCGCGTTTCCGCCGAATACGTCAATACGTCTGAATCTGTCGGGCTCCCGAACATATACGCAACAGAGAGCACCACAAGTTCTTCCCAAACAGATCGTCAATTCTCATATAGTGACTCAGACTTGTCTGGGAATAACTTCTTCCAGTTGTCGCATTTAATACTCACCGTACCGACTTGCCCGAACCGTCCCGTCCGCCGTCGTCCGCGTCCCAAGGACTCCGCTTGCGCCCCTCAACCAAGCCGACCGCACTGGCCCTGCTGGTCACGGTGGCCATCACCGGATCCCTGTGCCTCTGGGCCGTCGTAGCCGCCCCCGACTCGGCCAGGACCGCAGTGGCATGGGGAGCGGGTGCCGCCGCCGTGCTGCTGTCCGCCGCCGTCGCCACCACCGTCCACGCCCGCGCCACGCTGCGCCGGCTGCGGGAGAAGCACGCGGCCGAGAGCAGCCGGTTCACCGCCGAGACCTCCCGGATGGTGTCCGCCTCCGCCTACGACGCCCAGCGCTTCACCGCCGAGACGGCAAGGATGAAATCGGCCGCCGCCGCCGAGACGGACCGGATCAGCGCACAGGCCTCGGCCGACGCCGAGCGCCTCACCGCCGAGATCGCCCGGCTCAAGGCCCGCGCCTCGCGCAGCGAGACCGAGCGCTCCGCCGCCGTCGCCGCCTGTGCCAACGCCGCCGGCCGGATGCAGGCGCTCGCCACGAGCATGCTCGCCGACCTGCGCGACATGGAGAACCGGCACGCCTCCGAGGACGTCCTGGGCGATCTGCTGCACCTGGACCACCGCACCGCCCAGGCGGGGCGGCTGGCCGACTCCATCGCCGTGCTGACCGGCGCCCGCTCCGGACGCCGCTGGGCGAAGCCCATCGTCATGGAGTCGATCCTGCGCGGCGCGATGGGCCGGATCAGCGGCTACCAGCGCATCCGCCTGCACTCCACCAGCGATGTCGCCGTCGCCGGGCACGCCGCCGAGGGCGTCATGCACGCCCTGGCCGAACTCCTCGACAACGCCGCGAACTTCTCGCCGCCCACGGCCGAGGTCCACGTGTACGTGGAGGAGGTGCCGGCCGGCATCGTGCTGACCGTCGAGGACAGCGGCCTGGTCATGAGCGATGTGCAGCTGCGCCGCGCCGAGCGCGCCGTCTCCGCGCGGAACCAGGACCTGACCGGCCTCTCCGGCACCCGGCTCGGCCTCGCCGTCGTCGGCCGGCTGGCCCGCAAGCACGGGCTGACGGTCTCCTTCCGGCCGTCGGCACGCGGTGGCACCGGCGCCCTGATGATGCTCCCGCAGGAGATCATCGCCCGGACCCCGATGGCCGCCCCCGCCCCGGCACCGTCGGCCGCCCCGGAACCCGACGCCCTGCCCTCGGCCCCGCGCGAGCCCGAGCCGGTCCACACCTCCGGAACCGACCGCGGCGGCGCCGCCCAGGACAGCTCCCGCACCCAGGAGCTCCGGCGCTCCGACTCCCTGCCGGCCGCCGCCCCCGACGCCACCCCGGGCTCCGACACCACCGGCGGTCTCCCCCGGTTCGGCGAGAGCGGCCTGCCCAAGCGCTCCCGCGGCCGCACCCTCGCCGCCGCCGAATCCCGCGCCAGAGCCTCGGCGGACGCCGACGCCGACGCACCCGACGGAACGAACCCCCGGACCCGTACGTCCGACCCCAAGGCACAGGCAGCCCGCTTCAGCAGCTTCCGCCAGGCCGTACGGCCCACCTCCCCGCACCCGGAAGGCAACACCCGATGACCGCGACCACGGACGAGAAGCTCAACTGGCTGCTGGAGGGGCTCCTTGAGCGCACCCCCGGCGCCCGCCACGCCCTCGTGCTGTCCAGGGACGGCCTCAAGCTGTGCCGTACCCCCGAGCTCTCCGTAGACCAGGCTGACCAGCTGGCAGCGATCTCGGCCGGCATCCAGAGCCTGTCGCACGGCGCGTCCGTCGAGTTCGGCGACGGCACCGGCGGCGTACGGTCCGCGATGGCCGAGTTCTACGGCGGCGTGCTGTTCATCGTGGAGGCGGGCGCGGGCGCCCACCTCGCCGTCGTCGCGTCCGAGGACGCCGACGTCGGCCTCGTCGGGCACAACATGAGCGAGCTCGTCGAGCAGCTCGGCGAACACCTCGTGGCCCCGCCGCGCGAACCCTCCGGACCTCCCGGCACCCCCGGGGCCGCCGAGAACGCGGCCGTATGACGACCCGCGCCCGTCCCGGCCGGGACGACGACCCGGACCGGCTGTACACCCTCACCGGTGGCCGCAGCCGCTCCGACTCGGCCGCCTTCGACCTGGTGACCCTCGTCGTCTCGGAATGCGAACCGGCCCCCGGTATGCAGTCGGAGCACGTCGCGATCCTGCGAATGTGCGAACGGCCCACCGCGGTCGTCGAGATCGCCGCGGGCCTGAACCTGCCCGTCAGTATCGTGCGCATCCTGCTGTGCGACCTGCTCGACACCAGCCGGATCAGCGCCCGCCACCCTCGTACCGCACGCGTCGCGGACCGGCTCCCCGACCCCGACATCCTGGAACAGGTGCTCGTTGGACTCCGCAACCTCTGACCGTGCCGCCCTGCAGGCCACGGCCGACAACGGACTGAAGATAGTCGTCGTCGGTGGCTTCGGGGTCGGCAAGACCACCATGGTCCGATCCGTGAGCGAGATCCGTCCGCTCAACACGGAGGAGACGATGACCCGTGCGGGCGAGGCGGTCGACCACCTCGACGGCGTGCACTCGAAGACGTCCACCACCGTCGCCTTCGACTTCGGCCGGATCACCCTCGACGCACGCTCGGTGCTGTACCTGTTCGGCGCGCCCGGCCAGGAGCGCTTCTGGTTCCTGTGGGACCGGCTGTTCTCCGGGACGCTCGGTGCCGTCGTCCTCGTCGACACCCGGCGCCTCGCCGACTCCTGGTACGCCATCGACCGGCTGGAGCACCACGGCACGCCGTTCATCGTGGCGTGCAACGACTTCGGCGGGCCGCTCCACACCGAGCAGCAGATCCGGGAGGCGCTCGACCTCTCCGAGGACGTACCCCTCGTGGAGTGCGACGCCCGGGACCGGTCGTCCAGCAAATACGTCCTGATCACACTGGTGGAGCACCTGTACGCCCTCTCCAGGGGCACGGCCGGCACCTCCTCCGCCGCCACCACCCGTCCGGAGACCACGCCGGAGAAGACCCCGGAGCACGCCCCGTGACCCAGCCCACCGAACCACCCCCGGGCTGCCCGGCGCACGGCCGCGTGCCGCTGTCCGGGCCGCGGTTCCAGACCGAACCCACCCGGCTGTACCGGGAGATGCGGCGCGACCACGGCGCCGTGGCACCCATCACGCTGGACGGCGACATCCCGGCCTGGCTGGTGCTCGGCTACCGCGAACTGCACCAGGTCACCAGCGACCCGGTGCTGTTCAGCCGCGACTCCGACCTGTGGAGCCAGTGGGAGCGCATCCCCGACGACTGGCCGCTGCTGCCGATGATCGGCCGCAAGCAGCCCTCGATCCTCTACACGGTCGGCCCCCGGCACGTCGAGCGCGCCCGGATGATCAGCGACGCCCTGGAGGCGGTCGACCCCTTCTCCCTCAAGCGTCACGCGGAGGAGTTCGCCGACGAGCTGATCGACCGGTTCTGCTCCAAGGGCGCCACCGACATCATCGCCGAGTACGCGATGCTGCTCCCCGCCCGCGTCCTGGCAAGGCTCTACGGCTTCAGCGACGAGATCGGCGACGCGCTCGTCGGCTCGATCAACGACATGATCGACGGCCGGGAGCGGGCCCTCGCCGGGCAGCAGCACCTGGGCACCTCGATGGCCCAGCTGCTGGCCGACAAGCACGCGGTGCCCGAGGACGACGTCGCGACCCGGATGCTGGCCGACCCCGGCGGCTTCACGGACGAGGAGATCGCCCAGGACCTGATGGTCATGATGGCCGCGGGCCACCAGCCGACCGCCGACTGGATGGGCAACTCGCTGCGGCTGATGCTCACCGACGACCGGTTCGCCGCCTCGCTCTCGGGCGGCCGGCACAGCGTCGCCGAGGCCATGAACGAGGTCCTCTGGGAGGACCCCCCGACACAGAACGTCGCGGGCCGCTGGGTCTCGCGCGACACCCACCTCGGGGGCCGCCACCTCCAGGCCGGCGACCTGCTGCTCCTCGGGATCGCCGCCGCCAACGCCGACCCGCAGGTCCGCACCGACGGCTCCGCGCTGACCGGCGGCAACAACGCGTTCCTCTCCTTCGGCCACGGCGAGCACCGCTGCCCCTTCCCGGCCCAGGAGACCGCCGAGGTCATCGCCCGTACCGGCATCGAGGTACTGCTCGACCGCCTCCCGGACATCGATCTCGGCGTCCCCGCCGAACAGCTCACCCGGCGCCCGTCGCCCTGGCTGCGGGGCCTGACCGACCTCCCCGTCGCCTTCACGCCCACTCCTGCCACAGGACCCGCCAACGGAGGCCAGCAATGACCCGGATCGTCCTCGACCCCTTCGTCGCCGACCTCGACGGCGAGGGCGCCGCGCTGCGTGCCGCGGGCCCGCTGGCCGAGGTGGAGCTGCCCGGCGGCGTGCACTGCTACGCGGTGACGCACCACGCCGAGGCACGACAGCTGCTGACCGACGCCCGGATCGTGAAGGACATCAACGTCTGGGGCTCCTGGCAGCGCGGCGAGATCCCCCTGGACTGGCCCCTGATAGGCCTCGCCAACCCGGGCCGCTCCATGCTGACCGTCGACGGCGCCGACCACCGCCGGCTGCGCACCCTGGTGGCGCAGGCCCTGACGGTGAAGCGGGTGGAGCGGCTGCGGGCGGGCATCGAGGCGCTCACCACCGCGAGCCTGGACCGCCTCGCGGCCCTGCCCCGGGGCGAGAAGGTCGACCTGAAGGCGGAGTTCGCGTACCCGCTGCCGATGAACGTCATCAGCGAGCTGATGGGTGTCGACGGCGCCGACCACCCCCGCCTCAAGGAGCTGTTCGAGAAGTTCTTCTCGACGCAGACCCCGCCGGAGGAGGTCCCGCAGATGATGGCGGACCTCGGCGCGCTCTTCACGAAGATCGTCGACAGCAAGCGGGCCGAGCCCGGCGACGACCTGACCAGTGCCCTGATCGCGGCCTCCGACGACGGCGACCACCTCAGCAACGAGGAGATCGTCAACACCCTCCAGCTGATCATCGCGGCCGGCCACGAGACGACGATCAGCCTGATCGTGAACGCCGTCGTCGCCCTCCAGACCCACCCCGAGCAGCGCAAGCAGGTGCTCGGCGGCGAGGTGCCGTGGGAGAACGTGATCGAGGAGACCCTGCGCTGGAACACCCCGACGTCGCACGTACTGATCCGCTTCGCGACCGAGGACGTGGCGGTCGGTGAGAAGGTCCTCCCCAAGGGCGAGGCCCTGATCGTCTCCTTCGGCGCACTGGGCCGGGACGAGGAGCAGTACGGGCCGACCGCGGGCGAGTTCGACGCGACCCGCTCCCCCAACCGCCACATCGCCTTCGGCCACGGCCCGCACGTCTGCCCGGGTGCGGCCCTGTCCCGGCTGGAGGCGGGGGTCGCACTCCCCGCGCTCTACGAGCGCTTCCCCGAGCTCGAACTCGCGGTCCCGGCCTCCGAGCTGCGCAACAAGCCGATCGTCACCCAGAACGACCTGTTCGACCTCCCGGTCGAACTGGGCTGACCCGGCCCCCCGGGACGCGTGATCCGGCGTCCACCGACCGGATCGCGCGTCTCATCCGACGGACAGGATGCGTAGCCGCCGTACCGAGCGGCTACGCTCCGACTCGTGGCCGACATCCAGATTCCCGCTGACATCAAGCCCGCCGACGGGCGCTTCGGCGCCGGTCCTTCCAAGGTGCGGACGGAGGCGCTCGACGCGCTGGCCGCCACCGGAACGTCCTTGCTCGGTACGTCCCACCGCCAGGCTCCGGTGAAGAACCTGGTCGGCGCGGTACGTGACGGAGTGCGCGACCTCTTCTCCCTTCCCGAGGGATACGAGGTGATCCTGGGCAACGGCGGCTCCACCGCCTTCTGGGACATCGCGACGCACGGCCTGATCGAGGCGAAGTCGCAGCACCTCAACTTCGGCGAGTTCTCCTCCAAGTTCGCCAAGGCCTCGCTCCTCGCTCCGTGGCTGGCCGACCCGACCGTCATCGCCTCCGACCCGGGCACCCACCCGGACCCGCAGGCCGAACCGGGCGTCGACGTCTACGCCCTCACGCACAACGAGACCTCGACCGGTGTCGCAGCGCCCATCAAGCGCGTCGCGGGCGCCGACGCGGGCTCCCTGGTCCTGGTGGACGCCACCTCCGGCGCGGGCGGCCTGCCGGTCGACATCGCCGAGACGGACGTCTACTACTTCGCCCCGCAGAAGTCCTTCGCCTCCGACGGCGGCCTCTGGATCGGGATCTTCTCCCCCGCCGCCCTGGAGCGCGCGGCCCGTATCCACGCCTCCGGCCGCCACGTCCCGGAGTTCTTCTCGCTGCCGACGGCGATCGACAACTCCCTGAAGAACCAGACGTACAACACCCCGGCCCTGGCCACGCTGTTCCTCCTGAACGAGCAGCTGACCTGGATGAACACCCAGGGCGGCCTGGACTTCACCACCGGCCGCACGGCAGCCTCCTCCGGCCACCTGTACGGCTGGGCCGAGGAGTCCAAGTACGCCACCCCGTTCGTCACGGACCCGGCCAAGCGCTCGCAGGTCATCGGCACGATCGACTTCGCGGACGAGATCGACGCCACGGCCGTCGCCAAGGCCCTGCGCGCCAACGGCGTCGTCGACACGGAGCCGTATCGCAAGCTGGGCCGCAACCAGCTGCGCGTGGCGATGTTCCCGGCGATCGACCCGTCGGACGTCCAGGCGCTGACGGCGTGCATCGACTACGTGATCGAGAAGCTGTAACCGGTCCTCCGACACGTACGGAACGGCCCTGCACCCGCGACCCGGTGTGCAGGGCCGTTTCTGCTTCACACTCGCCGGGGTGACGCGGGGCATACCCGCCGCGAAGGCGTCGGCGGTCCTACGATGATGTTCTCGACATCTGCCTTTCAGGAGGCCCTGAATGCCTGCGGAAACAGTCGAGCGCCCCTGTGCCGATGAGCCGGAACGGCCGAAGCCCGAATCGCTGCTCGAAAGCGCCAACCGGCTCTCGGAGCGGCTCCCGGGTCACCGGGTCGAGATCGGCGGCGGCGTCATCACCGTGGCCCCGTTGCCGGACGGCGCGCACGGCCGCGCCCTGACCAAACTGATGCGTCCGCTGATCGAGGCGGGTCTCGACGACGGGGAATCGGCGGTCATCCAAGGGATCGGCGTCTGGCTGCCCAGCGGCCCCTCCGACTACGCCATCCCGGACCTGGCCGTCGTCGACGCCGATTTCGACGCGCACGTGGTCGAGAACAACTGCTACGACCCCGGCGCCTTCCGGCTCGTCCTGGAGGTCACCTCCGGCAACTACCAGAACGACCTGCGGCACAAGGTCACCGCCTACGCCGCCGCCAAGATCCCCGTCTACGTCATCCTCGACCGCAAGCACGGCCGGGTCCACGTCCTCACGGACCCCTTCACCAGCGGGTACGACACCCACCAGGTGTACGCGCCCGGCCACAGCGTCACGCTCCCCGACTCGATCGGCGCCAAGGTGGTCCTGGACGTCGCCGCCCTGGTGGCGGCGGGCCGCCCCAGCCCGAAGCTGAAGCCCGAGCCGTCGGAGGGGCCCACCCCGCCCCGGGAGCAGGAGCCGCAGCCGGAGCGGCAGCCGTCCGAGAGCTGAGGGCCGGTCGCCCGACCGGTCAGGAACCCCCCCGGCACGCCTTCTGCTTCCTGAGCCAGGCCGCGGCTTCCGTACGGGCCCGGTTGTGTCCGAGGGCCTCGGGGATCTCCACGTCCGGTTCGATGGGTCCGTCGTAGGTCCGCCCGGTCCGGTCGGCCTCGCGGGCCACGGTCAGGATGACCAGCGCACCGTCGGACTGTTCGTACGACACGTTCGCGGTGGGGTGGCCCGTGGTCGCCTCCCCGAACGTGCGGGTGTCCGGGCGGCCCCGGAAGGCGATGGTGACGGCCTCCCCGGCGCTCACCGTCCGGCGGCTGGTCAGGACGGCCACCGGCGGCGCCGGACGGGTCAGCGGCTTCGCCGGGCCCCATGTGTCCAGGTACTGGCGGGGGGTGCCCTTCGTGAGCGTCCAGGGGGACTTCCTGCCGTCCGCGTAGACGGCGTTCCCGACGGTGCCGTCGCCCAGCACCGATCCGACAGCGGCGAGCGGCCCCCACATGTCTCCGCCGTGGTTGCTCCGCAGGTCGATGATCCAGCCGCAGACGCCCTGGCCGTCGAGCCCGGCGACGGTCGAGCGCGCCGAGCGGACATAGGGGGCGGCCACACCGTCGGAGGGCTCCGAGGGAAGCGTCAGATGAGCGATGCCGCCCGCGAGCCGGCGGCCTTCGGGAAGCATCAGGTCCTCGGCCGGTGCGTTCAGGGATTCGTCGGCCTGCTCCGGGTCGTAGAAGGTGCTGTGCCCGTCGTTCAGGTCCCGCACCGCATGCCGGATCGCCTGGTACGTCTCGGACGGCGTCTGCGCCTTCCGCGCTTCCGCGAAGGCGTCCTGACGGAGCTTCGGCCAGTCCACGTCCTTGGTGACCAGGGAGTGCTTCTCCATCACGTCCAGGGCGGAGGTCAGGTAGGTGCGCGCCTTCGGCGACATTCCGTCCCCGGGAGCCGCGTCGGCGTCACCGCCCGCGCCGCCGCCCGTGCAGCCCACCGCTGCCGCCAGTACGACGAAGCCGAGGGCCGTCGAGAAGAGGCCCCGCGGCCATCCCCTCATCGCGCGTCCAGCCGCCACCGCACCTCACCGTCCTCCCACTCGTCCGTCCGCACGAGCCCCGCCGCGGCGGCCACCGCCGCCGACGCCGCGTGGTCGGGGTGGATGTGGGCGACGACCGTACGCACCGCTCCCCCGTCCAGCAGGTGCGCCACGAGGCCCACCGCCGCCTCCTTGGCGTAGCCCCGGCCCTGCCATCCGGACCCGATCACCCAGGCGATCTCCGCCCGCGCCTCGGGCACGTTCACCGTCGCCTGCACGTACCCGGCCAGGCAGTCGTCGCCGCGCACGGCGAGCACCCAGTTCCACCACCGCTCGGCCGGGTCCGGCGAGCCGGCGCTCTGGCGTGCGTAGCGGGCCCGCAGGGCGTCCGCGTCCAGGGGAGCGCCGCCGGTGAAGGTGTGCAGGGCCGGGTCGGAGAGTACGGCCGCCATCTCGTCCGCGTGCGCCACCCGCAGCGGCAGGGCGTCCAGGCGCTGGGTGGAGAAGGGCATCGGCCCGTGGTCCGTCGTCATGTGCGGATGATCATACTGCCGGGCCCCGGTGGCGGCCAGGAAAACGCCCGTCCGGCGGCCCGTCCGGGGATGACACGGCGCCGGGCCTGCGGATCATGGAAGGTATGGACACGATTGCTGAGCTCAAGCCCTTCGTGAAGCAGTACGCCGTCCTGCTCAGCACCCGTCGGCAGGACGGAACGCATGCCGACACCCCCGTCAACATCGCGGTCGAGGGCGACCACGCGTACATCCGTACGTTCTCGTCGGCCTGGAAGGTGGAGCGGATGCGCAACCACCCCACCGTGCGCATCGGCCCGTGCACACTGCGCGGCAGGCCGACCGGTCCGCAGATCACCGCCCACGCACGGCTCCTCCAGGCGGGCTCGAAGGAGAACACGCACGCCGCCCGGATGATGTCGCGCAAGCACCCGATCGTGCAGGGCGTGCTCGTCCCGCTCGCGCACAAGATCAAGCGGGACCGGACCCTGCACTACGAGGTCCGCCCGCTCGAAACGTGACCCCTGTCAGCCCTTGCGACGTCGCCTGCCCAGGAAGAGCACCAGCCCGATCACGGCCAGGACGCCGAGACCGGTCGCCGTGGTGCCCTTCACCGGCACACCGTCGCCTCCACCGCTGCCCGTACCGGATGACGACGACGGGGACTTGACGCCGGTACGGCCCGACTCGCCGCCGTTCTTCAGGTCCACCCGCACCACGTCACTCTGCTCGCCCTCGGAGCCGTACATCAGCGCCGAACCGTCGGCCGTGTACGTGACCGACTCGGCCTGCCCCAGCAGCGGGGACTCGACCGGGTAGTCCTTGCCGAGCCTGCCGTCCTTGAACACGTAGCCGCGCGCGCTGAAGTACGAGCGCAGCACCAGCTCCTTCCCGTCCGGCGAGAACGCCCCGTCCGTCACCCACGGCACCTCGCCGACCCGCCGGAAGATGTTGTCCGAGCCGGCCGTGAGCTTCGCGGGCCCCTCGTAGAGCCCGCCGCCGCCCTCCTTCTTCGAGGCGATGTACGCGCGCCCCGTCTTCGGGTGGACCATCAGCGCCTCCGCGTTGCGCGGGCCGTCCGCGTACTTCACGTCGAACTGCGTCGCGCGGACCGTCGCGTCCCGCAGCACCTTCGGCTCGGGGAAGCGGTAGATCCAGACGTGGTCCCAGCTGCCGTTGAGGTTGTCCCCGATGTCACCGACGTACAGATTCCCGTCGGGCCCCAGCGAGATCGCCTCCACGTCGCGCGGCTCCCCCACACCCTTCATGGTGATCTTCGCGACGGTCTTGCCGGTCCTGGAGTCGACGGCGAAGACGTACGGCCCGTCGTCGCTGTCGTTGTGCGTCCAGTAGATCCCCGGATGGGCACGGCTGGCGGCCAGTCCGCTGGACTCGGTGATCCGCGGGTCCTTGATCGTGAAGCTGCGGTCGGCCCCGCCGTCGTCGGCCACGGCGGGCACCGCCACCGCGAGGGACAGGAGCGCGGCGGCGCCGAAGGCGGTCAGTCGATGGGAGCGCATGGCACAAGTGTCCATCGTCACGTCGCAGGCCGAAGCCATGATCGGCCATGATGACGCCATGCGTTTCATGTTCGTCGGCGATTCCATGACCATCGGGCGCTCCGGCGACTTCACCTGGCGCTACCGCATGTGGCAGCACCTGGAGGCATCCTTCGGCGCCCCGTACGCGATCGTCGGCCCGCGCAGCGAGCTGCACGACACCGGCACGGGCACCCCGGTCTCCTACGCGTACGCCGCCGGGGAATTCCCCGCTCCCGCCCGCGCGCACCTGGCCGGCTGGGGCGAGGGCTGGCTGCACATGGCCCCGGTGATCGCGGACACGGTCGCCGCACACCGCGCGGACATCCTGCTCGTCTCGCTCGGCCTGATAGACCTCGGCTTCTACACGGACAGCGAGCAGACCGCCCGCAACGCCCGCGCCTTCCTCACGGCGGCCCGCACCGCGAACCCGCGCATCAGATGCGTACTGCTCCCCGTCATACCGAACATCCGGGCCGAGTCGGACGCCCCCTTCGCCGCCGAGTGCGCCCGCTTCAACGAACTCCTCGCCAAGGCCGTGGCGGACCTCGACGAACCGGCGTCCCCGCTGCTGCTCGCCTCCCGCCCGCCGGGCTACGACATCCACACGGACACCTACGACGGCACCCATCCCGGCCCGTCCGGCGAACACCGGCTCGCGGGTGCCTACGCCGACGCGATGCACCAGGCCTGGGGGCTGGGCGGGCCGTACGCCCCGGCGCGGGACCGGCCCGAGGCGCGGCCCCTCACTGCTTTGCCGACGGCTTCGCCCGTACGTGCATCCGCTCCCCCTGCGGTCCGAACAGGCTGAGGAACTCCACCGGTTCCGGCCCGACGTTGCCCCACCAGTGCGGGGTACGCGTGTCGAACTCGGCCACCTCGCCCGCCTTCAGCACCAGGTCGTGCTCGCCCAGCACCAGCCGCAGCCGCCCCGACAGCACGTACAGCCACTCGTACCCCTCGTGCACCCGCTGCTCGACCGGCCCCGGCGGGCCCGTCAGTCCGGGCATGACCTGCTTGTACGCGTTCACCCCGCCGATGTGCCGGGTCAGCGGCACGAACGTCATGCCGTGCCGGTTGAACGGGCGGAAGGTGACCCTCGGATCACCGGTGTCCGGCGCGCCGACGAGCTCGTCCAGCTGCACCCCGTACGCCTTCGCCAGCGGGAGCAGCAGCTCCAGCGTCGGCTTGCGGCCGCCGGACTCCAGCCGGGACAGCGTGCTGAGCGAGATCCCGGTGGTCTCGCTCAGCTGGGCCAGCGTCGTGCCGCGCTCCGTCCGCAGTGCGCGCAGCCGGGGCCCCACTCCGGTCAGGACGGACGAGAACTCGTCGCCCGTCGCGCCGCCGTCTTCCACGCCGTGGTGCTCGTGGTGCTCGTGTGCTGCCATTCCTCCATGATGCCTCCGCTTGCCGATCCGGCAACCGGCTTTGTCGGTCGGTACGGTCGGACGGAGGCCTCGGGTCAGGTACCCGGACGCATCATGGCCAGCGACATCCGGGTCAGCTCGCTGGTCAGCCAGTCGCGCGGGACCTGGCGCGGACGGCGCCCGTGGTGGGCGAGGAGCTCGTCGACGGAGTGTGTCAGCACCTGCACGACGACGGTGAGATCGCCCTTCGCTCCACGGCCCCGCTCGACTGCTCGCTCGGCCTCGCCGGTCAGGAACTCGACCCACACCGACCGCCACATCGCGAGGTGTTCGTCCATCGCCCGGCTCACCCCGAGGACCTCGACGAACGCCACCCTCGCCGCCCGCGAGTCCCGGGTGACGACCCGCACATAGGCGTCGAAGAGCCGGTGGAACCGCTCCTCCGTCGAACAGGCCTCAATACCCTCGGCCGAAAGCTCTCTCTCGACCGCCTGCATCCCGCCGGTCGCCACCTCGTCGTACAGGTCGACGAGCAGGGCCTCACGCGATTCGAACTCGCGATAGAAATCGCGCAGTTCCACGTGGGCAGCGGCGCAGAGATCCTCGACGGAGGTACGGGCATACCCGTACACGGCGAACAAGGTACGCCCGGCCGACATCAGTTGCTCACGGCACCGCACCGGGTCCCTCGTCACCCGAACTCCGTCCCATCGGTCAACCATGGCGTCCACCACCGGTCCTCCTCAGTTCGTCCAGGCCCCCGGGCCCACTCTCCTCGATCCACCGCACCGGCGGTGGAACCGCCACACCGTCACACCGGCGAACGGCCGTACGCCTCAGCCGGCACCGCCGGTCGCGTCCTGCGCGAGGACCGCCGCGACCCGTTCCCGCCAGGGCAACGGCTCGGGCTCCTCGACGTCCTCGCCCCGATCGGGGGCGTAGACCGGCCACTTGGCCGCGTGCGCCCGCCAAGCGGCCTCCTGCGCACAAGGCGCACACACCGTCTCGTCACCCCGGGGCCGGAACATGTGCTCCCGGCCCGGCCCCTCACAGGGCACGGGCGGCCGGGCCGCAGACAGCGCGGGCGTGGATGCGGCCGCGCACACCGGCTCCGGGAGCTTCTGCAGCAACCGGTACCGCAGGAACCCCACGGCCGACCGCACCCCGCCCTCGGGCAACTCGCTGACCAAGGCCAGCCGCAGCTCCGCCGCCCGCACCCCGCGCCGCAGCCAGTCGGCGGCGACGTCGGCCAGTCCCCGGGCCTCACGGACGCCGAGGTGGAGTTGCGGGTGCGCGTGCCGGAGGGAGAGCAGTACGTGCTCGGCCTCGACGACCTCGGCATCCCGCTCCAGGGCGGCTTCACCCTCCGGCTCGGACGGTTCGGACGGTGAAGTCCGGTCCGCTTCGGAGGGTGGGTGGGATGAGTTCTTCTCCTGTCGTTCTTCCACCGGTAGTTGACCACCGGCCGACCGACTACCCGGCTGACCGACCGCCGGAGAGTGACTACTCGGTCCCACCTGCGATGATTGCGGCCCGGAGTCGCGGAAGCGGCGGGCCTCTTCGGCGGAGATGGCCACATTGCTGACCAGTTGATCGGTCACCCACAGCCCTCCGTCCCGTTGCCGCCGCCACTCATGCACGAACTCCTGTGCCTTGAGCTGCTCCTTGGCCTTCTGGTAGGCACGCCCGGTGATCCCGAGCCGCCTGGCGTGCTCGCTGAGCGCCTTGTCCGTACGGCCCGGGGGCAGCCCCTGTACGTAGGTGATCAAGATCTTCGCGTCGCTGTCGAGCTTCGGATGCCGGATGACATCGTGCGACGCCTTCACATAGCCGTATGACGGCGAGATAGCATGAAAAAGCATTCTCGGTGGACCTCAAGCAATCCATCGCGGGGTGAAGGCCCTCGGTCGGGTGTTGGTAGCACCTCCGGGGGCCGCCCCATGCGTAAACACACACAGAGCGTGATAACGCGATCACGGTACATCACACTTCTCGGCCTCCACCACACCCATAAGCAGCTCGAACAGCAGTTCCGTATCTACGAACGGGACTTGGGCGGTGGGCCGCGAACGCCAGTCCAGCGGATACGTCAGCCCCTCCAGCGCGGGCACCCCGACGAACGCCGCCCCCTCCCGCACCATCGCCTCGGCCCCGACGGGCCACCGGAACGCGCGTGCGCTGCCGGGCGGCAGCAGAAAGCACATACTCCGCTCCCCGATCCGGGACCGGACGATGGGCCCGGCCTGGAAATCGGTGAACTGCATGACTTCGTACGCCACTTGCTCGCCCAGCAGGCCGATGATCCGCACGGCGTCGAAGTGGATCCCGGCATGACGCAGGGCGTGCCCGCTCGCGGGAATCCAGTTGGGCACCAGGTCAGGTGAAGTTTTCGGTTCCATACGTAGAGCGTCGGCGCCCACACGTACGGTGACCAGGGACGCAAGACATCTGTGCACTGCTGTGCACTTGGGGGGTGAGCTGTGCACTCCGATGGGCACGGTGGCAGTAATGCGGGGATGTTCGGCTCATTGCTGCGGTTCTACCGCGAACGGGCGGGCCTGTCGCAGGACTCCCTGGGCGCAAAAATCGGCTTCTCGAAGTCGCAGGTCGCGATGGTGGAGCGGGGGGAACGTCCGCCGAAGGGAGACTTCACTCCGCTCGCGGACGCCGCACTCGGCGCGGACGGTGCTCTGACAGCAGCAGCCAAGGAACTGACCTTCAGCCGGGTGGCCTCTTGGTTCGAACCGTTCGCCGAGGAAGAGGCCAAGGCCAGGACGCGCTACGAGTACGAATCCAATGTCATGCCTGGGCTGTTGCAGACCGAGGAGCACGCACGTGCTGTGTTCAGCGGAGCCTGTCCGCCTCTCGATGACGACGAGATCGAGGCATTGGTCGCGGGCCGTCTCGCACGTCACGCCATGCTGACCCGTAAACCGGCGCCGGATATCAGTTTCGTCCTGGAATTCAGTGCGCTCCTTCGCCCCATCGGTGGACGGCGCGTGCACCAGGCACAACTCCAGCATCTGCTTGAGGTTGGCGAGCTGCGTCACGTGCACATTCAGGTGATGTCACCCGAGCGGGTGACACATGGCGGACTGAGTGGGTCCTTCGTCCTGCTGGAGACCGATGACCGGCGTCGGCTGGCGTACCTGGAGGTTCAGAACTGCAACTTCCTCGTCAGCGAACAGGCCCATGTGGGAACCCTGTTCGCCAGATATGGCATCGTGCGGATGCAGGCTCTCAGACCGGAAGAGTCACGGAAGCTGATTGAGCAGGCAGCAAAGAGACTATGAATACTCACCTCAAGTGGATCAAGAGCAGCTACAGCGGCCCGGAGGGCGGCAACTGTGTAGAGGTCGCCACCCGGCCCCGCGCCGTCCACGTCCGGGACTCCAAGGACATCACCGTCCCCGCCCTCGCCCTCTCCCCCGCCGCTTGGTCGGCGTTCCTCAAACACACGGTGGTATAGAGCAATGGCCTGGTTCGACGAACTGCCCGAGGTCATCACCCGAGCCGACTTCGGGAACCTGGT
The DNA here is from genome assembly GCF_043200175.1 of Streptomyces sp. NPDC048462. Taxonomy (NCBI): domain Bacteria; kingdom Bacillati; phylum Actinomycetota; class Actinomycetes; order Kitasatosporales; family Streptomycetaceae; genus Streptomyces; species Streptomyces sp. NPDC048462. The sequence goes on from NZ_JBICXG010000027.1 coordinate 71,650, forward strand.
GTCGCGGCCGCCCCGCAGCATCGAACTCATGTCGTCCAGAGGCCTGGCCGCCGATCCCGCCTACCGCAATCGCAACAAGTTCGTCTGGCACGAGGCGGCCGCGCTCGGCTGGTTCCGCTCCCTCCAGGAGCACGCGGTGGTCGTACCCGCGAACGCTCTGGCCATGAGCGAACTGGCCGCGCACAGCGCGTACGTATGCCCGCTGGACAGCAAGCACGTGGGGCTGGCCCGTCCCAAGATGCTCGTGATGTACCGGCCGGGCGGCGAGGGCCTGGTCTTCGGGGTGGACGCGGTCGAGACCGTCAACCAGCAGATCGACGGCACGCGCGACGCGAGCGCGCAAACGCGGCAGATCCTGCGCGACGGCAAGCCCCTGGACTCCGCCTGGCAGCGGCAGTGGACCGTGTTCCACCTCAGGGAGGCCGGCACGATCGGCAGGATCACACCCGCGATCCAGCAGGGACGCTACCTGCGCCTGGACGACGTCCTGGACGCCCTGACGAGCGGCCACCTCACGGTCCCCACCCTCGACGAGGCGTTCCCCGCCCGGAAGTAGCGGAGTCCGCGAGAGGCATGACCTGAGGCGACCCGTTTCGTAGCGCGCCCGGCTCAGGCCCCGCCCGTCACCCCGCCGCGCGGCGCCTCATGCGCCGTCTCCGGGTGGTCGCGTTCGCCCGATCGCGCCAGGCGGTCGGCGAACGCGACGACGAGGGTGCGCAGTGCGTCGGGCCGTTCGATGACGAACGGCCGGTCGAGCGAGGCGAGTACCGGCGGCAGCCAGTCGAGCTCCTGCGCCCGTAGCTCGACTCGCATCCACCGCCCGGCACCCGGATCCGTTCCCGCGTCCCCGGGGGCGGTCTCCTCCAGCGTCGCGACACTGGCCGGCAGTCGGGTACGGATCTGGTCAACGGTCGCGTCGATCCGCAGGGTCACCTCGTACCGGTAGTCGGCCGTGGCGAACCCGGAGAGCACGCGCTGTGCCGGGTCGAAACCGTCGGGCACCTCGAAGGAGCCGGTCAGGGGCCTGGCGCCCGTGATGCGGTCGAGCCGGAAGGTCCGGTTCTCACCGATGCCGGGGTCCACGCCCGTGACGTACCAGCGGCCCGCGTGGGAGACGATCCCGTACGCGTGCAGCAGGCGTTCGCTGCGGTGTCCGTCCCGGTCGGTGTATCCGATCGAGACCGGCCGCCGGTGGCGTACCGCGTCGGCGACGGTGAGCAGGACCTCGGCATCCGGGGTGGGGAACTCACCGGGCGGGGTGGTGAAGGCGAGGGACTCCAGAACCGTGTCGAGCCTGCGGGCCAGCCGCTCGGGCAGCACCCTGCGGATCTTGGCCGCCGCCGTCTCGCTCGCCGCGTCCGCCGCCGTCATCAGCCCGGAGCGGCGGCCGGCGGCCAGGCCGAGCAGTACGGCGAGCGCCTCGTCGTCGCTGAGCATGAGCGGCGGCACCCGGTATCCGGAGCCGATCCGGTATCCGCCGTAGCGACCGCGCACCGCCTCCACCGGGACGTCCAGGTCGATCAGCTGGTCCACGTACCGCCGTACGGTCCGCCCGTCGACACCGAGCCTGCCGGCGAGTTCGGCCACGGTGCGGATGCCCCCGGACTGCAGCAGCTCCAGGAGGATCAGTACGCGCCCGGTGGGTCGAGACATGTTCCGAGCCTAACGCGAATACCGGACCGATTCTGTCCACTATTCGTCCTAGTCTGCGAAGAACAGCAGCTCCACCGACCCGGGAGAACACCATGGACTTCGTCTCGATCCGCATCATCACCGGAGACATCGCGCGCCTCGTCGAGTTCTACGAGAAGGCCACCGGCATCCCCGCGGTCTGGGCCACCGAGGACTTCGCCGAACTCAGCACCCCCACCGCCACGCTCGCGATCGGGAGCACCCGCACCGTCGGACTGTTCGCTCCGGGTTCCGCCCGTCCGGCGGAGAACCGCAGCGTGATCATCGAGTTCCTCGTCGACGACGTGGACCGGGTACACCGGAACCTGACCGGCTTCGTCACCGACTTCGTCAACGAGCCGACGACGATGCCGTGGGGCAACCGGGCGCTGCTCTTCCGCGACCCCGACGGCAACCTCGTCAACTTCTTCACGCCGGTCACCCCGGCCGCCGTCGAGAAGTTCGCCCGTCACTGAACGCCGAGCCGCCCGCCCGGGGCGGGCGGCGGAGGGAAGGGACACCCCGCGGCTCGGGGCCGGGCCCTTACCGGTCAGGCCTGGGCGCGTGCCGGCACTTCCCGGGCGAGGACGACCGCGACGGCGCCGAGGAGGGTGCCGGTGATCCGGCGTTGCCACTTGGCCCACTGCGGACGGCTCTTGAGGAGTCCGGCGACCGATCCGGCCGCGAGCACGATCAGCCCGTTCACCGTGAGGCCCACCGCGATCTGTATCGCGCCCAGGGCGAACCCCTGGGCCGTGGTGTGGCCGCGCTCGGGATCGATGAACTGCGGGATGAGGGCGAGGTACAGGATGGCGACCTTCGGGTTGAGCAGGTTGGTGACCAGCCCCATCCGCAGCAGCTTCCCGTGCGAGTCGCGCTGGAGGTCGCGCGGCTCGAACAGGCCTCGCCCGCCCGGCCTGAGCGTCTGCCAGGCGAGGTAGGCGAGGTAGGCCGCACCGGCGGCCTTGAAGCCGATGTACAGCCACGGGACGGCGACGAAGACCACCGCCAGGCCCAGGTTGGCCAACGTCATGTACACCAGGAAGCCCAACCCGGTCCCGACGAGCGACACAAGACCGGCCGTCCGGCCCTGGCTGATGCTCCGGGACACCAGGTACACCATGTTCGGGCCAGGCGTCAGCGCCATTCCCAGTTCGACCAGGGCCATTCCGCCGGCTGCCGCCGCTGAGATCATCACACCGGCCACCATGCCAGACGCGACGCAGCCCCTGAACTCCGCCCGGCTGCGGCCCGGCAGCGACAGCGGACCTACGCCCGACGGGGCGCTCCCCGCGCGGAAGCGGTCTCCTTCCGTGACCACCGCGTACGACGCGCACCGGAGACCCGTACTCCATAACTAGCTTCTCAAGGCGACCAGTTGGGATTCCAGGCGTCTGCGGCCGTGGCGATTCCACTCCCTTTGCGCCACCCGGACGATTTCACGGAAGGTGACGAGATGGATTCGTGACAGTCGACTTCAGGCGCAAATGTCTCCTTCATGGAGAACCCGTGATGGTCTAATGATCATTCGGTGCACACCTGGGGAGGGATGCAATACCGGTGCACCGAACTGTCCGCTTTGGATGAATGCAGGCGGAATGGGTATCAATACTCAGTTGGGTGCATTAAGTACACCTATTCCATGTACCCGTCCGAATCAAAAGCCATATGGCAGACAGTGCGGTATATGACACGCGAAGCGCCTGATCACCGTCGAGCAGTTATAACCAGCCTTCCCCTCAATGCTACGCAATGAGGAGAGTCATGAATCTGAAGAAGACCCTGATGGTCAGCGCCGCAGTCATGGGCATCGGCATGTCGGCCATTGCTCCCGCCCAAGCAAGCACGGGCGAGGAGAACCAGATGAGCCCGGAAGCCTGCTCGAAGTCCCAGTCGGCGTCCACGTTCAAGTTCGCCATCTACTACAACTCGAACTACGGCGGCGCGTACAGAAACATCGGGTACAGCGTCTGGGACTTCGCCGACGAGCGTATCGGAGGCGCGCCTCAGGGCGGTACCCAGCCCCTGAACTTCTGTCACGGAGGCAGTGGGAACGCCCAGGGCATCAAGAACAATGCAGCATCGGCCAAGAACAAGCACTCCACTTACTACTCGGTCGTGTACTTCAACTCGGGGTACAAGGGAAATTCCGACTGGATCGCCCCCGGCTCCGGGTGGAGCAAGCTCTCCGGGACGTACAACGAGAACGCCTCGTTCGCCTGGCAGTCGCTCTGACCTCAAGGGAAGGGGCCCGGTTCCTGTTTCGGCGGGATCCGGGCCTGCTCCCGTCCGCATCAGTTCCCCTTAGCGTCACAGCACTCCGCGTGTGTCACCTCTTCGGCCCGAAGGAGACCCGCGTGGTCCAGAAACAGGTAGAGCCATGAAGAAGTCCTTGACCCAGTACGCCTGCCCCCTGATGCTTGCCGCATTGTCGATGTCCGTGGCAACAGGCTGCTCCGGACCGTCTTCTGCGGCCACGACCGAGGCAACCCGGACTCCGCCCGCACCCTCCACCCCGTTCGACGCGAAGAACCCGGCGACATGGACACTTCCCATTCAGGGATACCTTCCGTCCGACAGTGCGAAGGCGCAGATCCTGCAGGCCAAGAAGCAACTCGTCGGTGACTGCATGAAGACCTTCGGATTCTCGTGGTCCCCGGCTCCCGATCTTCCCAGGATCGGCGGGAAGACCCTGGTCGACTGGCGCTACGGCATTCATGACCTGGAGTTGGCGAAGAAGCGGGGATACAAGCCCGACGCGGACGACCAGGCCGCCTACGACAGGGCGATGGACGACGGGGCAGTCGACGAGACGACGGGCGAGGCGGATTCCCAGGTGCTTGATGGGAGCGGTCCCAAGACGGTCAACGGGCTCAAGGTCCCGAAGGGCGGTTGCCTCGGTCAGTCGGATCGGCAGATCAATGCGCAGGCAGCGCAGACGGATACCGCCCAGCAGATCAGTTCGCAGACATTCATTCAGTCGAAGAGCGTGAGCCGGGTAGTAAAGGCATTCGCCGCGTGGTCCGCATGCATGAAGGAAAAGGGCTACGCATACGCGGCTCCGCTCGACGCGAGTGACGACCCGCGCTTCTCCGCGCCGGATGTCACGGCCGAGGAGATCGCGACGGCCACCGCCGATATCGGCTGCCGCGACAGGACGAACGTGGCGAAGATCTGGTTCGACGCCGAGACCGGCCTGCAGACCAAGGAGATCGAGGGCAAGGCCGAGCAACTGGAGCAGGAGGCCGACGCTCTTGACGGCGCGGTGAAGAAGGCCGCCGACGTCGTGGCGGGTTCACGGTGACGCGTCACGCCGCCGCTCGACGCCGCCCGGACCCGGCCGAGGCCCCCGGCGGCGAGCCACCCGCGGCGCGCGGACTCGTCCGGCGCCGACGCGTCCTGCTGGCCGTGGTGGTCGGCTGCCTGGTGTGCACCGGAGCCGGGGCCGGAGCGGCGACACTCATCAAGTCACCGGCCCAGGCCGCCGCGGAGACGGTCGCGCCCCGGCCCGACGTGCTCACGGCGCCGGTGGTGCGCAAGGTGCTGGCGCAGTCCGTCGTGACCCGGGGCAAGGTCACCGCCTCGCAGCGTGCGGAGATCACGGCGGGGGGTTCGGCCAAGGACGTGGGGCGGTCCGTCGTCACCAAGGTGAAGGTCAAGGCGGGCGAGACGGTCAAGGCCGGGCAGGTGATGGTGGAGGTGTCCGGGCGCCCGATCGTGCTCCTCCAGGGCGCCATCCCGGCCTACCGCGACCTGATGCCCGGGATGACCGGGCAGGACGTGGCCCAGCTGCAGAGCGCGCTCGCCGCGATCGGCTACTCCTCGGGCGGCGACACCTCGGGAGTGTTCGGCACCGGGACCGAACAGGCGGTGGCCCGCTTCTACGGTGCGATCGGCTACGAGTCCCCCAAGTCGGAGGTGGCGCAGACCCCGCCGCCCCGTAGCACCGGCGATGCGGGCGCGGGCGGAAAGCCGGCCGAGGGCGGGGAGCCGGCCACGGGCGCGGAGTCGACCGCCGACGCGACACAGGGGACGGTCAAGGCCGTATCCGTCATGCCGCTGGCGGAGGTGGCGTTCGTCAGCTCCGCCCCGGCGCGTGCGGACGCGGTGACGGCCAAGGTCGGGGACGAGGCGACCGGCACCCTGCTCTCGCTCGACTCGGGCTCGCTCGTGGTCAACGGCAGCGTCGCGTCCTATGAGAAGGGCCTGCTCCGGCCCGGCCAGAGCGTCCAGATCCTCTCCGAGGCAACGGGAAAGCAGGCTTCGGGCACGGTCGCCTCGATCGCCGATTCGCCCACGAAGGCACAGGACGGGGAGGCCCGGCAGAGCAGCGAGACCTATGCCCTGCGGGTCAAGCCCTCCAAGGCGCTCTCCGCAGATTTCAACGGCGCGGATGTCCGGCTGACGGTCGTCGCCGCATCGTCGCAGGACAAGGTCCTGGCCGTGCCGACCTCGGCGATCTCCTCCGGTGCCGACGGGCTGACCAGTGTGACCGTCCGCTCGGGCAGCCAGGAACGCCGGGTCGCCGTCCGGGTCGGGATGACCGGCGACGGCTACGTGCAGATCACCCCGGAGAAGCCGGCCCGGATCACCGAGGGCGAACAGGTCGTCGTAGGGGTCCAGTCACCGCTTCCGGCCGGGCAGTCGTGACCGGCGCGCACCGGGCAGGCGAACCTGTCATCGCGTTCAGGGCGGTCGGCCTCACGTATCCCGGGCCTCCGTCGGTCGCCGCGCTCCGGCCGTGCGACCTGCGGATCGACCGAGGTGAGTTCGTCACCGTGGTGGGACCGTCGGGATCCGGGAAATCCTCGCTCCTCAACATCGTCGGGCTGCTGGACGAACCCACGCAGGGCACGTACTTCCTCGACGGCATCGATACCGGCACCGTGAGCGAGGCGAACCGTGCCGCCCTTCGGAGCGAGCGCATCGGCTTCGTCTTCCAGTCCTTCCACCTGCTGCCGCACCGCAGCGCCCTGGAGAACGTCGAACTCGCCATGCTGTACCAGCGCCGCCCCCGTCGCGAGCGGCGCAGCCGGGCGGAAGCCGTCCTGCGCAGGGTCGGCATCGGGCACCGTCTCCAGTCGCTGCCGACGCAGCTCTCCGGCGGTGAGCGCCAGCGGGTGGCGATCGCACGGGCACTCGTGGCCGATCCCTCACTGCTGCTGTGCGACGAGCCGACCGGCAACCTCGACTCACGGACGGCCGCGTCCGTGCTGGATCTTCTCCACGGCCTCCACCGGGACGGCATGACGATCGTCGTCATCACGCACGACGCCCAGGTCGCGGCCCAGGGCCAGCGCACGGTGACCCTGCACGACGGGGTGCTGACGGAGCAGGGCCTGCGGCGGGTGATCGCGTGAGTCGGGCACGCCGCGTGCGCCGCGGAAGCGCTCCCGGAAGTGGGAATGCCTCCGGGAGCGGGAATGCCTCCGGGACCGGGCGTTCCCGTCTCGCGCCGAGGGATCTGCTGACCGAGGCGACGGCCGGCATCCTCCAGCGCCCGGCCCGCTCCATCCTGACGGCGCTGGGCACCGTGCTGGGCGTGGGTGCGTTTATCGCGGTCCTCGGTCTCACCGGGACCGCGGCCTCCCAGATCGACACCCGCTTCAACAAGCTCACCGCGACCGAGGTCGGCGTCCAGGACACCGGCGGCAAGGACGCGGCCCGGGTGCACCTCGCCTTCCCGGCCGATGCCGACACCCGTATAGGCCGTCTCAACGGGGTCGAGGCGGCCGGCGTGTACTGGCGGATCCGGCTCGGCCGCCAGGACCCCGTCCGGTCGTCCCCGCTCGGGATCTCCAACGGCGCCGATGCCCGGACCCAGGTCATCGCCGCCTCCCCCGGCGTACTGCCGGCGGCGAACTCCCGCTTCGTACAGGGACGTTCCTTCGACGCCTTCCACGATGCGCGGCATCAGCAGGTCGCCGTCCTGGGCAAGGCCGCGGCGGCCCGGCTGGGCATCACCACGCTGCGCACCCACCCGGCCGTCTTCATCGGTGATGTGCCGTTCACGGTGATCGGCGTCGTGGACGACGTGGACCGCAAGCCCGAGCTGCTGATGTCCGTCGTGGTCCCCCGAGGCACCGCCGAGCGCATCTGGGGCCCCCCGACGGACGACCGGGCCCAGATGCTCATCTCCACCCGGCTCGGCGCGGCCACCCAGATCGCCCACGAAGCGGCCGTCGCGCTCAGGCCGGAACACCCCGACTACTTCAACGCCGTCCCGCCGCCCGACCCCAGGACGCTGCGCACGGCGGTGAGCGGGGACCTGAGCCAGCTCTTCCTGATTCTCGCCGCGGTCTGCCTGGTGATCGGGGCCGTCGGTATCGCCAACACGACGCTCGTCGCCGTCATGGAGCGCACCGGAGAGATCGGGCTCAGGCGGGCGCTCGGCGCACGCGGCCGCCACATCACCCTCCAGTTCCTGACCGAGTCGGCGGCCCTGGGCCTCATCGGCGGCCTGATGGGCACGTCCATCGGAACGGCGACCGTCGTCTCCGTCTCGGCGTTCCGTGAGTGGACGCCCGTCGTCGACCCGATGACGCTCGCCGCGGCCCCCGTCCTCGGCCTGGCCACCGGGCTGCTGGCCGGTCTGTACCCGGCCTGGCGCGCCTCCAGGATCACCCCCGCCGAAGCCCTTCGCCGATGAAGGGCCACCGGCGCTCCGCTTCCCCTCCACCGAGCGGCTCCCACCGCTCACCAGAGATGCAACCAACCCGCCCGAAAGGAACCCGATGGCTGACGAAATGGTGATCCGCGCCCAGAGATTCATCAACACCACCTACGGTGACGGTGCCACCCTCGGCATATCCAAGCTGGCCGAGGACGGCAGGACCGGCTGGACGGTCATGTATGCCCTCACCCGCGCCCTGCAGTACGAGATGGGCATCTCCGCACTGTCCAACAGCTTCGGCCCCGCGACCCTGGCGGCGCTCGGCGAGAAGTACGGCAAGGTGGACGAGACGACGGTCCCCTCGGCGAACTTCTGCCGGATCATCCAGTCCGCCCTGTACTGCAAGGGCTACGACGGCGGGGACATCGACGGCAAGTACAACTCGCGCGTCCAGGCCGCGGTCGTCAAGCTCCAGCAGGACATGGGCGTCGCCGCCACCTACCCCGGCAGCTCGCTGTGGCCGAAGGTGATCAAGGGCCTGTTCAACATGGACGCCTACGTCACCGTCAACAACGGTCAGGAGGTCATCCGTTCCATTCAGCAGTGGCTGAACGGCCGTTACATCCTGCGCAAGGACTACTACGTCATCCCCTGCGACGGGCACCACTCCCGTGACGTCGCCAAGTCCCTGCTGTTCGCCATCCAGTACGAGCTGGGCATGGCCGACGGGACCGCCAACGGGGTCTTCGGCCCCGGAACGCAGGCAGGACTGAAGAGCCACACCCTGTCGACCGGCAGCTCCGGCGTCTGGGTCCAGCTCTTCACCGCGGGCATGGTGCTCAACGGCCGCCCCGTCTCGTTCAGCAGCACGTACTCCTCCTCGCTCGCCTCCAGCGTCAGCACCTTCCAGGGGTTCATGATGCTGGCCGTCAACGGACAGGGGGACTTCCGGACCTGGTCCTGCCTGCTCGTCTCGTACGGCGACCAGACCCGCCAGGGCGAGGCCTGCGACGGAGTCACGAAGATCACCCCCGCCCGCGCCCAGGCGCTGAAGGACGCCGGTTACAAGTACGTCGGCCGCTACCTGTACAACCCCTCCACCACCGACCTGCCGGAGAAGGAGATCCAGCCGGGCGAGCTCGCGACGATCGAGCAGTACGGGCTGCGCTGCTACCCGATCTACCAGACGTGGGCGCGCTCGGTGGACTACTACAGCCCGGACCAGGGCAAGACGGACTGCATGACCGCCTCGTTCAAGGCGGAGGAGCACGGCTTCAAGCCGGGTTCCCGCATCTACTTCGCCGTCGACTACGACGCGGTCGACGACGAGGTCACCTCGTACATCCTGCCGTACTTCCGCAGCGTCAAGCAGCAGATGGACGCGCTGGGGAGCCCGTACAGGATCGGGGTCTACGGCCCCCGCAACGCCTGCACCCGGATCTCGGACGCGGGCTACGCCGACACCAGCTTCGTGTCCGACATGTCGTCCGGCTTCTCGGGCAACCTCGGCTACACCATGCCGACGAACTGGGCCTTCGACCAGCTCGTCACCAAGGTGGTCAGCTCCGGTGACGGCCGCATCGAGATCGACAACAACATCGCCTCGGGACGCGACACCGGCCAGGGGAGCTTCTACCCCGCCCCGGCCCAGAAGCTGGACATCGGCTTCGACCTGGCCTACTGGGACGGGCTGCTGAAGGAGGTGGACGACTACATGGAGGAGATCCACCGGCCCGGCGGCACGGGCTACATCTACACCCGGCAGGAATGCCTGGAAACGATCATGACCCTGGACGCGGCCATCACCTCCGCGTCCCGCAGGTACCGCATGCGCAAGGCGCTCATCCAGACCTCCGCCTTCTGGGAGTTCTGCCACTACAGCATCAAGGACTACACGGAGGACGCGGGCGTGGTCCTCTACCACACCGGCGTCATCCCGGACTGGGGCAAGGACCTGCCGGGCGTCAGCCGGCTCGTCGACAGCAGCACGGGAGTGGCCAAGGTCTCGGGGCGTACGGCCATCCTGTCGCGGAACAACTCGATCCGGGCCGGTCTGCTGGAGGGCGACATCCTCGACTCCACCTCCGACGACGACCGGTGGACGATGTGGCAGAAGTCGAACAGCGACAACGTGTTCAACGTGACCACCGTGCCGCACCTGCACATCTGGGCGGCCGACGGCAAGGCCGGTGACCACGCGGAGACCCCGCAGCGCCGGCCCGCGCTCGACTACACCGACGAGGAGTCCTTCGAGATCCTGCGCCGCTACCAGGGGTTCGGGGACCAGGCCGTGGCCGACGCGCAGCTGCGGATGCCGCTCTTCGCGATCTTCGAGAAGTACAACAGCCTCATCCGCGGCTGACCGCCGGTGGCCATCGCATCCGATCCCTGGCAGGGACACGACTTCACGATCCTGTTCACCGTCCTCGTCGTCGGGGCCCTGACCGGGGTGGGCATCGTCGCCTTCCTGTGCTCACGCCTCACCCGGCAGGCCCGCGAGCGGCGGACCGCGCCGGCCGTGTGGCGTGACGCGTCCCTCGTCGCGACCGCGCTCGCAATCGCCCTCTACCTGTGGGGGTGCCTGCACGTGCTGTTCCTGGAGGACCAGGAGCAGGCCGAACAGTGCGAGCTGCACCGCCCCGAGGGAACGCCCACGCTCATCGGCCGCAGAGGGGACTTCATTCCGCTGCGCCTGGTGTGTGAGGCGGCCAACGGCCGGGACTACTCCGTCGTCATCCCCGACTACATCAATCCATCCATCGCCGTCCTGCTGCTGCTCGCGCTCGCGGGCGTCTTCGTATCCGTTCTTCTCCACCTCAAGCAGCGCACGACAACACGGAAGAGAGGCTGACCTGTTGAACACCACCGAGATCACCCGCAGACGAGCCCTGGCGGCCGGCGCCGCCGTCACCGGCGCCGTGGCGCTGGCCTCCACCGGCGTGCTCGCCACCCCGGCCGTCGCCGCACCGCAGCCCCTGCGCGACGACAAGCTGAAGGCGGCGCTCCAACGGGCCCAGGCCCGCAACCGGCGTCTGCTCACCGGCCGGTCGTCCGCCAACCGCTGGGAGATGCAGAACGCCGCCGACGACGGGGGCGACATCGTGACCCGACGGATCCCCGGCACCGGTCTCGGCGTCGCCGTGCGCATGGGCGACACCGAGACGGTCCTGACCCACGTGATCCGCCGCTTCCACTACGAGGTCGATCAGCTCGGCCTGAACCACGAACCGAACGCGCTGACAGGCTGGGTGGCCCCCTCGGGGGTACACGACAGCAGCCTGCCGGAGTCCAACCGGGCGTCCGGCACCGCGATCGTGATCCGTCCCGGCTCCTACCCGCCGGGCGCGCGCGGGGCGTTCACCCCGGTCCAGCAGCTGACCATCAGGGACGTGATCGCCGACACCGAGGGCACCGTCCGCTGGGGTGGCGACGACCGCCGCCCCTACGAGGGCCTGTTCTACCTGGCCGTACGCCCCGGTGACACCCGGCTGGCGCGCGTCGCGGCGAAGATCCGTGCCTGGAACGACACTCCGGGCGTGGGCGCCGGTGCGGTGCCGGACGTGACCGCGCTCTCGCGGCGGCGCCGGGCCGCGCAGTACCGCTGAGTGAACGGACGCCCCCTCGTCGGCCCGGTGCCGCTCCGCGCGAGCAGGCACCGGACTCCGGCCGGGGGGCGTCCGCCTCGTACCGGCACCCGGCCGGAGCCGGGACCGGGACCGTCAGTCCAGACTGATCCGCGCGGCCACCGGCAGGTGGTCGCTGCCGGTGGACGGCAGGGTGCGGATGTCGACCACCGTCGCCGAGCCGGCCATGACCTGATCGATCCTGGCCACCGGGAACGACGCCGGGAAGCTGAAGGCGAACCCCCGCTCCGCCACGTTCAGCCGTGAGGTGAGCGGGGACAGTCCCCGGTCCTCGACCGTGCCGTTGAGGTCTCCCATCAGGACCACCTTGCCGGTCTTCTCGGCGGCGAGGGCCCGGCCCAGCAGACCCGCGCTCTCGTCCCGCAGGGCGGAGGCGAGTCCGCTCGTCCGGATGCGGACCGAGGGCAGGTGCGCGGCATACGCCGCGACGTCGCCGTGCGGGGTGTGGGCCACCGTGCGCAGCCCCCGGCTCCAGCCCTCCTCGATCCCGTCCGGCCTGATGTCCACCAGCCGGGTACCGGACAGCGGGTGCTTCGACCAGAGCCCGACGGTGCCCCGGACCTCGTGGTAGGGGAAGTCCGGGGCGAGGGTCTTCTCGTACACCGGGAGCGCGGCCGGTACGAGCTCCTCCAGCGCGATGAGATCGGGGCCGGCACCGGCCAGGGTGCGGGCCGTGCCGGCCGGGTCGGCGTTCTCGTCGCTGACGTTGTGCTGCACCACCACCAGATCCCGCGTACCGGCCTCGGCCCCGGGCCCGAGCAGCCCTCCGAAGAGGTACGTCCACACGGAGACCGGCAGGAGCAGGGCCAGCAGGGCGGTGGCCGAGCGGCGCACCAGGGCCGCCACGAGCAGGAGTACGACGACCACGCCGAGCCAGGGCAGGAACGCCTCCAGCAGGCTCCCCAGGTGCCCGGCGGAGTTGGGCACCTGCCGGTGGAGCGCCAGCAGCCCGCCCGTCAGCACCGCGAGGACCGCGAGGACCCGCCCCCGCGCCGGGAGGGGCCGCAGCCGGGGCGCCGCCTCCCCCTCCGCCGTCGGCCTCGTACCGCTGTCCACGCGTTCCGCCATGTCTTCCCGTCCGCTCGGTCCTGCCTATCAGGACGGGCTGCGGGCCCGATCAGTTTCAGCGGCCGGACCGTGCGGCCTCCGCCGGCGCGACCTCCGCCGGCGCCGGGCGGGTGACAGGACCCGCTGCCGTACAGTCCGGCCATGACGAACACCGCGAGGCCGGGACCGCACACGGACCGCCCCGGCTCAGGCCTCTCTGCGAGCATGCGGGACGCCGTCTCGGACTCCTGGGCCGTCCGGGCGGCCGCGGGACGGCAGCTGGCGGCCGCTGCCGAGGAACCCGAAGTGGCCGGGATCCTGGCCCGGTTGCTGCTCGACGCGCACAACACCTTCGTCACCCGGGAGACCGCGCAGGCGCTGCTCCTGCGCTGGGACGTGCACGGCCTGCGCCTGGTCCTGGCCGCCCTCGCCACGGCGGACCCGGACACCGGCGACCACCTCCAGGCCGCGGTCACAGACGTGTGCGAGCAGTCGGCCGAGGACATCGAGCGGCTCACCGCGCTGGTCTCGACGCTGGCCCCGGACCCGGATGCCGGCGTCAGGGAGGAAGCGCGCGGACTCCTCGGGTGGCGTCAGCCTCAAGGCGGCTGTACCTACTAGTACGTACACTCAACGGTGCCATGCCGCAGCTCGCACCTGGAGGCTCAATGCCGCTTGTTCGTATCGATGCCCTGGGCTGCGACGCCCAGCGCCTGCAGGCATTGGGACGGGCCGTCCACGAGGCTCTCGGCGAGGCGATGGGCTTCCCGGACGACGACCACTTCCAGATCCTGACCGGGCACGACGGGGAGCGAAGCCTGCTGCGCCACGGCACCTACCTCGGCGTGCGGCGGGACGACGGCATCGTGTACGTGGCGATCACGTTGCGAGGCGGCCGGCCATCCGCGCAGAAGCAGGCGCTCTACCACCGCATAGCCGAACTCGCCCAGGAATACGCGGGAACGGAACCCCGCAACGTGTTCGTCACGCTGACCGAGAACACCGATGCCGACTGGTCGCTCGGCAACGGGGAGGCACAGTACCTCGACGGGCACTGAGAGCGTGTCCTGCGTGTCGCTCCTCACCTAGATGCCCTCTTCAGCGGGCTTCCTCCGAGCCGTCACCCATGCGGCGAAGTCCTCGATGCCGTCGATGAGTGCCTCGAACCGGAACGAGTGGAAGAGGTCGAAGGCATGGTGCGCGCCCGGCATTTCGACGTAGACGACCGGTGAGGTGGAGACCGCGCGCAGCGCGGTGACGAGGGCCCTGGGATTCTCGGTGTCCACCAGCTCGTCCAGGTCTCCGTGCGCGATGAGGACGGGGGGCGCGTCCGCCCGTACGAGGTTCACCGGCGATGTCGCCGGGTCACCGTCGAAGTACTCCGCGAGGAAGCCGTTGAGTGCGATGGCGCCGGTCACGGAGGTGTCCGCCTCCTCGAACCCGGGCTGGTAGGCCGGTTCGTTGGCGGTGAGTGCGGCCTGCGCCGCCATGTGCCCGCCTGCGGAGCTTCCCGCCACGAACACGGCGGCGTCGGCCGCCGCGCCGTACTCCGTCGCGTGTTCGCGCGCCCAGGCGATGACCTTCTTCGCGTCGATCAGATGGGCCGGGTGCGGGAAGTCGGGCCGCAGGCGGTAGTTGGCGCTGATGCAGACCCAGCCCTGGCCGGCGAGCCCGTAGAGCAGGGGCAGCGACTGAGTGTTCTTCCGGCCCTGGTCGTAGTGGCCGCCGTGGAAGTGGATCATCACGGAGCCGCCCTCGGGACGCGAGCGGTGGTGGTAGACGTCGAGGAGGTTGCGGCGGCCCCCGTCCCCGTAGCTGAGGTTGCCCACCCGCTTGACGTCACGGCGGCGGCGGAAGACGGGCCGGAGCAGGATGCGCGCCAGCGGCAGCCGGCGGCGCGCCCCCGCCCCGGCGCCGAGCGCGTCGTCCAGGGCGTCCCGCACCACGGCCCCCGCCCGCATTCCGCGCAGGGTGACGACCACGAGCCCGACTGCCGCGACTGCGGCCAACGCGACGTTCGCCCGGTCGGCGGTCGTGGCGATGTCGCCCTCCGAGAAGGCCAGCGCCGTCGCTGCCACCAGCCCGTAGAGAGCGACGTGCGGGATCTCGTTGAAGACCAGGCCGAGCCGGTAGCTGAAGTAGAAGACCGGCTTCGGCCCGCGTATGCGAACCAGGCAGAACACCACGATCAGCCAGGCCAACACCACGGTCACCAGATAGCCCACAGCCACCAGAACACCCCGTTCGACTTCGACAATCGCCCTGACAAAGACGTCCAGTGGTACCACGGATCGAGCGTGGTCGCGCAGGGTTAAGTGGCTTCTGGGGACGCCCACTTGGGGTGGTGGCTGCCGTGAGTGGTGGCCGTGGAGACGCGCTGCGCGCAGGGGCGTTCCGTCAGCGGTCCTTCAGTGGTTCCTCGTGTGGTTCCTCGTGTGGTTCCTCGTGTGGTTCCTCGTGTGGTTCCTCGTGTGGTTCCTCGTGTGGTTCCTCGTGTGGTTCCTCGTGTGGTTCCTTTCGTCCGGACACCTCGGCCGCCGTCAGGTCGTCCACCTGCTTCACGGAGACGACGTCCCCGTCCCGCGTCCCGCGGCTGTGGGAGTCGGCCGCCGAGGCGGGAGCGATGAGGGTGGCCGCGCTGCCCAGCAGAGCGGCACCGGCCAGCATGCGTAACGTGTTCCGCGTTGTAGTCATGTCCGGATCCTCGCCGTCGGCCGCCCCGCGGGACCCTGGCACGGGCCCCCGGGCCCGAGGGGGGATACCCGCACCAGAGTTCCCCAGAGGCCCCGGCCGCGACGCGCGTCCGCCCGACCCGCCCGACCCGTCCGGCCGCCGGGAATGCGCGCTCGGCGGGCCGCCGTCTGGTCTGATGCGGGCAGACGCGGCCGGACCCGGCGTCCGTACCGGCGGGCCGCCCGACCAGGGAGGCGATCATGGAGCGAACCGGTCCACAGAACGAGGTCGCCGGGAGCGGCGAGGGCGATGAGGTGGTGCGCGCCTGGCGGACCCTGGGGCCGCTGATGGACCTGATCACGCCCATGGCCCTGCGGGTGGCCGCGACGCTGCGGCTGGCGGATCTGATCGCGGACGGCTCCGGGCGGATCGACGAGCTCGCCCGGCAGTCGGGGACCGATCCGGACGCGCTCGGCCGGATGCTGCGGCACCTGGTGTACCACGGGGTCTTCGCCGAGCCGGAGCCGGGCCGCTTCGCGGTCGACGACACCGCCGCACTGCTGCTTTCCGGGCATCCGGCCGAGCTGCGCCGCTCGCTGGACCTGGACGGCTTCGGCGGCACGATGGACCTGGCGTTCACCGGGCTGCTGCACACCGTGCGCACCGGGGAGCCCGCCTGGGAGACGGTCTTCGGCGCCCCGTTCTGGCCGTATCTGGCGGCCCGTCCGGAGCTGGCCGCCTCCTTCGACGCGACCATGTCGACACCCGCCGCCTTCGTGACGGACGCGGCGGGCGGATACGACTGGTCGGCGGTCCGGCACGTCACCGACGTCGGCGGCGGCACCGGCGACCTGCTCGTCGAACTGCTGCGCGCCCAGCCCGACTTGCGGGCCACCCTGATCGACCTCCCGGAGACCGTGGCGCGCGGCCGGGAACGGTTCGCCGGGCACGGGCTGACGGATCGGTGCGAGTTCGTCGGGCAGAGCTTCTTCGACCCGCTGCCCAGCGGCGCCGACGTCTACGTGCTGCGGCGGGTGGTGCACGACTGGGACGACCCCGGGGCCCTCGCCGTCCTGCGCCGGTGCGCGGAGGCCGCCGGGGAGACCGGCCGGGTCGTCGTCATCGAGGCGCACAGCATGTCCGCCGACAGTCCCGCGGAGTTCGCGGAGATGAACCTGCGCATGCAGGTGCTCGCCGGCGGCCGGGAGCGCGGCATCGACGAATACACCGAACTCGCCTGCGCCGCCCGGCTGTTCATCGCCGGGGTGCACACGACGCCGCTCGGCCACGTGATCATCGACTGCGTCCCGCAGGCCGCCGGGTCGGCATCGGACGGCGCCCGACACACCCCGCCCGGCCCGTAGGGCCCGCCGCCGTCAGGACGCCTGTGCGCAGGAGGCGTCCTTGATGCGGTTGCGGTACGCGCGCTGCGCCGCCTGCGAGCTGCACGCGGTGCTGCAGTAGAGGCCGGAGGTGCTGCGGGTCCGGTCGAAGAAGCCCGAGTAGCAGGTGGGGTTCTTGCAGATCTTCATGCGCGGCCAGGTCGGACGCGGCGGCGAGCAGTCCGGCGAACGCGCCGAGCACTCCGCTCTGTGCGGGCACCGCGCGGCAGCCCTCCGCGGTCACCCTGAGGGTGAGCGGATAGCGCTCGGCGACACGCGCCAGGTACTGCTCGGCCTCCGGCAGCCGGTCCGCGCTGCCCTCGCAGCCGGACCGGGACAGGAAGACCGTGACGAGCGCGGCCCGCAGCTCGTGCGCGGCCATGACATCGGCCCCGGTCACGGCCGAGTCGGCAGCCATCAGCCCTGCTCCGGTCAGCCAGGCGGTGAGGCTCGCGCTGTCGCCCAGCAGTTCTACCGGCCCGCTGCCGTGGGGCGTCGTGTTCACGAACTCCAGGAGCACGGTCGAGCTCTCGCACAGCTCCGACGGGCCCGTACCCGTGCCGGCGCCTGTACCCGTACTCAAGTTCACCCTCGGCGGGCGCGAGGGCGACCCGAACGCGGGCGGCAACGGGCGCAAGGCGATGCTGCGTTCCCTGGAGGGTTCGCTTCCGCCGGCTCGGAACCGAGTACGTGGATCTGTACATCGTGCACGCGTGGGACGCCCTCACCCCGGCCGAGGAGGTCATGCGGGCGCCTGGACGACCTGGTCTCCTCCGGCAAGGTGCGGTACGTCGCGCTCTCCGACGTACCGGCCTGGTACGCGGCACGCGCCCAGACCCTCGCCGAGTGGCGCGGCTACGAACCGCTGGTCGCGCTCCAGCTGGAGTACTCGCTCGCCGAGCGCGGGCTGGAGTACGAGTTCCCCTCCCTGGCGCAGGAGTTGGGCATGGGCCTGATGACCTGGGGCCCGCTCGCCAAGGGCCTGCTGTCCGGCAAGTACTCCGCCGACGCCCCGACGGCCGCCGACCTGCCGGAAGGACGCCTCAAGGTCGCGGCGTCCACCGGGACCATGGCGGACAACCGCAGCGAGCGCAACTGGCGCATCGTCACCGAGCTGGGCAAGGTGGCGCAGGAGATCGGCAGGAGCCCCGCCCAGGTGGCGCTGAACTGGGTGGCCAACCGGCCCGCCGTGGGCTCGGTGATCCTCGGGGCCAGCAAGGCCGCGCAGATCCGGTCCAACCTGGACGCGCTCGATTTCGCCCTGCCCGAGGAGCTCCGCGCCCGGCTGGACGAGGTCAGCGCCCCGCCGCGCGCGGCGCCGTACGCCTTCGTCGACTCGCTCCAGGCCCGGCTGAACGGCCAGGTGCGGAACAAGCGCCCCGGGTACTACGCGGGCCGAGGTAGGGGGCGGGCCGGTCTCAGCGCGCCGGCGGCGGTCGCAGGGCGTCCATGACCAGGTCGATCAGGCGGCCGGTCTGCCCGGAGGTGTGGGCGGAGGCGCCCGCGAGGAAGATGCCCAGCAGCATCACCGTGACGTCATCCGGCTCGACGTCGGCGCGCAGCGAACCGGCTCCGGCTCCCGCCCCGACCCCCGGCCCCGCCTCGGCTCCCGCGGTGAGGATCGTGGCGATGGCGGCCGTGATGCGCTCCCGGGTCGCGGGAGTGGCGATCCGGCCGGAGGCCCAGCCCGCGCGGAGCGTGTCCGCCATGCCGCGCTTCGTGGCGATGAACGCGGCGTAGCGCTCGATCCAGGCCCGGAGCGCCGCGTCCGGCGGAAGGTCCTTGAGCAGGGCGGGGGCGCTGGCGGCGACATCGTCGAGCTCGGCCGCGTACACCGCCTCGACCAGGGCCTCGCGGGTCGGGAAGTGGCGGTAGAGCGTGCCGATGCCGACACCCGCATCGCGGGCGATGCCTTCGAGGGAGACCGTGCCGTCGGCCGCCGCGAAGGCCGCCCCGGCGACCTGGACGAGCTTGTCCCGGTTGCGCTGCGCGTCGGCGCGAGGGCTGCGCGGCTTCTTTCCCGGACCGGGAGGTGTCGGGTGGCTGGGTACCGGGTCGGCGGACGTCAAAGCGGAGGCACCTCCGATAAGAGTGCTACAGTCGATTAGGCGGAGGCTCCTCCGGTTCTCCGCTTCTCCATCGTCTCATGAGGACGGAATCTCCCATGACCGCGAACGGCTCCCCCACGCCCTCCCCCGCCTCCCCTTCCTCGTCCTCCCCGCTCACGGCCACCGGCGCCCCGCGCGCCGGAGGCGCCGGACCGCTCGGGGACCTCACCGTCTCCCGTATCGGCTACGGCGCGATGCAGCTGGAGCGGCTGCGCGACGACCGCGACGCCGCGCTCGCGCTCCTGCGCCGCGTGGTCGAACTCGGCGTCGACCACGTCGACACCGCCCAGTTCTACGGTGACGGATTCGTCAACGGGCTCATCCGGGACGCGTTCCGCCCCGAGGACGGCGTCGTGGTCGTCAGCAAGGTCGGCGCCGACGCCGACCCGGGCGGCCCCTTCCCCATGCGCCCCGCCCAGCGGCCCGAGCAGCTGCGGGCCAGTGTCGAGGACAACCTCGAGTCGCTCGGACTCGACTCCATCCCGGTGGTGAACCTGCGCCGCCTGGACACCCGGCCGGGGCTGCGGGCCGAGGGGGACCAGGTGGTCGACCTCGACGACCAGCTCGCCGTGATGACCGCGATGCGGGACGAGGGCAAGATCGGCGCGATCGGCCTGAGCGCCGTCACGCTGGACGGAGTGCGCCGGGCCCTGCCCGCCGGGATCGTCTGCGTCCAGAACCTGTACAGCCTGGTGTCGCGCGAGGACGAGGAGATGCTGCGGCTCTGCACCGAGGAGCGGATCGCCTGGGTGCCGTTCTTCCCGCTCGGCGGCTCCTTCCCCCGCCTGCCGAAGGTGACCGACGAACCGGCCGTCATCGCCGCCGCGGAGTCCCTCGGCCGCACCCCCGCACAGGTCGGCCTCGCCTGGCTGCTCCACCACGCGCCGAACACCCTGCTCATCCCGGGCACGGCGGACATCGGCCACCTGGAGGCGAACATCGCCACCGGCACGATCGGCCTCGACGACGCCGCGCTGGACGCGCTGGACGCCGTCGAGTCACGGTCGGTCCGCGACGCACTGGACTGAGCCGGCCACCCCGCACCGGCCGGCCGGTGCGGGGTGGCCGGTGCGGGGTGGCCGTCCGGTCACGCGCCCGTCGTCGGCTCCGCAGGCACCGCCCAGTGTTCGCCCACCCAGCCCTCCAGGGTCGTCAGGTAGGGGTGGCGGGCGCGCAGGCCCGGGAGGTCGGCCACGAAGCCGACCGTGTTGAACCAGTCGAACATGGCGGCCATCTCCTCGCTGAAGGCACGCACCTGCTCGATCGGCTGGGAGTCGAAGCGCACCGGGCGGCCTGCGGCGCGGGAGAAGACCTCGGCCATCTCCGGGCCGGTCAGCTCGTCGCCGGCGAGCTCGATGGCACGCCCCAGGTAGTCGGCCGGGGCGCCGAAGACCTCGGCCGCGATCTTCCCGATGTCGGCAGGGGTGATCATCTGCAGCCGCGTCCGCGGCAGCACCGCCAGCGTGAGGACGAGCGAGCCCTCGGCCCACTGCGGGCCCAGGCCCTCGAAGTTGGTGATGAAGAACGTGGGCCGAAGAATCGTCGCGGGCAGGCCGAGCGCCTCGATGTGCCGTTCCACCTGGCCCTTCGACGCGAAGTGCCCCACCGCGCCGGGGCGGTCGGAGCCATCGACCGAGCTGTGGACGAAGTGCGCGACACCGGCGCGGGCCGCCGCCTCCGCGACCGCCTTGCCCTGGCGCACCTCCCCGTCCAAGCCGTCGGGCCCCGTGAACGTCTGGACGCTGAAGACCCCGTACGCCCCCGCCAGGACCGCGTCCAGCGAGGCCTCGTCGTCGAGGTCCCCCCGGAACAGGACCGCACCGGCCGCCTTCAGCGCGAGCGCCTCGGCCCTGTCCGGGTCGCGGACCAGGGCGTGCACCGTCCAGCCGTGGGACAGCAGCGCGCGGGCGGCGGCACCGCCCTGCCGGCCGGTCGCACCAGTGACCACCACAACACGGTTGTCGGACATCGCAAGCTCCTTGACAGCGCAGGTTCCGGGCCGGCCGCTCGGGCCGTCCCGCGATACGCGTAAGCCTGCTTGCTCAACTGCGCTTGAGGTCCAGTGCACATGGCCCACCTCACACAGGCGGGGCCCACCCCGCGATCACCGGATGGCGCGCGTGGCCTTCTCCAGCAACGTGAACGACTTGGGCGCACCGCCGGGCTGCGGCTTGCCCGCTATCCGCCCGACGGCCCGGTAACCCTCGTCCAGGTAATAGGAGTTCAGGCGCACGTTGTCCGCCAGGCAGTCCAGCCGGACGAACTCCCGCCCCTCGGCGGCGACCCGGCGCTCCGCCGCGTGCAGCAGCAGCCGGCCGGTCCCGGGCGGGGCGGCCTCGCGATCCACCATCAGCCGGTGCACATAGCCGGCCACCGGTGGCTGCGGCCCCCAGGCGGCCTCGTCCTCCCACCACAACTCCCACGCCCCGAGAAGCCGTTCACCGGCCTCGGCCACCCAGACCTCGCCGCCGCGCTTCACGGCTCTGCGGAAGTGGTCCTCGCTCAGCTCGCCCGGCTGCCACTGACCGGTGACGCCGCGCGCGAGCATCCACCGGGCGGCGTCGTCACGCAGGCGGACGACAGCGGCGAGGTCGCCGTCATCGGCGAGGCGAAGGTTCAGGTTGTCCATCGCCCGATCGTCGCACGGGCGGGCCGCTGCCCACGGAGGGCGACGGGCGCACGTCCGGAGCTCGGCCCCGCGCTCGCCGTACGGCTTCCTCGGCGGCTGTCACATCGGCAGGACGGGTGGTGTCTTCATGTCACACGGGCCGGACAGACCGGCAGGACCGTACGGACACAGGAGGACATCATGGCGCTACGGGTTCCCAGGGCCGAGGTCGACACCGCCGCGAGCGAGAACATGGTCAAGCAGCTCGGCGTCGTACCCGACCCCTTCGCGGTGGCGTGGAACAGTCCTGCGGTCGCCTCGGCCAGTACGGAGCTCGCGGCCAAGGCGGGTGCGTGGAAGGAGGTCGACGAGGAGCTCAAGTCGTTCGCGCACATCGCGGTCGCGTCCCAGGTCGGCTGCGCCTGGTGCCTCGACATCGGCTACTTCCTGGCACAGAACCAGAAGCTGGACGTCAACAAGGCCGCCCAGGTGCCACGTTGGCGGGAGTCGGACGTGTTCACACCGCTGGAGCGGGACGTGCTGGAGTACGCCGAGGCGATGACCAGCACGCCGCCGACCGTCACGGACGAGCTGTCGGCGGGGCTGCTCGACCGGCTCGGCCCGGCGGCACTGGTCGAGCTGACCGCGTTCGTCGCCTTCACCAACATGGCGACCAGGAACAATGCGGCGCTCGGGATCGAATCACAGGGCTTCTCCGACGCCTGCGAGATTCCCCTCGCCCCGCGTCCCGGGAGCTCCGGAGTAGCGTCGGCGACATGAGCGAGGACCCGTTCGTCACCCATCGCAACCTGCTCTTCACCGTCGCGTACGAGATGCTCGGCTCGGCGGCCGACGCGGAGGACGCGCTTCAGGAGTCCTGGCTGCGATGGGCCGGCGCCGACCGCTCGCAGGTACGTGATCCGCGGGCGTACCTCGTCCGGATCGTGACCCGGCAGGCGCTCAACCGGCTGCGGTCACTGTCGCGCAGCCGCGAGGACTACGTCGGGGAGTGGCTGCCGGAACCCTTGCTGACCAGCCCGGACGTGGCCGAGGACGTCGAACTCGCGGAGAGCGTCTCGATCGCGATGCTGACCGTGCTGGAGACCCTCGGACCCACGGAGCGGGCGGTGTTCGTGCTCCGCGAGGTGTTCGAGCTGCCGTACGGAGAGATCGCCGAGGCCGTGGGGAAGTCCGCCGCCGCGGTCCGCCAGACCGCACGGCGGGCCCGCGAGCACGTCGTGGCCCGGCAGCCACGGGTGCGGGTGAGCCGGTCGGAGCAGCAGGCCGTGGTGGAGCGCTTCCTCAGCGCGCTGCGCACCGGGCGGCTCCAGGAGCTGATGGAGCTCATGGCGCCGGACGTGGTCCTGCTCGCCGACGGCGGCGGCATCGCGGCGGCCGTTCTGTTTCCGGTCCACGGGGCCCTGTCGGTCGCGGAGTTGCTCGCCCGCGCGGGCCGGCCGGACGCCCCCGAGATCGCGACGACGCCGGTGTGGCTCAACGGCGCACCGGCCGGCCGGATCGAACTCGGCGGCGAGTCGACGGCGGTGAGTCTCACGGTGGAGCACGGACGGATCACCCGGGTCTACCTGATGCGCAACCCGCACAAGCTGACCCGGCTGGACGAACCGGCCGCACTCACCCGGTAGACCGGCGCGCCCCAGTCGCAGAGGGCGGCTCCCGGGGCACTCGTTCAGCGCTCCGGGAACCGCTCGCCGCACTCGCCGCAGTACTTCGGCGCCGACTCCTGGGACATCCGGCCGCACTCCGGGCACACCCGGTCCAGGGAGCACGGCGCCTCGCCGCCCTGCTGCGTGAACACCGTCGGCTTGATGGCCAGCCCGGGACGGCGGCGGTGGACCGTGAGGTAGGCGAGGCCGTCCGGGCCCGCGGCCAGCGCGCGCCGCGAGGTGCGGGGCAGCCAGGTGACCGTGGACGGGGTCAGCTCCAACGGTGTACCGCCCCCGCCCGGAGTGAGGCGGCCGCCGCCCGCGAGAACCACGAGGAGGACATCGAGCACGTCCTCCTGGTGCTCGCCCACCTCCGCACCCGGCGACAGCCGCACCAGGTTGGCATCCAACTCCCTTCCCGGCTGCGCCAGTTGCCACAGCGCCCCGCGGTCGTCGGGGGATGCGGTGGCGAGCAGGTCGTCGAGTACGGCCAGCACCTCGGGAGTCGCGTTCACGGCTCCTACGCTACGCCGCAGGCCAGAACGGCGGATCGGGCCGATGGAGTCCGCCCGAAGCAGCCGGTCCGGGGAGAGGATCGCTGTACCCTCCGCCCATGACGCCCATGACGCCCGCAACGCCATCGACGCCCCCCATACCCTCGGCCACGAACGCCGAGTGCGTCGCGCTCACCCGGAACCTCCGCCGCCGGGGCACGCTGGTCCTCTCGGTGTTCGCCGTGATCTGGGCCTTCGCCGGCGCGTCCGGACTGGCGTCCTCCGGCGCGGCCCTTGCCGTCGAGATCGTCGCCGTACCGCTGACGGCGGTTGCCATCGTGCTCGCCTACCGCAAGGGCGCCGCCCCCTCGCCCCGCATGGTGAACCTGCCGGAGAACTGGGCGCGCGCGGTCGGCATCGTGAACGCCGTCGAGGTGGCCGTCATCTTCGCCGTGATCGCGGCGTCGAACGCCTCCGGCCACCCGGAGTTCATCCCGGCCGTCATCGCGCTGGTCGTGGGCCTGCACTTCTTCCCGCTCGCCCGCTTCTACGACCAGTGGCAGTACAAGGGGACGGCGGTCCTGCTGAGCGCCGTCGCGATCGTCGGGTTCGCGCTCATCGCGGCCGGCCTGTCGAGCGAGAGCGTGCGGGCCGTGGTGGGGCTCGGCTCCGCGGCGGTGCTGTGGGTGTCCGCGTACCACGTCGCCGTGAAGGGCTGAGCCCCGCCGACAGGCCCCAGCCCGGCCTCGACAAGCTCTTCCGGCTCTCCGGGACGACGCTGTTCAAGCCGCCACGAGGACCACCTTCCCGAGGCCACCTCCATGTGAGAATTCCGGGGCCGGGGCGGGCCCCTCGGCACATCGCCGAGGAACGGGAGTGAGCACCGTGCAGCGCCACCCGGACGAGAAGTACCCGCCGATCGAGCCGTACGAACAGGGGATGCTCGACGTCGGGGACGGCAACCTCGTGTACTGGGAGGTGTGCGGCAACCCGGCCGGCAAGCCCGCCGTCGTCGTGCACGGAGGACCGGGCTCGGGGTGCACGGAGCGGCCCCGGCAGTACTTCGACCCGGACCGCTACCGGGTGATCCTCTTCGACCAGCGCGGCTGCGGCCGCTCCACCCCGCACGCGAGCGACCCGGCCGCCGACATGCGGTTCAACACGACGGACCGGCTGATCGCGGACATGGAGCGGCTGCGCGTCCGGCTGGGCGTCGGCTCATGGCTGCTGTACGGAGGTTCCTGGGGCTCGACGCTGATCCTCGCGTACGCCGAGCGGCACCCGGAGCGGGTCAGCGAGATCGTGATCCCGGCCGTCACCACGACGCGCCGCTCCGAGATCGACTGGCTGTACCGGGGCGTGGGGAACGTGTTCCCCGAGGCCTGGGACCTGTTCCGGGCCGGGGTCCCGGAGGCCGCGAGCGACGCGACCCCCGACGTGCTCGCCGCGTACGCCCGGCGCACGGATAGCCCCGACCCAGAGGTACGGGCACGGGCCACCGCCGACTGGTGCGCCTGGGAGGACGCGGTGCTCTCCCAGGAGGCGTACTCCGGACCGCCCCCGTACAGCGGCCGGCCCGCACGCGCCCAGCAGGCGCTCGTACGGATCTGCGCGCACTACTTCTCCCGCGGTGCCTGGCTGGAGGAGGGGCAGCTGATCCGGGACGCCGGGCGGCTGGCGGGAATCCCGGGGGTGCTGGTGCACGGCCGGTTCGACCTGGGCGGTCCGCTGATCACCGCGTGGGAGCTGGCGAAGGCGTGGCCGGACGCGGAACTGACCGTGATCGACGACGCCGGGCACCTCGGCGGGGCGGCGACAAGCCGGGCGGTGCTGGCGGCGCTGGACCGGTTCGCACGCGGGTAGGACCCGCCGCTCAGGGACATCCGCCCTTGCTTCGAGCGGACTCCAAGGCGTTGGCTTGGTCCCATGAAGTACACGCAGCTCGGACGCACCGGACTCAAAGTAAGCCGCCTCGTCCTGGGGACGATGAACTTCGGCCCCCAGACCAACGAGAGCGACAGCCACGCACTCATGGACGCGGCCCTGGACGCGGGTGTCAACTTCTTCGACACCGCGAACGTCTACGGCTGGGGCGAGAACAAGGGCCGCACCGAGGAGATCCTCGGCACCTGGTTCGCCCAGGGCGGCGACCGCCGCGACAAGGTCGTCCTCGCCACCAAGGTCTACGGCAACATGGCCGCCGACGGCGAGGCCTGGCCCAACCACGACAAGCTCTCCGCACTCAACATCCGCCGCGCCGTGGACGCCAGCCTGAAGCGGCTGCAGACGGACCACATCGACCTGTACCAGTTCCACCACGTCGACCGGTCGACCCCGGTCGAGGAGATCTGGCAGGCCATCGACGTACTGATCCAGCAGGGCAAGATCCTCTACGCCGGCTCGTCCAACTTCGCCGGATATAAGATCGCCCAGGCCAACGAGGTCGCCAAGCAGCGCGGCAGCTACGGGCTGGTCAGCGAGCAGTGCATCTACAACCTGATGGAGCGGGGTGCCGAGATGGAGGTCATCCCGGCCGCCCAGGAGTACGGCCTCGGCGTCATCCCGTGGTCGCCGCTGCACGGCGGTCTGCTCGGCGGCGCCCTGCGCAAGGAGCGCGACGGCGGCGGCGCCCGCTCCACCTCGGGCCGCTCCGGCGACGCGCTCGCCGACCCGAAGGTGCGGGCGCAGATCCAGGCGTACGAGGACCTGCTGGAGAAGCACGGCCTGGAGCCCGGCGAGGCCGGTCTGGCCTGGCTGCTGACCCGTCCCGGCGTCACGGGCCCGATCTCGGGTCCGCGTACCCGCGAGCAGCTCGACTCCGCGCTGCGCGCGGTGGAGCTGGAGCTGTCGGACGAGGTGCTGAAGGCTCTGGACGAGATCTTCCCGGGTCCGGGCCCGTCGCCGGAGAACTTCGCCTGGTAGACGCGGTCCCGCGTGCGGCCGTCCCCCGGCAGACCGATCAGCCGAGGGCGGCCGCCACTGCGACGACGGCGAACATGAGCACGAGCACGGCCGCCATGATGCGGTTTCTGGTCTTGGGATCCACCCGACGAGCGTAACCGGCTCGCTCGGCGCCCCGGTGGCCAGGCCCGCGCCACGCGGACAGCCGGCTTCCCCCGCGACTGGTCCCGCCCGGCCCCACGCGATACGGCCCCGTACCGGATAGGCGGGTTCTATCGATCCCCGCAACACCCTGGAGTTCAGGGAGTTGCGGGGATCGTGGATTTCGCGGTGTTGAAGGCGCGGTTCTTCGAGGCGTT
>NZ_JBICXG010000028.1:0-97729 GCF_043200175.1 Streptomyces sp. NPDC048462
CGCGCGGTCTCCTCCGGAGACACGACGCGACGGCCCTACGGGCCGTCAAGATGCGGGGGTGCTCCGCACCCCCTGGCCGCCTTCGGCGCCCTGAGGCATCATCACCTTCGGTGATGATGCTGGGCCTTCGGCCCGTAGGTCCGGCCTCCGGCCAGCCCTTGGCGACTACAGGCGCGGCACCCGTCAAAGGCCAACTCGATGCCGGCCCCAACTCCCGAGATGGCATACTCATTTCTGACCAGACGTCAACTGGTCTACTCCACTTTTTCCCTGGAAGGATCGAAATGCTCATGGCGACTCCTCGTTCATAAAAGCGAATGCGGGGGTGGGGGAAAGTCCTCACCCCCGCAGGGCAATTCCTGGCTATGTCAGCAGAGGGTACGGTATGGGCGTGGGCTGGCCGTTGCGCTGGAATTTACTTGTGCCGCAGGGCAGGATCATCCCTGCAGTGCGAATGCCCAGCGTGATTAGTAGATTTGATGGAGGTCTGCGTGCCGAGTGATATAGGTGAGTCGTGGCAGCGTGTTGTGTCCTGGCTGCGTGAGTATGCCCCGGTCAGTCACCGTGCTCTGGGAGATGCGGCGAACGACGAGGAGATCGACGCTGTCGAGGAGAAGATAAGTGTTCGGTTCCCAAAGGATCTGCGTGCCTATCTGAAGGTCAACAACGGGACCGTCACCCGGCTCGATGGGTCGAACGGCCTGACGGGTTCCTGCCAAGAAGGCGAGTTCCTCGTCGGCGGATGGGCGCTGCTTCCTCTGTCGAGTATCGAGCGGCTGCATCATCAGATGATGCCTGGTCCGAGCGAGGATGAGGACTATTGGAGGAAGGAGTGGATTCCTTTCGCCGCCGAGTCTTATGCATGTGGTGAGATGTATGGCTTCTTCATCGACGCGGAGACAGGTTCGGTGGGGCAGTGGAGTGACGGCGACGTGGAGACCATGGATCTCTTCCCGGATCTGTCGGAATTCTTCGCGTCGGTTCTTGAGGATCTGGAGCGAATCCTTGGTCCGGAGGAAACCAGTCAGCGGATCCAAGATGGCATCGTCACCCTCCCCTGAGGCACACAGGGAAGGCCCCCACGGATGTTCCCGTGAGGGCCTTCCCCTTGTGGAGTTCTGTCAGGAGGTGAGCCCGTCGAGGCCGACCCAGTAGTTGCCATCTTCCATCAGCCGCTGTTCACCGATGAATCCGCCGAAGGGCTGCATGGATTGGGTGTTCTGCCAACTCGACATGCTGGAACGGCCGCAGGGCTCGTTCCATGAAGGCCGTCAGGCTCCCGCCCATACCTCGCTGCGCACTGACGTCACTCGTCATCGGAGTTGCGGGGCTTGGATTCGACAGCTTCCAGCCGTGCGGCGATCGGATGAGCCAGCGGTGCTCTGCCGGCCGCTGCTCCGAGTAGTGGCCGGTCCGCTCCTCGGCATTCGATCCGGCAGCAACGACTCGATCCGCGCCCACTGCGCATCACTCACGACATGCCCCAACGAACGACTCACATCGGCCGAGGCAATGACCGCCCGCTGTTCCGATCAGATGGGCCGCAGCACCTGATCAGGCTCTTCGGAGGCAGCCGCAGCGTGCTCTGCGAAGTCCACGTTGCCGAGCCGCCAAGTCCATCTGGACACCGTGCACCGCGGCGGGCACAGCACGAAACTCCCGGGGCTCCGGCGCCTCGATGAGTTCCTGGTAATAGACGGGGTCAAGGCCGCTCACGTCCTCCCAGACGGTCGACAGAGCCAGCAACGCATGCGCCGGCGACTGCATCGTGTCGCGGTCAGCGAGGAAGACGACAAGCAGGTCCTCATCCACCGCAGCGGCAAGAACCTCGTCAGCCGTCGCACCTGACCAGACAGGCGCATCGACCAGCTGCACTCCTGCGGGAAACTCACCACCTGGCCCCCACGGCCGACGCAACTCCCCAACCACCGCGTTCCACGCCTCGTCGTCGCTGAAGTCGGTCCTGATGACGAGAACGTCGAACAAGTCGCGTCCGATCTCAGGCACCGCTCGTTCAAGGCCCTCCGGCATCGCCACGCCCAGGACTCTCCCACGCCGCACTGACACAGCTGTTGCGAGGAGTGATCCAGAAGAAGCGTCTAGGCGCCGTGAGCGAACGGTCAGGGCGTCGGGTGGGGTGTGGTGCCGGTGGCGAGATACCGGACGCCGTTGCCCTCGGGCGGTGCGGCCGCGCCACGGGGGCAGGGGATGTCGGCGGGAGGGTGCGGTGCGCCAGCCGTGCCGCTCGTGCCACACGAGTGCGGGGCCGGTGCGGTGGGGCCGCCCAGGGTGATCACGGCGTTGACGACGTCGTCGTCAGGGTGGTGGGGCGCTGAACGGCTGCCCCGCCGCATGGGAGACTGGGCCGCCCGCCGCACCCTGGCGGGCGGATTCTGGGGAGGGCGCCGGACATGGCGAGGTGGAGAAAGCGCGCGGCGGTGCTGTGCGCCGTTGTCGCGGTGAGTGGGCTGGCGGGTTGCGGTGGGGCCGGCGGAGAGGCCGCCGACGCCACAGCGTCCCCGGCGCCGTCCGTGAGCGACGCACAACGCATGACCGAGGCGCTGAAGACGTTCAAGGGCTACCGGTCATTCGGTTTGAAGGGTGAGGTCAGGGACGAGGTCGGCTCCGCGATCGATCTGCACGTCGACCGCGAGGGCCACTGCGCGGGCACCTACACGCGCTTCCACGGGGTGACCCGCTTCGTCATCATCGGCGACCGGGCCTGGTCGGTATACGACGAAAAGACCCTGAACGGCTCCATCGTGGATGCCCAGTTCGTGGGCCCCGAGGCGGTCGCCGCGGCCAAGGGCGCGGTCGCGAAGGCGCGCGGCAAGTACGTAGAGTCCTCGGCCACCGAGCTGACCGATCAGATCGCCCTGTCACTGTGCCGGATGGACACGGCCTACGCAGGGGTGCCCGCCTCGGTGACCACCGCCGAGCACAGCAACCCCCGCACCAAGGACGGGGAGCAGCGCGTCGCGCTCACTCACACGGTCAAGGACGGCGAGGTGGTGGTCCACGTACCGAAGGCGGGCAGACCGACGCCCCACGGCATCGAGTTCGAGATCGCGGATACCCCCGTGGTGGTCGACGTCTACGACGTCGACGTGCCGGTCGAACCGCAAAGGCCGGACGCCTCGGACGTGGTGAAGGCCGAGGACGTACGCGGGCTGGACCCCTTCGCGAAGTGAGCCCCCAGGCCGCCTTCGGCCCGTGGGGCCGGCCTTCGGCCTGCCCTTGACTGGCCAGCAGGAGGGAAGGGCCTGTTTTGGTTGCGGTGCGTGCCCGTTTCCTGATGTCTCGTCATGCTGGTCCATCGGGTGCCGGCCTCAACTCCTGGGACGTCCTGGGAGCCCCTGACTGGGCGTTAATTGGTCTAATCCAATTTAGTTCCCGGGAAAGGTCGGGAGCGCTCTTGGCGACTCGTCAGGTCCACGAAGACGAAACGCAAAAAAGCCCTCCACGAGGAAGACATCTGTACCTGCGAAATGAACGCTGCCACGAAAGCTCCGGGGAATCGCTGTGTCTGGCACTGCGTCACATCCCCACGCCCCGCCCGGTTCCGCAGGTCCCGTAACCCCGAAAGCTGACACCTCTCACGTGGGGCTGCTGGGAGGAGTGGCTGTCAGGCGCCGATCCCGATCGATCCGACATAGGCGTACGCCGCATAGTCGGAATCCAGGTCGGTGATGATGTCGTCCCAGATCTCGTCCAGGGTGTCCAGGTCACCCGCAGCCCAAGCCTCGACCATGTCGTCCCAGACATAGCGGGCCTGCACGGAGCGTTCGGTGACTTCCGGCCGACGACGCTGCTCGTCCACGGCTGACTGGTCCACGGGGTAGATCTCGATCCGCCGACCTCGGCCGGCGTTGTCGAGCAACCGCTTCAACGCACCCGAACGCACCAGGTTGTCCCGACGACGCTCCTGATAGGCCCTGTCGACCGCCTCCAGCTTCGAACGGCTGGGACGCACCCCACGCTCCCAGGAACGCAGCAACCGCGCACTGACCCCATGCCTGGCAAGAACTTCACGACCGGGCCGACTGTCAAGATAATTCAGGCGAGCAGAAAGCCCCCGGCTGGTCGTGACCGGCGAGGCAATACCCCCCTCACGCGCGATGCGATCGAGCTCGGCCGCCAGCGCCCGAGCACCACTCACCCCCCGAGCCCCATACTTCTGCCATTCGCCCCAGAGGTCGGTCGCGCCGCCTGTCATGGACTACTCCCCCAGCGCGTAGGTAAATTTTGCCTTGACCTGGGAAAGGTCGCGGCCTTCCGGGAACACCGTTTGCCAGTCCCCGGCAACGTGCAGTTCGTCTGTACCCGACATCTGAACGACTGTCAGACCTGACGTGTGTGCCTTATGCGCTTTCAGCCACAGGTTCACAAATGCCTGCGAACGGATGATATGCATCCAGTCGGGACGCCGGATCTCCCGGTTCGCGGTACTTTCCCCAATAGTGGACACGAACTTAGAATACATGGATTTCACGTATTCCAGAGTCGTTTCGTCATTGCTGGAAATAGCTTCCTTGCGTACCTCGGCAAGAGTGCGGCGCATCTTCTCCAACAACCCCTCCGAAGCACCCGACGTCCACGATTCATGAATCTTCGGAGCCTCGGCCAACCCGATTCTCGCGCAACGCAACAGAAGACGGAGGGTGGGCTCTGTCACCCACAGGGGCCCTGGTTCCTTGCGTGCGCCGAGCGGTGACGGGAGATCCGGCTGATCCCAGGGGGCGGGGGTGATCCGGTGGATGCCGGAGCGTTTCGGGTCGTGGTGGTTGCCCTGGGAATGGACGAGTTTCCCGATCGGCAGCCAGGCCTTCAGGGCGCTGAGGTAGGCGGCGTTCATGTCCAGGGCGGTGACCTCGAGAGTGACGTGCCCGCCGCGAGCGGCGCGGTGCAGTTCCTCGGAACGCCATTTCGGGCGGGCTTCCCAGACCTGGTCAGCGCCTTTTTGTGATGCCTTCTTCAGGATGTCAGCGGTGGGTGGGAACTCCGAGTGTTCATAGCGGCCACCGACTCGTGAGGCCGCGAACAGGGCCATCACATCCGGTACGGCTGTTTTGATAAGCGCGGCCTGCGCGGCTCCCAGATCACCGTTATGGGAAGTGAGTTCCTCAGTCACGCGTCCACGGACACGGTCCGCGAGCGGACCAGCAGGCACAACCACCCGCCTCGGAACCACCGACGCCAGCGCGGGCGGCGCCGAGGCGGCCGGAGCTGGGGCCGGAGCTAGGGCCTGTGCGGCCGGGGCCGGGGCGGCCGGGACCGGGGCCGGGGCGGCGGGTGTGGGAGCGGCGGGCGCGGAAGTGGGAGCGGCGGGCGGAGTTGTTGGTGGCGGCGTTTCGAGTGGGATGAGGGTCAGCTGCCCACCGGTCGCGATGCGGTCCGTGGGCAGTTTCGCCAGGGCGTGCGTGGGGCCCGCGAGGAGATCCAGCACGGGGATCCCCCAGTGGGCGGCGAGCTGGTCGCAGTCCGTCAGCGTCCACGAGGCCTTTCCGCGCTGTCTGCGGCTGATCTGGCTCTGTGTCAGCCCCAACGCGGTGGCCAGAGCGGCCTGCTGCTCACCGGTGCGGTGCGCAATCGCGGTCACCGTTACCCGCAGCGTTTCCTCCGTACTCATCAGCATGAGCACACCCTACCCAGCCTATGCGCATGTCGCATAACTGATGGGGCGTGCTCATATGCTCCAGTGCTGGGGTTGTGGTCAGCGGCTGGTCGCGGGTGCGCTGTTCAGCGTAGTGACCGCGTCAGGGGCGGTGGAGTGCTTCGGGAGTGCGGGTTCCTGTGCGGGCTTGGGCTTTGTCAGCAGCAGCCCGGTGAACACGGCGGTGACCAGGGTGACGATGCCGGCGGCGAGGAAGGCGCTGTTGAGGCCGGTCTCGAAGGTGGCGCCGCTGGACTGCCGGGAGCGGACGATGGCTCCGAGTACGGCGACGCCGAAGACGGCACCGATCTGTCGGGTGGTGCTGCTGACGCCGGATGCGAGGCCGCCTTCCTGCGGGCTGACTGCCTGGATCGCGGCCCCGGTGAGCGGGGACATGGCCAGGGCGAATCCGGTGCCGGCGACTGCCAGGCGCCACCACACGTTCCCGTATGCGGTGTCGGCGTGGACGGTGCCGAGTGCGAGGAGTCCCAGGCCGGCCAGGGCGAGGCCGGTGGTGACCACGGCGCGGAAGCCGTAGCGGGCGGCCAGGCGTCCTGCGTACGGGCTGACGACGACCATGGCGAGGGAGACGGGCAGGGTCTGCAGGCCGGCGCGCAGGATCGAGCTGCCCTGGACGTAGACGAAGAACTGGGAGAAGAAGAACGAGGAGCCCATGAGGGCGAATCCGACTACGACCATCGCGGTGTTGGACACGGTGAACAGGCGCCGCTTGAACAGTTGCAGCGGCAGCATGGGTGCGGCGCGGCGGGCTTCGACGGTGATGAAGGCCGCGAGGAGGATCACTGTGGCGGCGAAGCTGGCCAGGATGACCGGTGATGTCCAGCCGCGGGCGCCGCCCTCGATGAGGCCGTAGGTGAGCGCGCCCACGCTCAGGACGGACAGCACGGTGCCGGGGATGTCGATCGCGGGGGCGTTCGGGTTGCGGGACTCGGCGAGGTGGCGCAGGCCGACCAGCAGAAGGATCACGCCGATGGGCAGGTTGACGAGGAAGATGGCGGGCCAGCCGAAGGCCTGGGTCAGCACACCGCCGGCGACGGGGCCCGCGGCGAGGCCGATTCCGCTGAGTCCGGCCCACAGCCCGATCGCCTTGACGCGTTCCTGGGGCAGGGGGTAGGCGGCGGCGAGGAGGGCGAGTGAGGCGGGGGCCAGTGCGGCGGCCCCGATGCCCTGCAGGACCCGGCCGGTGATCAGCCAGCCGACGGAGGGCGCGAGGGCGCAGAACAGGGACGCGACGGTGAAGACCACGACGCCGGTGAGGTAGACGCGTTTGCGGCCGAACCGGTCGGCGAAGACGCCGCCGGACAGGAGGAGCATCGCGACCAGGAGTACGTAGGCGTCAACGATCCACTGCAGACCGGTCAGTTCTGTGTGGAGGCGGTGCTGCATGTCGGGCAGGGCCGCTCCGACGATCGTGTTGTCGAGCAGGACCATGAACTGGCCCAGGCAGGTGACCGTGAGGAGCACGGTTCGGTTCGGCCGGCTGTCCGGTGTTGCAGGCGATGCAGCCATGGGGGTTCCTCTCAATGTCATCGGTTGTGCCCGGCCACGACTGGTGTGATCGCCTTCCAGAACTTTAAGGCAGTCAGTGGCTGCGTTAAGAGACTATACGGAGGGTCACCCGTAAACGCAAGTCTGGGCTGCGTTAAGGTGAGGGGTATGAATGGACAACAGCGAGCCCGGCGGCCCGGCGGGCGCAGCGCCCGGGTCGGCGCGCAGGTACATCAGGCACTGACCGAGCTGATCGGCGAGCGCGGTTACGGCCACTTCACCGTCGCGGAGGTCGCGGCCCGTGCGGGTGTGGCCGACAGCAGCATCTACCGCCGGTGGGGCAGTCTGGAGAACCTTCTCTCCGAGGTGATGCTCACCCGCCTCAACGCGCAGTCACCCATGCCCGACACCGGGAGCCTGGCCAGTGACCTGCACGCCTACGCGGCCAACGTCGCCCGCGAGATCACCGGACCCGACGGGCCGGCACTCGTACGCCTGGCCGTCGCCCTCACCGGCACCGGCACCGGCCAGCAGGGACAACAGGGGCGGGAGGCACGCG
This sequence comes from Streptomyces sp. NPDC048462, assembly GCF_043200175.1. Lineage (NCBI taxonomy): Bacteria > Bacillati > Actinomycetota > Actinomycetes > Kitasatosporales > Streptomycetaceae > Streptomyces > Streptomyces sp. NPDC048462. Next base: position 7,722 of record NZ_JBICXG010000028.1, read on the forward strand.
ACAGCCTCCGCGACGAACGCACCCGCCAGATGCAGTCCATGCTCGACCGCGCCGCCGAACGCGGCGAGAGTACCCCCGCCGCACTCGACGTACTCGACCACGTCCTCGCCCCGATGTATATCCGCGTCCTGTTCGGGATGGAACTCACCCCCCAGTACATCGACGGACTCGTCGACCGGCTCCTCTGACACCCGCCACAGCAGCACGGCGGCCACGCGCGGCACCGCGCCCGCGCAACAACCGTCAGGCAGACCCGGCAGTGACGGTGCACAGGCGCTTGGTGGCCCGGGTCAGGGCCACGTACAAGTCCCTCTCCCCACCAGGACGCGCCGCGATGATCTCCTCCGGATCCATCACCACCACCCCGTCGAACTCCAGACCACGGGCCTGCGACGCCGGCACCACACGCGCATGGCGAGCAACACCCCCGGCCACCAACTCGTCCACCCTGGCGTCCGCACACACCACCCCCAAGAGCTCACCCGGGAACGCAGCCCCCTGCACGGACACCTCCCGCACAACAGCGGCGACCGACCCACCCGACGAAACAGTCACCGAACGAGGGTGTTCACCACTGCGCAGAGACCGCGCGGGCACCTGATCCGGAGCGATCCGCGCCAGCAAATCCCGCACGCTCTCCAGAATCTCCTGCGTCGTGCGATAACTCACGCTCAAACTGTGCCGCTTGAACCTCCGCCCCACATGAGGGCTCAACGCCTCCTCCCAGCCGGCCGCCGTCACCACCGGACCCGCCTGCGCGAAATCACCCACCAATGTCATCCCCCGGCCCGGACAACGCCGGACAACCATTCGCCACTCCATCCCCGTCAGCTCCTGCGCCTCATCGACCACCACATGCCCGAACACCCGCTCGGGAGGGCCATCGATCAAGGACGCCGACTCGTCAAGGAGCGGGACATCGGCACCGGTCCACGGATCACCCGCACCGCGCAGCAGCAGGGACCGCTCCTGCTCGGTCACACCCGGCAGGTGCTCGGCGAGAGCGTCCTCGTCCCCCAGCAGAGCGTTCACGAGGTCACCCGGCGCAAGCCTCGGCCACAGCGCCTCGACCGCCCCGTCCATACCGGCATCACCGAGGAGGTCGGCGCGGATGGCGTCCAGGTCCAGCTCATGGACCGGACCCGGGTCGCCGGCGCCTTCGGCACGACGCCGAGTGGCCCCCGTGAAACGGTCGAGATCCAGACCCGTCATTCTCTCGGTATCGGCGTCGATCTGCTCCAGGACGTCGCCCATGTCCCGTTGCATCGCATCGGTCACGGCATCGGCCAGGAGTTCCTTGAACACCTGTCGCGCGGGATTGTGCCCCGATACGGCCGCGACAGCGGTATCGCGCGCCGCGGCCACTTCCCTCTCGGGCAGCGAGATCACTTCCTGACCGACCTGCACCGTGAAATCGCCGGCCGGAGCTTGGTAGGAACGCAGCAGACCGGCCAGGGCGTCGGCGAAGTCGGAACTCCCCTTGAGACGTGCCGTGCCGAAAGAGTCCACCGCGTCCGTGAACACCCCTGCCAGTTCCTGACACGTCGCCAGGACCACGTCGTTCTCACCCAGTGAGGGAAGGACCTGGGAAATGTAGTCCAGGAAACGGGCATTCGGACCCACCACCAGGACACCCTCCTCCGCGGCACGCGGGAAGGCGTACAGGACGTAGGCCGCCCGGTGCAGGGCGACGACCGTCTTGCCGGTGCCGGGCCCGCCCTGCACCACGGTCACCCCTCGGTGGGGGGAGCGGACGATCTCGTCCTGCTCGGCCTGCAGCGTCGCGACGGCCGCGTTCATCCTGCCCGTGCGCCGCGCCGACAGAGCCTCGACCAGCGGGCCGTCTCCCACCACGTCCTGATCGGTCGGGGTGCTCCCGTCCAGCAGTTCGTCGCTCACCGAGACGACGGTGCGGTCATCGAGGCGCAGATGCCTGCGGCGTCGCAGGTCCATCGGGTGGACCGGTGTCGCCTCGTAGAAGGGCCGCGCCGCGTTCGCGCGCCAGTCAACGAGCAGCGGCAGCTCGTCCTCCTCCGTATGGAGGCCGATCCGCCCGATGCGCAGGGCCGTGCCGTCCGACCAGTCGATGCGCCCGAAGACCAGCCCCATTTCGGCGCCCTCCAGCCGGCCGATCTCCTTGGCCAGTCGGTCGGCGGCGATATCTCTCTCGTACGCCTCACCGGCGCTTTCCGCCGGAGCCTTCAGCACACTCGCCCGGTGTACTCGCGCCTCGGAAATCCGCTCGGTGAGCAGCTCGTACAACGAGGACACATAGTCCTGCTCCGAGTCAACCGCACGCACAGCAGAACCATTCATATTCAACAACAAGAAGCTCCTTCGATTCGAGCAACACCATACGGACGAAGCTCCATAAAGATAAGTCTTGACTTACTTGTCGGGGTTATGTCCCCGTGTCCGACTGCTTTTACGCGTCACGCATTCCGCAGCCACATATATCGGAATGCTGGACGGAATGGCTCTTGAGTGAATCGAGCCAGTTCCGCAGGCACGTGGCGGTCTCTGCCGCCCGGTCCTCAATGATCGAGAAGTGATCTGCCTCGATGTACTCGGCCGGTCCTCGGTGTTGCCAGTCGGGAACCGGGTCGGCTTCGAAGCCGCTCAGCGTCACGGTGGCCCGCAGATTCAGCGTCGGAGCAGCAATCCGTCCGGCCCCGCGCTCGGGGTAGATCCGCACGTAGCCGCCCATGGAGACCAGGCTGTGGTCATCGACGGGAGTCAGTGCGTTGTCCCGGGACAGGACCTGTCCCAGCGCGTCGACAAGCACGCGGCGGGTCGCCTCGTCCTCGTCCGGGGCGTAGGTGTCGATCATCGCGAGGCCCACGAGCTCCCCGCCCTCGCTCTCCACCCGCCGGGCGACCGCATGGGCGACCGCGCCACCGGCCGAATAGCCGACCAGCGCCACCGGACCACGCCCGCACTCCGACACAACTGCCGCCGCGAGGCTCTCGATCGCCGCCTCCCACGTCGCCGGCAGCTCCTCGCCCGCGCGCATCCCGGGCAGCCGCAGCACACTGACCTGCCGCTCGCCGCTCAGCTCACGGGCCAGGCGGGCGAACTGGTGAGGGCCCGAACCCGCCAGGAACGACGGGATGCAGACCAGCGCCGGTCCCCCGGCGCCGCGCGCCAAGAGCTGCACCTCGGCCGGACGCCGCCTGCCGGCCGCGTCGGCGGTGTACGTGGGCATCAGCGCCGAACTCGCCACCAGCAGAGGCATCGCCGCCGCCAGTTCGCCGCGGCGGTGTGCCGCCGACACCAGGTCGGTGAGCGTGCCGCGCACCCCGGCCGGTTCCTGCTCGGCCACATCGGCGGCGGGCTCCTCGATCCTCGATCGCACGAGCTTCGCCACATCGGCGGCGGTCGGGTGATCGAAGATCAGCGTCAACGGCAGCTCCAGATCGGCCAGTTGGGCGAGCCGGTTACGGAATTCCACGGCACCGAGGGAGTCGAACCCGAGCTCGGTGAACAGCGCGTGCGGGTCGATCGCCTCACCGGACCGGTGACCGAGGACCGCCGCCGCGACACTGCGCACCTCGCGCAGGATCACACCGTCACGGTCCGCGTCGGGCAGTGCGGCCAGTCGCTGCGTCAGGCTGACGTCCCTGCCCTCGGCAGCCGGGGACACCTGGATCATTCCGCGCAGCATCGCGGGCAGGGTGCCGCCGCGCGCCAGGTCGGTGAGCGCAGCCGTGTCCAGCAGTGCGGTCACCGCAGTCGCGCGCTCCGTCGCGAGCGCGTTGTCGAACAGCGCCATGCCGGACTCCGCGTCGATCGGGACCAGGCCCAGCCTGCTCCGGATCCGGCGGGTGTACTGCTCGCCGTTTTCCCCTCCGAGCGCCCCGGCCATGCCGACGGTCCACAGCCCCCAGGCCAGTGAGTGCGCGGGCAGACCCGCGCCGCGCCGTACGCGCGCCAGTGCGTCCAGCACACCGTTCGCAGCCGCGTAGTTGCCCTGCCCCTGTCCGCCGAGCAGCGGCGCCGCCGACGAGAACAGCACGAACGCGGACAGGTCCAGGTCACGGGTCAGCTCGTGCAGGTGCAGTGCCGCATCGACCTTCGGTGCCAGCACCCGCGTCGTCTGCTCGGTGGTGAGGCTGTCGAGCGTGCCGTCGTCCAGGACGCCCGCCGTGTGGATCACAGCGGTCAGCGGAACACCGGCATCGATACCGGCCAGCAGAGCCTCGACGGCGGCGCGTTCGGTGACGTCGCATGCCACGACCCGGACCCGGGCGCCGAGAGCGGTCAGCTCGGCAGCCAGTTCGTCGGCACCGTCCGCGGCCGGGCCGCGACGCGACGCCAACAGCAGGTGCCGTGCGCCGTGCTCCGTAACCAGGTGCCGGGCGACGATCGCGCCGATGCCCCCGGTCCCGCCGGTGATGAGGACCGTGCCACGGTCGAACGACGGCGGCAGGCCAGGTTCGGTTACGGGAAGCGGCTGCAGGCGCGGTGCCAGGAGCCGGCCCTCGCGGACGGCCAGGTGCGGTTCGTCCTGGGCCACGGCAGCGGCAAGGGACGCGACCGGCAGGGCGTCGCCGTCGTGGTCGATGAGCAGGAACCGGCCCGGGTACTCCGACTGTGCGCTGCGTACCAGAGCGGCCACGGCGGCCCCGACCAGATCGGGTTGCTCACCGGGCAGTCCGCCGGCCCGGTGCGTCACGACCGCGAGCCGGCCGGGGTGCTCCGCGCTGTTCCAGCTCTGCAGGAGGGCGAGCGTCGTCAGCACACCGGCATGTACCTCCGCCGCGCCGCCGGCCGTTGCGCGGGGTGCCTGCCACACCACCGTGTGGGGCACGTCCCGCAGCTCACCGAGTTCCGCCGGGCCGGCGCAGCTGGTGAGAGGCTCGGGGGCCTCGACGATCGCGGGATCGCCCAGCACGACGATGCTCCGGGCGTCCGCTTTGTGGGCGGCGGGCACGGTGACCCATTCGAGGTCGAACAGCGGTGCCGCGCCCTGCAGCTGGGCCAGCGCCGCCCGCTCGATGGGGCGGACCCGCACCGACTCCACGCTCAGTACCGGGGCGCCGGCAGCGTCGACGGCGTCCACGCGGAAGGTGTCCGGCGCGGTGCGGGCGATACGGACGCGCAGGGCGCCCGCGCCGGACTGCGCCAGCTGAACACCGTCGAAGGCGGACGGCAGGGGCGCCCGGCCGTCGGGTCCCTTCTCGGCGAGAAGGCCGACAGCGGCGTGGAACACCGCGTCCAGCAGCGCCGGATGCAGCCCGAATGCCGTGGCACGCGCTGCGGTTCCGGCATCGAGTGCGAGATCCGCGAAGGCTTCCTCCCCGCGCAGCCACGCCGCCCGGACCCCCTGGAACGCCGGGCCGAACGCGAACCCGAGATCGCCGAGCACGCGGTACACCTCTGCCCCGTCGACCGGTTCGCCCTCGGCCGGAGGCCAGTCCCGGTGCCAGCCCGGCGCCGGGGCCGGCGTAGCGGGAGTGAGCAGGCCACGGGCCTGCGGCACCCAGGTGTCGGCGACACGGGCGTGGACCGTCACGGTCCGGTGCCCGTCGGCGTCGGCTCCGCCCACGGCGAGCTGAAGGTCCGTGCCGCCCTCGGCCGGGAGGATCAGCGGCGCCTCGAGGGCCAGTTCCGCCAGGCGCGGCACGCCGAGCCGGGCACCGGCGGCCAGTGCCAGTTCCACGAATCCGGTTCCCGGCATCACGACCGTGCCGAGAACGGTGTGGTCGGCGAGCCAGGGGTGTGTGCGCTGCGAGAGCCTGCCGGTGAACAGCCACTCGTCCGTGCCGGCGAGCTGTACCTGGGCGTGCAGCAGCGGATGGCCGGTGGAGTCGGCGCCGGCGAGCGGCGCGGCGCTCTCCGCGGGCTGCAGCCAGAAACGTTCGTGCTCGAAGGGGTAGGTGGGCAGCGCGATCCGTGCCTGCGGCCGGGCCCCGAAGAAGCCGGACCACCGCACCGGCCGGCCCGCGCAGTGCGCCGCAGCCAGCGCGGTGACCAGTTGCTCGGGTTCGGCGGCCGTGCGACGGGATCCCGCGACGACCGATGCGCGCTGTGCGGGATCGGCTGCCAGCGTGGCACGGGTCATGGCGGTCAGCACCGCGTCGGGGCCCAGTTCGACGAAGAGGCCGACACCCGACTGGAGGAGGGAGCGCACGGCCGGAGCGAAGCGCACGGCCTCGCGCACCTGCCGTACCCAGTACTCGGGCGTGCCCAGGAGTTCGTCGGCGAAGGCTCCCGAGACCGTGGAGCACAGCGCAATGCGCGGCTCGTGGTAGGTCAGGTCCGCGGCGATCTCCGCGAAGTCGTTCAGCATGGAGTCCATCAGGGCGGAGTGGAAGGCGTGGCTCACCCGCAGCCGGCTCGTCCTGACGCCCTCGGCCACCAGCGTCGCCTCGAGCGCCGACACCGCGTCGGTGTTGCCGGAGAAGACCACCGCCTCGGGAGCGTTGACCGCCGCCAGGGAGACCGCGGCGGCCGGATCGGTGTTGACCGCTGCCAGCAGCTCCGCGGCCCGTGCTTCCGGGACCGCGGCGGCCAGCATGCTCCCCCCGGCCGGCAGCGCCCCCATCAGGCGGCCCCGGGCCGCGACGAGCCGGCACGCGTCCGGCAGCGACCACACACCGGCCACGTGTGCGGCGGCCAGCTCACCGATCGAGTGCCCGGCCACCGCGTCCGGTGTCACGCCCATGGACTCCACGAGGCGGAACATCGCGACCTCGAACGCGAACAGCGCGGGCTGGGCGTACTCGGTGCGATCGAGCAGGGTCTCGTCGCCCGCACCGAACATCACATCTTGCAGCGCATGCTCCAGGTGCGCGTCGAACTGCGCGCACACCTCGTCGAGCGCGGCCGCGAACACCGGGAACTCGCGGTACAGTCCGGCGCCCATCCCGATCCGCTGCGCGCCCTGACCGGTGAACAGGAACGCTGTCGTACCGGTCCGGCCGGTGCCCTCAACCACGCCCGCTCCCGTCTCACCGGCCGCCAGCCGTGCCAGGGCCGCCAGCAGCGACTCCCGGTCCGGGCCCACGACCGCGGCGCGCTCCTCGAGTTGCGCGCGGTGCAGCGCCAGCGTCGACGCGACGTCGCTGAGTTCGAGCCCGGGGCGTTCGCTCAGCGTGTCGTGCAGACGGCGCGCCTGGGACCGCAGCGCGGCAGGCGTCCGCGCGGACAGCAGCAGCGGCACAGCCGCCGGGCCGGTTGCGGCGACCGGCGCCGGCGGGGCTGCGGGCGCCTCCTCGATGATCACGTGCGCGTTGGTCCCGCTGATCCCGAACGACGACACACCCGCCCGGCGCGGCTGCTCCCCGGCCGGCCACGGCTCCGCGTCGGTCAGGATCCGTACCGCGCCCGCCGCCCACTCCACGTGCGGCGACGGGGCATCGACATGCAGGGTGGCCGGCAGCACCTCGTGCTGGAGCGCCTGCACCATCTTGATCACACCGCCGACACCGGCCGCCGCCTGCGTGTGCCCGATGTTCGACTTCAGCGAGCCGATCCGCAGCGGCTCGGCGCGCTCCTGCCCGTAGGCGTTGATCAGTGCCTGCGCCTCGATCGGGTCGCCCAGCGTGGTGCCGGTGCCGTGTGCCTCCACCACGTCCACCTCGGCCGCGGCCACACCCGCGTTGGCCAGTGCCTGGGCGATCACCCGCTCCTGGGACGGACCGTTGGGCGCGGTCAGGCCGTTGCTCGCACCGTCCTGGTTGATGGCGCTGCCTCGGATGACAGCCAGTACCGGGCGCCCGTTGCGCTGCGCGTCGGACAGCCGTTCGAGGGCCAGTACGCCGACGCCCTCGGCCCACGAGACACCGTCGGCACCACTTGAGAACGCCTTGCAGCGCCCGTCCGGCGACAGCGCCCGCTGCCGGGAGAACTCCAGGAACAGCAGCGGAGTCGACATGACCGTCACCCCGCTGGCCAGGACCAGCGAGGTCTCTCCCGCGCGCAGCGCCTGGACCGCCAGGTGCAGTGCCACCAGCGACGAGGAGCACGCCGTGTCCACCGTCACCGCGGGCCCTTCCAGACCGAGGGAGTAGGACACCCGGCCGGAGACGACACTGCCGGCAGACCCGGTCGCCAGATAGCCCTCCGCGGCGCCGTCGGCGGCCTCGCGCGCCGTGTAGCCGTAGTCCTGGTACATGACGCCCGCGTAGACCCCGGTGTCACTGCCCCGCAGTGAGGTCGGATCGATGCCGGCGTCTTCGAGCGCTTCCCAGGACGCCTCCAGCAGCAGCCGCTGCTGCGGGTCCATCGCCGCCGCCTCGCGGGGTCCGATCCCGAAGAACGCCGCGTCGAAGTCACCTGCGGCGTCCAGGAACCCGCCTTCCCGGGTGTAGATCCTGCCCGGCTTGCCCGGGTCGGTGTCATACAGGTGATCGACGTCCCAGCCGCGGTCTCCCGGGATCGGGGTGATCGCGTCGACACGCCCTTCGATCAGGTCCCAGAGCTGGCCGGGGTTCTCGACGCCGCCGGGGTACCGGCAGCTCATACCGACGATCGCGATCGGCTCGTCGGCCCCGCCGACAGCTCTGGTCCTGGCCGAGGCGGGGCGCGGCCGCGCCGGCTGCGAACCGTCGACCCGGGTACGCAGGAAGCCAGCGACAGCGGCGGCGGTCGGATAGTCGAACACCAGCGTGGACGGGAGCTGGACACCGGTGGCGGCGGTCACCTTGTTGCGGAACTCGATTCCGCCGAGCGAGTCGAAGCCCAGTTCCGTGAACGGTGTCTCGGGGGCGATGGCGTCGGCCGACTCGTGGCCGAGGACCGCGGCGGCGATCGCACGGACCTCGTTGAGGATCAGCGGCTCCCACTGCTCCTCGGGGGCATCGAGCAGCCGCTGACGCAGCGGGCTGTCGGCGATCCGGTCGCGCGACGGCAGGCGGATCAGGCCGCGCAGGAGCGCGGGCAGCGTGCCGAGCCGGCCCAGTGCGGTGAGGGCCGGCGTGTCGAGCAGCGCGGTCATCAGCATCGGTTCACCGGAGGTCAACGCGCTGTCGAGCATCTGCATGCCGGTGTCCGGCTCGATCGGGGAGAGACCGAGACGGGTGCGGATCTGGCGCACCATGTTCTCGCCACCCGCGTCGTTCAGCGCCTCGGCCATGCCGAGCTTCCACAGTCCCCAGGCCAGCGAGTGCGCGGCCAGGCCGGCGCTGCGACGTGCCTGGACGAGCGCGTCCATCGCCGCGTTCGCGGCCGCGTAGTTGCCCTGGCCCTGCCCGCCGAGCAGCGGCCCGGCGGAGGAGAACAGCACGAACGCGGACAGGTCCAGGTCGCGGGTCAGCTCGTGCAGATGCCAGGCGGCGTCGACCTTCGGGGCGAGCACCCGGTCCACCTGCTCGGCGCTCAGGGTCTCGATCGTGCCGTCGTCGGACACGCCCGCGGTGTGCACCACGGCTGTCAGCGGCTGGTGCGCGGGCAGGGAGTCCAGCAGCGCGGCGACCTCGGCGCGCTCGCTGACGTCGCACGCGGCGACACGCACGTCGGCGCCCAGCGCGGTCAGCTCGGTGACCAGCTCCTCGACACCCGGTGCGGCCGTGCCCCGGCGCGAGGCGAGGAGCAGAGTGCGCACCCCGTGGCGGGCGACCAGGTGGCGTGCGGTGACGGCACCGAGGCCGCCCGCGCCGCCGGTGATCAGGACCGTGCCGTCGCCGAAGTCTCCGCCGGCCGGTTCGCCGGTGACCGCACGCACCAGCCTCGGTACCACGGTTACGCCGTCGCGGATCGCGAGCTGTGGTTCGTCCATGGCGGCCGCGGCGGCGATCCGCCGGAGCAGGTCCCCGGTGTCGTCGGGGTCGATGTCGAGGTCGACGTTCACGATGCGCCCCGGGTTCTCCGACTGCGCACTGCGTACCAGACCTCGCACGGCCGCGGCCGCGGGGTCCGGCGTCTCACCGGGCAGGCCTGCCCCGTTGCGGGTCAGCACGACCAGTGCCGAGTCGGCGCAGCCCGGTTCGGTGAGCCAGCCGCGCAGCACCGCGAGGGCGCTGTGCACGGCCCTGCGAATGGCTGCGGGGACGTCCTCGCGGTCCGCCTGCGCCGTCTCGGGCGACCAGACGACGGCCGCGCCGGCATGACCGCCGCCTGCCGCGAACGCGGCGACGTCCTCGAACGTCTCGGCGCAGCCCGCGACGGACCGCCCCAGTGCTACCAGTTGCCCGTCCGGCGCCGCCTGCGCCGTCACCGGCGTCCAGTCCAGGGCGTAGAGCGGGCTGCGGGCACCGGCGAGAGCGCCGGCGTCCGCGGGGCGGGCAAGTACGGCATCGATCGACAGGACCGCGGCGCCACCGGCGTCGCAGGCGTCGATACGCACCTTCTGGGGACCCGAGCGGATGATGCGGGCCCGGACCGCCGTGGCGCCGGGCCGGAACACCCGGACGCCGCCGAAGGAGAACGGGAGCGGCAGCCGGCCGTCGGGCAGGTCCTCGGCGAGCACGTCGATAGCGGCGTGGAAGACCGCGTCCAGGAGTGCGGGATGCACCCCGAATCCCGCTGCCCGGCCCGCCGCCGTCTCATCCAGGGTGACCTCGGTGAACACCTCGTCACCGTCGGTCCAGGCGGCGCGCACGCCCTGGAAACTCGGGCCGTAGCCGAATCCCAGGTCGGTGAGCCGGTCGTACAGGCGCGCCCCGTCGACCGGTGTGCCGTCGGCGGGCGGCCAGTCGGGGTCGGTCCAGTGCGGTGTCACGCTGTCGGCGGGGGCGAGCGCGCCGGTGGCGTGGAGCGTCCACTCCGGCTCGCCCGGGTGGGACGGCGCGGCGCCGGTGACGGCACGCGAGTGGATCGACAGGCGGCGGCGGCCGGTGTGATCGGGTTCGCTCACCGAGAGCTGCACGTCCGCGGCGGCGGTGCCGTCGAGGAGCAGCGGCGTCGCCAGGACGAGTTCGTCCAGGACGGGCAGGTCCAGCCGGCGCCCTGCGGCCAGGGCGAGGTCGACGAAACCGGTGCCGGGCAGAAGCACCGATCCGAAAGCGGTGTGGTCGGCGATCCACGGCAGGTCGGCGATGGAGAGCCGGCCGCTGAACAGCCATTCGTCGCGTCCGGCGAGCGGCGCGGCGACCCGCAGCATCGGATGATCGAGCGCGTGCAGGCCGGCGCGGCTCATGTCACCGAGCGCGTCGTCGTCGGGCTGTACCCAGTAACGGCGGTGCTGGAAGGCGTAGACGGGCAGATCGAGGTGGCGGGCCGGGCCTTGCGGCATCAGCGGCGCCCAGTCGACAGCGGCACCCGAGCAGTGCACTGCGGCGAGCAGCCGCAGGAACTGACCGGCCTCGTCGACACCGCGCCGTGCCGCCGCCGTGACCAGCGAGCGGGACTCCTCCTCGTCGCTGAGTGTCTGACGGGTCATCGCCGCCAGCACCGCGTCCGGGCCCACCTCGACGAACCGGCGCACGCCGGCATCGGCGAGCGAGCGCACCGCAGGTGCGAACCGCACGGCCTCACGCACCTGCCGCACCCAGTACCGCGGTGTCAGCAGCTCGGAGCCGGCCATCGTGCCGGTCACCGTGGAGCACACGCCGATGCGCGGCGTCCGGTACTCCACCGATGCGGCGACCTGCTCGTACTCGGCGAGCATCGGTTCCATCAGGGCCGAGTGGAAGGCGTGGCTGACCGTCAGCCGCTTGGTCCGCACGCCCTCTTCGGCCAGTTGGTCCTCCAGCGCGTGGATCGCCGCCGCCTCGCCGGAGAACACAGCCGCCCCGGGCGCGTTCACGGCCGCCAGCGAGACCGTCCCGGCCGCGAGCAGTTGCCGCGCCCGCTCCTCCGGCACCGCGGCGGCGAGCATCGCGCCGCCGGCCGGCAGCGCTCCCATCAGCCGGCCCCGGGCGGCGACGAGCCGGCAGGCATCGGCCAGCGACCACACCCCGGCCACATGGGCTGCGGCCAGCTCACCGACCGAGTGCCCGGCCACCACGTCCGGGGTCACGCCGAACGACTCCAGCAGGCGGTACAGCGCCACCTCGAACGCGAACAGCGCTGGCTGCGTGAATTCCGTGCGGTCCAGCAGGGCGGTGCGCCCGGTGTCGCCGGACATGACCTCGCGCAGCGACACCCCCAGCAGGGCATCGAGTTGCGCGCACACCTCGTCGAGGGCGGCGGCGAACACGGGGAACGCGGCAGCAAGCCCCGCGCCCATGCCGATGCGCTGCGCGCCCTGGCCGGTGAACAGGAAGGCCGTCTCGCCGGCGGTGGCGGCGCCCGAGACCACGTGCGGGGATTCCGCGCCCGCGGCGAGGGCCGTGAGGCCGCTGAGGAGGCCGGCGCGGTCGGCGCCGAGCACCGCACCGCGCCGGCCCAGCCGAGCGCGCGCGGTGATCAGGACGGCAGCGATGTCGGCGTCCTGGGCCTCGGGGTGGTCGGCGAGCCAGGCCAGCAGCCGGCTCGCCTGGGCCCGGAGCGCGGGCTCCGACTTGGCCGAGAGCAACCACGGCGCCGGCAGCGCCGGGCGGACCTGCTCCTGCTCCTGTCCCTGCGTCTGGTCCTGTCCCTGGTCCTGGTCCTGCTCCTGTGCGACAGCTTCGCGGGCGGACGGCGCCTCTTCGAGGATCACGTGCGCGTTGGTCCCGCTGATCCCGAACGACGACACACCCGTGCGGCGCGGGCGGTCGAGATCGGGCCACGGCTGAGCCTGCGTCAGCAGTTTCACGGTGCCCGCCGACCAGTCGACCTCGGGGGTCGGCTCGTCCACGTGCAGGGTCGAGGGCATGACGCCCTCCCGCATCGCCATGACCATCTTGATCACGCCCGTGACACCTGCCGCGGCCTGCGTGTGACCGATGTTCGACTTGACCGAACCCAGCCACAACGGGTTGTCGTCCGCACGGGCCCGGCCATAGGCGGACAGCAGTGCCTGCGCCTCGATGGGATCGCCCAGACGCGTACCCGTACCGTGCGCCTCCACCGCGTCCACCTCGGACCCGGACAGCCGCGCGTCGGCCAGCGCGGCCCGGATGACCCGCTCCTGCGCGGGCCCGTTCGGCGCGGTCAGCTGGCTGCTCGCACCGTCCTGGTTCACCGCGGAACCGCGGAGCACCGCCAGCACCCGGTGCCCGCTGCGCTGTGCGTCCGACAGCCGCTCCAGCACCAGGACACCCACGCCCTCGGCCCAGCCGGTGCCGTCCGCCGACGAGGAGAACGCCTTGCAGCGTCCGTCCGGCGCCAGCCCGCGCTGCCGGGAGAACTCCACGAACGTGCCCGGTGTCGCCATCACCGTGACACCGCCGGCCAGCGCCATGGAGCATTCGCCCCCGCGCAGCGACTGAGCCGCAAGGTGCAGCGCGACCAGCGAGGACGAGCACGCGGTGTCCACCGTCACCGCCGGCCCCTCCAGGCCGAAGGTGTAGGACAGCCGGCCAGAGGCGATGCTGCCGGCGCTGCCGGTCAGCAGGTAGCCCTCGAAGTCCTCGGGCGCACGGGGAGTCCGGGAGCCGTAGTCGTCGTACATGACGCCCGCGTACACCCCGGTACGGGTGCCGCGCAGCGCGGTCGGGTCGATGCCCGCGTGCTCGACGGCTTCCCACGCCGTCTCCAGGAGCAGCCGCTGCTGGGGATCCATCGCCGCCGCCTCGCGGGGGCTGATGCCGAAGAACTCGGCGTCGAACCGGTCCGCCTCGTACAGGAAGCCGCCTTCGCGGCAGTACGAGGTTCCGAGGTGGTCGGGTTCGGGGTGGTACAGGCTCTCCAGGTCCCAGTCGCGGCCCTCCGGGAAGGGACCTACGGCGTCGCGTTCGGCGCGCAGCAGCTCCCACAGGTCGTCCGGGGAGGCGACACCGCCCGGGAGCCGGCAGGCCATGCCCACGATCGCGATCGGCTCGTGTGCCCGGTCCTCCAGCTCCTGCACACGCTGACGGCTCTCCCGCAGGTCGACGGTCGCCCGCTTGAGGTAGTCGCGGAGTTTCTGCTCGTTACTCATGTCTACCTGCCGAGTTCGTTGTCGAGTGCTGCGAAGAGTTGGTCGTCGCTCGCCAGATCGAGGTCGGCGTCGTCGGAGCCGCCGGCCACTGTCCGGAGCAGGCCGCGCAGCCGCGTGGCATACGTTCCCTCCGGTCCGTCGCCGTCCGCCGGGCCTGCGGCCGAGAGCGCGGCCTCCAGTGCGTCCAGGGCCGCCTGGACCGGGTCCGCGGTTTCGCCGGCCAGTTCGCCCTGCAGGTACGCGGCGATGGCCCGGGTGCTCGGGTGGTCGAAGACGAGCGTGCTGGGCAGCCGCAGTCCGGTGGCGATGTTCAGCCTGTTGCGCAGTTCGACCGCGGTGAGGGAGTCGAGGCCCAGGTCCAGCAGTCCGCGCTGGACGTCGATCGTCCGCGGGGCCGGGTGGGCGAGGACGATGCCGACCTGTTCCCTGACGAAGTCGAGCAGCAGCTGCCGCTGCTCCTCCCCGTCCAGGCCGGTGAGGCGCTGCGCCAGCGGAATCGCTGCCGGAGCGGAGGCGGGCCGGGCGGGCCGGCGCTCGGTGCGCACCAGGCCCCGGTACAGCTCGGGCAGTGCGTCGCCGAGGCCGCGCAGTGCCGCGAAGTCGAGTGCCACCGGGGCGAGCACCGGGCCCGGCACCACCGCATCGGCGCCGGGTCGTGGCGCGCCGGCCCCGGTCAGGGCCGTGTCGAGGGCTGCGAGGGCCTGGCCGGCCGGCATCGGCAGGATCCCGTTGCGTGCGAGCCGGGCCCGGTCGGCGTGGTCGAGGTCGTTCGCCATGCCGTCCTGCCACATGCCCCAGGCGAGGGACACGGCGGGCAGTCCCTCGGCGTGCCGGTGTGCGGCGAGCGCGTCCAGGAAGGTGTTGCCGGCGGCGTAGTTGGCCTGTCCGGCGTTGCCCACCAGGCCGGCGACGGAGGAGAAGAGGACGAAGTCCGTCAGTTCCAGCCCGGCGGTCAGCTCGTGCAGGTTCCAGGCTGCTTCCACCTTCGGCCGCAGGACCCGGGAGAGGCTCTGCGGGCTCAGGGCCTCCAGCGTGCTGTCCTCGACGACTCCGGCCGCGTGCACGATCGCGGTGAGCGGGTGCGCGTCCGGGACCGAGGCGAGCAGGGCGGCCAGGGCGTCGCGGTCGGCCGCGTCGCATGCCGCGACCTGTACCTCCGCGCCGAGCTCCGTCAGTTCGGCGGCCAGGTCCCGCGCTCCGCCCCGCCTGCTGGTGAGCAGCAGGTGGCGGGCGCCTCGGCCGGTCACCAGGTGCCGGGCGACCTGGGCTCCGAGCGCGCCGGTGCCGCCGGTGATCAGCACGGTGCGCTCCGGGTCGAACGCGTCGCCGGCGTCGGGGTTCCGCACCGGGTGCGGGACCTTGGCGAGCCTGGTCACGTATGCCTGTCCTTGGTGCAGTTCGAGCTGCGGACGGGGGTCGGCGAGGGCCGCGGCCAGCAGCTCGCGGCCGGGCGGCCGGCCGTCCGTGATCACGTGCTGGAAGCGTCCGGGGTGTTCCGACTCGGCGGTCCGCATCAGCCCGGACAGTGCGCTGTGCGCCAGTTCCCCGTTGCTCAGGACGGCGAGCCGTGCTCCGGCCGGCGGGTCGGCGGCGAGCCACTGGCGCAGGACCGCCAGCACGTCCTGGGTGACCCGGCCGGTCTCGTGGACGGGGGCCGGGGGTACCGGAAGGACGACCACGTCGGGTGCGGCCGCGCCGTCGGCCGTCGCGGCGGCCAGCGCGGCGAGGTCGGCGTGGTGCCGGGCGGCGGGTCCGAGGTCGGCATCGCCGAGGACCACGATGCTCAGGTCGCCGCCGGCGGAGAGTTCCGCACCGGCCCGCTCCACCGCGTACACGTGCTGATCGCGGGGGCGGGTCAGCGCGGTCCCGGCCGGCAGGGCGCGCAGGGCGAGCGTGGCGACGGTGGCCACCGGCGCGCCCGTCTCGTCGGCGATGTCGACCGCGACCGTTCCGTCGGGGCCGGCCGACAGCTTGACGCGCAGGGTGCCGGTGCCGCTGCGGGTCCCGGTCAGCTGGACGCCGCCGAAGGAGAAGGGCAGCCGTAGTCCGGCCGACTCCTCCAGGAGCAGGGCGTGCAGCGATGCGTCGAACAGTGCCGGGTGCAGGGCGAATCCGTCGGGATCTGTGGACGGCCGTACCTCGGCGTAGAGGTCGTCGCCCGAGCGCCATGCCGCCTGGAGTCCCTGGAAGGCGGGGCCGTAGCCGTAGCCCTGGTCGGCGAGGCGGTCGTACAGGTCCTCGACCGGCTGGGGTTCGGCGCCGGCCGGGGGCCAGGACGCGAGGTCGGGTCCGGGGACGGCGGGGAGGGCGGCCAGCACGGTTCCGGTGGCGTGCCGGTTCCAGAGCTTGTCCTCCTGTTCGCCTTCTCCGCGCGAGTGGACGGCGATGGGCCTGCGGCCGTCCGCGTCGGGGCCGCCGACGGTGATCTGGAGCTGGAGCGCGCCCTCGTCGGGGAGGACCAGGGGTGACTGGAGGGCGAGTTCCTCCAGGTGCTGGCAGCCGAGTGCGGCGCCCGCGTGCAGTGCGAGGTCCACCAGGGCCGTGCCGGGGACCAGCAGGGTGCCGGCGACGGTGTGGTCGGCGAACCAGGGGTGGCTGCGGGCCGAGATCCGGCCGGTGAACAGGACGCCGTCGGAGTCGGCGAGCGGCACCGCGGCCCCGAGCAGCGGGTGCCGGGCGGAGTCGAGGCCGGCCGAGGTGACGTTGCCGCCGCCGGGCCCTTCGGTGAGCCAGTAGCGCCGGCGCTGGAAGGGGTAGGTCGGCAGGTCCGCGGCGGGTGCGGTGCTCTCGCCGAACAGTGCGGGCCAGTGGACCGGCACGCCCCGTACGTGGGCGTGGGCCAGGGCGGTGACGGCGGTGTGCGGCTCGTGGCGCCCGCCGCGCAGCAGCGGGACCAAGAGCGATCCCGCGTCGAGGAAGTCCTGTCCCATCGCGCTGAGCACGCCGTCGGGGCCGAGTTCCAGGAAGGTCCGTACGCCTTCGGCCTCCAGGGCGCATGCCGCGTCCAGGAAGCGCACGGGCCGGCGGACGTGACGGACCCAGTACTCGGGCGTGGTCAGTTCCTCTGCGCCGACCGGCTGCCCGGTCAGGGTGGAGACGATCGGGATGGCGGGCGCGGTGAACGTGAGCCCCTTGGCGACCATCCGGAACTCGTCCAGCATCCCGTCCATGTGCGGGGAGTGGAAGGCGTGGCTGACGCGCAGCCGCTTGGTCTTGCGCCCCAGGGCGGAGAGTTCGGCGCCGACGGCCTCGACGGCTTCCGCGTCGCCCGAGAGCACGACGGAGGCGGGGCCGTTGACGGCGGCGATGTCCAGCAGGTCCTCCCGTCCGGCGAGCAGCGGCAGCACCTCCTGCTCCCCGGCCTGTACGGCGAGCATCGCGCCGCTGCCGGGCAGTGCCTGCATCAGCCGGCCGCGCGCCGCGACGAGCCGTGCGGCGTCGCCCAGCGAGAGGACGCCGGCGACGTGCGCGGCGGCCAGTTCACCGATGGAGTGACCCGCCAGGAAGTCCGGCCGTACGCCCCAGTGTTCGAGGAGCCGGAAGAGCGCGACCTCGGTGGCGAACAGGGCGGGCTGGGCGAAGCCGGTCCGGTCCAGCGGCGCCGGGTCCTCGCCGAAGAGGACGTCGAGCAGCGGCTCGTCCAGCCATGGGTCCAGCTCTGCGCACACGGCGTCCAGGGCCCGGGCGTAGGCGGGGTAGGCGGTGTACAGCTCCCGGCCCATGCCGAGCCGCTGGCTGCCCTGGCCGGTGAACAGGAAGGCGGTGCGGCCGTCCACGGGTGTGCCCCGCACGGCCGGTGCCGCGAGTGCGCCGGCCGCTTCGGCGGTGGTGGCGGCCACCACCACGGCGCGGTGCGTGAGGCCTGCTCGTCCGAGGGCCAGGGTCCGGCCCGTCGCCGCCAGGTCCTGCGGGCCGGCGTCGGCGAGCGCCCCGACCACCTGCTCGGCCTGTGCCAGCAGGGCCGCGTCGTTGTGGCCGGACAGCAGCAGCGGCACGACCGGCATCGGCTCGGCCGGCGGGACCGTCTCCTCGGCCGGCGGCTGCTCCACGATGACGTGGGCGTTGGTGCCGCTGATGCCGAAGGAGGACACGCCTGCCCGGCGCGGCCGGTCGGTCTCGGGCCACGGCACCGCCTCGGTGAGCAGTTCGACCTCGCCCGCGGACCAGTCCACGTGCGGGCTGGGCTCGTCGATGTGGAGGCTCTTGGGGAGCACTCCGTGCTCCATCGCCTTGACCATCTTGATGACGCCGGCCACGCCGGCGGCGGCCTGGGAGTGTCCGATGTTGGACTTCAGGGAGCCCATCAGGAGGGGGGACGTGCGCTCCTGCCCGTAGGTGGCGAGTACGGCCCGGGCCTCGATCGGGTCGCCCAGTGTGGTGCCGGTGCCGTGGGCCTCCAGTGCGTCGACGTCTGCGGTGGTCAGGCCCGCGTTGGTGAGCGCCTGGCGGATCACCCGTTCCTGGGAGGGGCCGTTGGGGGCGGTGAGGCCGTTGCTGGCGCCGTCCTGGTTGACGGCTGTTCCGCGGATCACGCCGAGGATCCGGCGGCCGTTGCGCCGGGCGTCGGAGAGCCGCTCCAGCAGGAGGATTCCGGCGCCTTCGGCCCAGGCCGCCCCGTCCGCCCGCGCGGAGAAGGACTTGCACCGGCCGTCCGGTGCCAGGCCGCGCTGCCGGCTGAACTCGACGAACAGGGTGGGCGCGGCCAGCACGGTCACGCCGCCGGCCAGGGCCAGTTCGCATTCGCCGTTGCGCAGTGCCTGGGCGGCGAGGTGGAGGGAGACGAGTGAGGAGGAGCAGGCGGTGTCGACGGTGATCGCCGGGCCCTGCAGACCGAAGGTGTAGGCGATGCGGCCGGAGGCGACACTGACGGTGCTGCCGACCGACAGGTAGCCCTCCATGCCCTCGGGGGTGTCCTTCAGGCGTGCCGCGTAGTCGTTGGCCATGACGCCGGCGAACACACCGGTCTGGGTGCCCTTGAGGGAGGTGGGGTCGATGCCCGCGCGCTCGAAGGCCTCCCAGCAGATCTCCAGCAGGAGTCGCTGCTGGGGGTCGATGGCGGTGGCCTCCCGTGCGCTGACCCCGAAGAGTTCGGGGTCGAACTGCGGTGCCTCGTAGAGGAATCCGCCGTGCCGGGTGTACGAGGTGCCCGGGTGGTCGGGGTCCGTGTCGTACAGGCTCTCCAGATCCCAGCCTCGGTCGGCCGGGAACGGGCCGATGGCGTCCCGCCCGTCGGACAGCAGCGTCCACAGCTCCTCCGGGGAGCCGGCCTCGCCCGGGTAGCGGCAGGCCATCGCGACGATCGCGATCGGCTCGTCGGAGGCGCCGGCGGCCGGTTCGGCGTGGACGGGTCCGCCCTCGGCCGGCGTGGCGGCCGGGCTGCCCAGCAGTTCGGTACGCAGGAAGCCGGCCAGGTCAACGGTGTTGGGGTGGTCGAACACCAGCGTCGCGGGCAGCTTCATGCCCGCGGCCGCGTTCAGCCGGTTGCGGAGTTCCACCGCCTTGAGCGAGTCGAAGCCCAGCTCGTTGAAGGCCCGGTCGGACGCGACCTGGCCGGCGTCGGTGTGTCCCAGTACGGAGGCCACCACGCCTCGGACCAGTTCCAGGACAGCGCGCTCCTGGTCCTGGGGGGCCAGGGGTGCCAGGCGTTCACGGAGGGTGTTGCCGCCCGGCTGTTCGCCGGCGGCGGCCCGCCGCACCACCAGGCTGTGGAAGATCGCGGGCAGCGTGCCGTCCTCGTTCTGGGCCCGCAGTCCGGTGTAGTCGAGGAGCGCCGGGACGAGCACCGGCCGGCGGGTGGCGAGCGCCGCGTCGAACAGGGCGAGGCCCTGCTCGCCGCCGATGGGGGCGATGCCGCCCCGGGACATGCGGGCGAGGTCTGCGTCGGTCAGGTGACCGGTCATCCCGCTGCCCTCGGCCCACAGGCCCCAGGCCAGCGACGTACCGGGCAGGCCCAGGGCCTGGCGGTGCTGTGCGAGGGCGTCCAGGTAGGTGTTGGCCGCGGCGTAGTTGGCCTGTCCCGGAGTGCCGACCGTTCCGGCCAGCGAGGAGAACAGGACGAACGCGTCCAGGTCCAGGCCGGCCGTCAGCTCGTGCAGGTGCCGTGCGGCATCGACCTTGGGGCGCAGGACGGTGTCGAGCTGCTCGGCCGTGAGGGCGTGCAGGGTGCCGTCGTCGAGGACGCCGGCGGTGTGCAGGACCGCGCTGAGCGGGTGCGGTGCGGGGATCGCGTCCAGCATCGCGGCGACGGACGTGCGGTCGGCCGTGTCGCAGGAGACCACGGACACGCAGGCTCCGTGGGCCGTGAGTTCGGCCTCCAGCTCGAGCATGCCCGCCGCGTCCCGGCCCCGGCGGCTGGCCAGCAGCAGATGCCGTACGCCGTGTTCGGCGACGAGGTGGCGGGCGAAGAGCTGCCCCAGGGTGCCGGTGGCGCCCGTGATGAGGACAGTGCCCTCGGGGTTCAGGGCGGGCACGGTGTCGTCCGCCTCGGGCGACCTGACCAGCCTGGGTACGAGCAGCGCCCCGTCCCGCAGGCTCACCTGCGCGTCCGGTACGCCCAGTGCGAGGCCGAGCTCGGCCTCGGAGACGTCCCGGTCCGTCAGGTCCAGCAGGCCGAAGCGCTCGGGGTGCTCGGTCATGGCGGTACGCACCAGACCCCAGACGGGAGCCGAAGCGAGTCCGGCCTCCGTGCGGGCGGTGGTCGCGTCACGGGTCAGGAAGACCAGGCGCGAGCCGGCGAACCGGTCCTCGGCGAGCCATTCCTGGGCCAGCCGCAGGGCCCGGTGTGCCGCGGCGCCGGGGCCGTCCTCGCCCGGGACGGGGACCACGACCAGCGGCGGGTCGCCGACGATGCCGGCGAGGTCCGAGTAGCTGCCCGCGGGGGCGGGCAGGCCGTGGCCCCGGTCGTCGAGGACGGCCCACCCGGCGGCCGGGGCGGCCTTGGGGGCGGTCGTCCACTCCACCTGGAGCACCGGCCGGCGGGACGTGCCCGAGCCGGTCAGCTGCGCGGGGTCCACGGCCCGCAGGCTGAGCGTCTTCACCGACGCGATCGGCGCTCCGCCGGCGTCGGCGAGGGACAGGGCGGCGCCCGAGCCCTCCGGGGTGATGCGTACGCGCAGCACGCTGGCGTTCACCGCGTGCAGCCGGACACCGGTCCAGGCGAACGGCAGCACCAGGCGGCCGTCGGCCGCGAGTGCCAGCGGGTGCAGGGCGGCGTCGAGGAGGGCCGGGTGGATCCCGAACTCTCCCGGGGAGACGCCCTCCGGGAGCGCGACCTCGGCGAAGGTCTCCCGGCCGTTGCGCCACAGCGCCCGCAGGCCCTGGAAGGCGGGCCCGTACTGGAAGCCCCGCTCGGCGAGCGTGTCGTACGCCGCCGTCAGGTCGACCGGCTCGGCGCCGGCCGGGGGCCAGGCGGTGTCGGCCGGTACGTCGGCGGGTCCGTCCGCGTGGCCCAGTACGCCGGTGGCGTGGAGGGTCCACGGGTGGCTCAGGGCGTCGTCGGAGTCGGGCTCCGGGCGGGAGTGCACCGACAGCGTGCGCCGGCCCTCCTCGTCCGGGGCGTCGACGACGGCCTGGAGCTGTACCGCGCCTCGGCCGGACAGCACCAGCGGTGCCTGGAGGGTCAGTTCGTCGAGCTGGTCCAGGCCCGTGTGGTCACCGGCCCGGATGGCGAGGTCCACGAACGCGGTGCCGGGGAGCAGCACGGTGTCGGCCACGGCGTGGTCGGCCAGCCAGGGGTGCGTGTTCAGGGCGATCCTGCTGCTCAGGACCAGCCTGTCCGCGTCGGCCAGCCAGAGCGCGGCGCCGACGAGCGGGTGCCGCTCGGCGGCCATGCCGAGCCCGCCCGCGTCCCCGGCCGTCACCGGGCCCTCCAGCCAGTGGCGCCGGCGCTGGAAGGGGTACGTCGGCAGGTCGACGACCGCGCCGGGGCCGCCGAGCACGGCAGCCCAGTCGAGCGGAGCGCCCGAGACGTGGGCCTGCGCCGCGGAGGCGAGGAAGTCGTCGAGTCCGCCTTCGTGACGGTGGAGCGAGGGGACGGTGACGGCGCTGTCGTGGGACGTGTCGTCGATCGTCTCCTGGAGCGCGATGGTCAGCACCGGGTGGGCGCTGGCCTCGATGAAGACGCGGTGGCCCTGGTCGAGCAGGGTCCGGGTGGCCTCCTCCAGCTGGACGGTCCTGCGCAGGTTGCGGAACCAGTAGGCGCCGTCGAGCTCCGTGCCCTTCAGCGGCTGACCGGTGACGGTGGAGAGGAAGGGCACCTCGACGGTGCGCGGGGTGAGGGAGGACAGGGCGTCGAGAAGCTCGTCCCGCAGGGTCTCGACGTGCGCGGAGTGGGAGGCGTAGTCGACCGGGATGCGCTTGGCGCGCATCTTGTTGTCCTTGCAGTGGGCGACCAGCTCCTGGAGAGCGGTCACCTCTCCGGCGACGACCACGGAGCGCGGGCCGTTGTGCGCGGCGATGTCGATGGCGCCGTCCCAGCGGGTGATGAGTTCGCGGACCTCGTCGGCGGGCAGGGCCACCGAGACCATCCCGCCCGTACCGGCCAGCTTCACGATCGCCCGGCTGCGCAGCGCCACGACCTTCGCAGCGTCCTCCAGCGACAGTGCGCCGGACACCGCGGCCGCCGCGATCTCGCCCTGCGAGTGGCCGATCACCGCGTCCGGCTCGATGCCCACCGAACGCCACAGCGCGGCCAGCGACACCATCACGGCCCACAGCGCCGGCTGCACCACGTCCACCCGGTCGAATCCGGGCGCGTCCTCCACACCGCGCAGGACGTCCAGCAGCGACCAGTCCGTGAACGGCGCGAGCGCCCGCTCGCACTCGACGAGCCGGGCGGCGAACACCGGTGAGGAGTCGAAGAGTTCCAGGGCCATGCCCTGCCACTGCGAGCCCTGTCCCGGGAACACGAACACCGTCTTGCCCGCGCCCGTGGCGGTGCCCTGCACCAGGTTCGGCGCGGTCCCGCCCGAGGCCAGTGCGTCGAGGCCCGCCAGCAGCTCGTCCCGGCCGGCGCCCGAAACCGTCGCCCGGAAGGGGAGGTGCGGGACGCGGGTGGCGAGAGCCGACGCCACCTGTGCCGGGTCGGCGCTCCGCGAGGCCAGCAGCTCGCGGATCTGGCCGGCGCGGGCGGCCAGGGCCGCCTCGCTCTTCGCCGAGACCACCAGCGGAAGCCCCGCCACCGCGGGCTCTGCGGCCGTGACCGGCTCCGGGCCCTGTTCCAGGACCACATGCGCGTTCGTACCGCTGATGCCGAACGAGGAAACGGCCGCGCGGCGCGGTCGTGCCACCTCCGGCCAGGCCCCGTGCTCGGTGACCAGCTCCACCGCACCGGTCGACCAGTCGACGTGCGGTGTCGGCTCGGCCACGTGCAGCGTCGCCGGAAGCTCCGCGTGACGCATCGCCATCAGCATCTTGATGATGCCCGCGACACCGGCGGCGGCCTGGGTGTGGCCGATGTTCGACTTGATCGATCCCAGCCGCAGCGGCTCGCCGCGGTCCTGGCCGTAGGTGGCCAGCAGCGCGTTGGCCTCGATCGGGTCACCGAGCCGGGTGCCGGTGCCGTGCGCCTCGACCGCGTCCACCTCGTGCGGGGCGAGGCGGGCGTTGGCGAGGGCCTGGCGGATGACGCGTTCCTGGGAGGGGCCGTTGGGGGCGGTGAGGCCGTTGCTCGCGCCGTCCTGGTTGACCGCGGAACCACGGATCACGCCGAGGACCTGGTGCCCGAGCCGCTGGGCGTCGGAGAGACGCTCCAGGACCAGCATGCCCGCGCCCTCGCCCCAGCCCGTGCCGTCCGCCGAGGCGGCGAACGACTTGCAGGTCCCGTCCGGCGACAGTCCGCGCTGACGTGAGAACTCGACGAAGGTCGTCGGCGTGGACATCACGGTGACACCGCCGGCCAGTGCCATCGAGCACTCGCCCTGGCGCAGCGCCTGAGCGGCCAGGTGGACCGCGACCAGTGACGAGGAGCATGCCGTGTCCAGCGTCACCGCCGGCCCCTCGAAGCCGAACGTGTAGGACACCCGGCCCGACAGGACGCTCGCGATCGTGCCCGTCAGCAGGTGCCCCTCGAAACCCTCCGGAGCGCTCGTCAGCCGCGATCCGTAGTCGCTGTACATCACGCCCGCGTAGACGCCGGTCGAGGAGCCGCGCAGCGCGGCGGGGTCGATTCCCGCCCGCTCCAGCGCCTCCCACGCGACCTCGAGCAGCACCCGCTGCTGCGGGTCGGTCGCGATCGCCTCACGTGGGCTCAGGCCGAAGAACTCGGCGTCGAACTCCGCGGAGTCGTAGAGGAATCCGCCCTTGCGGGTGTACGACTTGCCGGTCTTCTCGGGGTCCGGGTCAAAGAGGTCCTCCACGTCCCAGCCCCGGTCGGACGGGAAGTCGCCAATCGCGTCCCGGCCCTCTGCCACGAGCCGCCACAGGTCCTCGGGGGAGGAGACCCCGCCCGGGTAGCGGCAGCCCATACCGACCACGGCGATCGGCTCGTCCAGTCCCGGGGCGTGGGCGGTCACCGACGGGACGGCGGCCGTCGTGGTCGCGTCGAGGCGGTCCAGCAGGAAGTCCGCCACCGCCCGGGGCGACGGGTGGTCGAACACGAGGGTGGTGGGCAGCCGCAGCCCGGTCACCGAGTTCAGCCGGTTGCGCAGTTCGATCCCCGTGAGGGAGTCGAAGCCGGTCTCCTTGAACGCCTTGGCCGGGTCGATGCCGGCGTCGGCCCCGTGCCCGAGGACGAGCCCGACGGTCTCCCGTACGGTCTGGAGTACGGCCCGCTCCCGCTCCTGTGCGGGCAGTTCGCTCATCCGCCGGCCCCAGGACGAGTCGGCGTCGGCGGTGCCTGCCGCCTGCCGGCGGCCGACGCGGACCAGGCCGGTGAACAGCTCGGGCAGCGTGTCCTCGGCGCCCCGGGCGCGCAGCGCGCCCAGGTCGAATTCGGCGGGGACCAGCAGCGGCTCCGCCGAGGCGAGCGCCGCGTCGAACAGGTCGAGTCCCAGCTGCGGGGTCAGCGGGACGATGCCGCTGCGCTTCCAGCGCGCGACGTCCGCGTCCGCGAGGCTTCCGGCCATGCCGTCGGCGCTGTCCCACAGGCTCCACGCGAGGGAGGTGGCAGGCAGGTTCCGGGCGTGGCGGTGCTGCGCGAGGGCGTCGAGGAAGGTGTTGGCGGCCGCGTAGTTGGCCTGGCCGGCGTTGCCCATGAGTCCCGCGATGGACGAGAACATGACGAACGAGGTGAGGGCGCGGGACTCGGTGAGGCGGTGGAGGTTCCAGGCCGCGTCCACCTTCGGGCGCATCACCCGCTCCAGCTGACCGGCCGACAGCGAGGCGACCGTAGCATCGTCCAGGACACCCGCCGTGTGCACCACGGCGGTCAGCGGGCGCTCGGCCCCGGCCTCTTCCAGCAGGGCCGCCAGCGCGTCGAAGTCCGACACGTCGCACGCGGCCACCCGGGCGCGGGCGCCCGACTCCGCCAGCTCCGCCACGAACTCGGCGGCGCCCGGGGTCTCGGCACCCCGCCGCGACACCAGCAGCAGGTGCCGCGCACCGTGGTGCGTCACCAGACGGCGCGTGATCAGTTGGCCCAGGGTGCCCAGAGCACCGGTCACCAGGACCGTGCCCTCCGGGTCCAGGCCCTTCGCCGTCCCCGCGGTGGCCGCGGGGCGTGCCAGGCGCGGTACGAACAGCCCGCCGCCGCGCACCGCGACCTCGGGCTCGCCGGACGCCAGCGCGGCGGGGAGCAGTTCCGCGCCGTCCTCGTCCACGTGGACGAGGACCAGCCTGCCCGGCTGCTCGGACTGCGCGGTACGGATCAGGCCCACGAGCGGGGCCGTGTGCAGCGCGCCGTCCGGTACGACGAGGACGAGGCGGCAATCCGCGAACTGCGGTGCGGCCAGCCAGTCCTGGACCGCCTCGAGACCGCGCGCCGCCGTGGTGTGGGTGCGGGCGAGCTCGTCTCCGGTGGTGGCTGCGGTGAGCTGCTTCTCGCCGATCACCACGAACTCCGGGGCGGTGGAGCCCGCGTCGACCGCGGCGCCGAGCGCGGCGAGGTCGGCGTAGGGGGCCTCGCCGAGCCGGACCCATCCCTGGTCGGCGACCGGCCCGGCGGCCGGGACGGCGTCCCAGGCCATCCGGTACAGGGACTCCACGGCCGGGCCGGTGACGGCGGCGGCGAGCTGATCGCGCGGAATCGGCCGCAGGGCGACCGACTCGATCGCCGCGACAGGGGCGCCGGTGCCGTCGGCCAGCGCGAGACGGGCCGTGTCCCGGCCGGTGCGGGTCCAGCGGACGCGCAGCACCGTGGCGCCGACCGCGTGCAGTGCGAAGCCCGAGAAGGAGAACGGCAGACGGATCGTGCTCTCGTCCTGCGCCGGGTCCGCGGCGTCGAGAACGAGCGGGTGCAGGACCGCGTCGAGGAGCGCGGGGTGCGCGCCGAAGCGTGCGGCTTCGGTGTGGAGCTGTTCGGGCAGGGCGACCTCGGCGAAGATGTCGTCGCCCGCGCGCCAGGCGGCGCGCAGGCCGCGGAAGGCCGGACCGTAGCCGTAGCCCAGGCCGCCGAGGCGGTCGTAGACGCCGTCCAGGGGGACAGGGGTGGCTCCGGCCGGGGGCCACTGGTCCAGGGAGACGCCCGGCGGGGCGACGGCGGGAGTGAGCAGTCCGGCCGCGTGGCCGGTCCACTGCTCTTCGCCGGTCCGCGCGTACACGGTGAACCGGCGGTCGCCGCGCGCGTCGGCCCGGTCGACGGTCAGCCGCAGCTGGGCGCTCGTCCTCTCGGCGAGGATCAGGGGTGCCTGGAGGGTGAGTTCCTCGACGGTGGCATGGCCCAGGTGCTCGGCCGCGGTGCCCGCGAGTTCCAGGAACACCGTCCCCGGGACCAGGACCGTCCCGCCGATCGTGTGGTCGGCCAGCCACGGATGCGAGGTCAACGACACCGAGGCCGAGAACTGCACCGCGTCGCCGTCGGGGTCCGGGATCGCCGCGGCGAGCATCGGGTGGTTCACAGCCGTCAGGCCCAGGCCCGCCGCGTCACCGGAACGCGGCGTGTCCAGCCAGAAGCGCTCACGCTGGAAGGCGTATGTGGGCAGCTCGACCAGGCCGGAGCCCGGCAGGAACCCCTCCCAGTCGACGTCCACACCCTGGGCGTGCACCACGCCCAGAGCAGCGAGGAGCGAACGCTTCTCGGCACGGTCCTTGCGCAGCAACGCAACCGCGACGATGCCCTCGGTGTCGGCCAGGCACTCGCCGGTCAGGCCGGCAAGCGTCCCGTCCGGCCCCAGCTCCAGGAACGCCGTCACACCGAGGCCGGCCAGCGTGGCAACACCGTCGGCGAAGCGCACCGCCGACCGGGCCTGAACCGCCCAGTACTCAGGGGTGAACTCCTCCACCACCTCACCGGTGACATTCGAGACGACCGGAATCCGGGGAGCCGCATGGGTCAGAGTCCGGGCGACCTCCGTCAGCTCCGCCAGCATCCCGTCCAGATGCGCCGAGTGGAACGCGTGACTCACCTTCAGCCGCGTCGCCTTCACACCCTCCGCGCGCGCCAGCTCCAAAACCTCGAGCACAGCCGCCTCGTCACCCGAAACCACCGTGCCAGAAGGGCTGTTGACCCCCGCCACCTCCACACCGGAACGGCCCTCGAGCCACCCCGCGACACGCTCCTCCCCCGCGTTCAGGGCCACCATCGCCCCACCCGCGGCGATCCCCTCCATCAGACGCGCCCGCGCACACACCAACCGCGCCGCATCCTCAAGCGAGAGGACACCCGAGACATGGGCCGCCGCCAGCTCACCCACCGAATGACCCACCAAATAGTCCGGGACCACCCCGTGATGAGACAGCAGCCGGAACAGCGCCACCTCGACCGCGAACAACGCCGGCTGAGTGAACGCGGTGCGCTGGAGCAGCTCCGGCTCGCCCGCGATCACCTCGGCAAGCGACCCGTCCAAGTGCACATCCAGCGCCGCGACAACCTCGTCGAACGCAGCCGCGAACACCGGCTCCACCGCATACAACTCACGGCCCATCCCCACACGCTGACTGCCCTGCCCGGAGAACAGGAACGCCACGGCACCCGTCGGGGCGGGCCCGCCCGGCGTCAGCGTGCGCAGGGCGTCGAGGAGTTCCTCGCGGGTCTCCCCCACGAGGACGGCCCGGTGATCGAAACGAGCACGCGATACGGCCAGCGAACGGCCCACGCTCACGGCGTCGAGCTCCGGACGCTCCGCCAGGAACGACACCAGCCGGTCCGCCTGCTCCGAGAGCGCGGCCTCGGACCTGCCCGACAGCACCCACGGCACCGGACCCGCCACCGGCGGCTCCTCCACCGGAGCCCCGGCCTCGTCGACCTGCTCGACGATGAGGTGGGCGTTGGTGCCGCTGATACCGAACGACGAGACGCCCGCCCGGCGCGGACGGCCGAGCTCCGGCCAGTCGTGGGCCTGAGTCAGCAGCTCTACCGCGCCGTCCTGCCAAGTGACGTGCGAGGTCGGCTCGTCCACGTGCAGCGTCGCGGGGAGAACCCCGTTGCGCATCGCCATGACCATCTTGATCACGCCCGCGACACCCGCCGCGGCCTGCGTGTGACCGATGTTCGACTTCAGTGAGCCGAGGCGGAGCGGCTCCTCGCGGTCCTGGCCGTAGGTGGCCAGCAGCGCCTGCGCCTCGATCGGGTCGCCGAGCTTCGTACCGGTGCCGTGCGCCTCGACCGCGTCCACCTCGGACGCGGTCAGGCGGGCGTCGGCGAGCGCGGCGCGGATGACCCGCTCCTGGGAGGGCCCGTTCGGTGCCGTCAGGCCGTTGCTCGCACCGTCCTGGTTCACGGCGGAGCCACGGATCACCGCGAGCACCCGGTGCCCGTCGCGCTCCGCGTCCGACAGCCGCTCCAGCACCAGCAGGCCCACGCCCTCGGCCCAGCCGGTGCCGTCCGCCGACGAGGAGAACGCCTTGCAGCGCCCGTCCGGCGCAAGCCCGCGCTGCCGGGAGAACTCCACGAACATGCCGGGTGTGGCCATGACGGACACACCGCCGGCGAGGGCCACGGAGGACTCACCCCGGCGCAGGGACTGGGCGGCGAGGTGCAGCGCTACGAGCGAGGACGAGCAGGCGGTGTCGACCGTCACGGCCGGGCCCTCGAGTCCGAAGGTGTAGGAGAGCCGGCCCGAGGCCACGCTGGCGGTGTTGCCCGTCAGCAGGTAGCCGTCGTGTCCGTCGGACGGCTCGTGCAGCCGGGGCCCGTACTCCTGTGCCGTGGCGCCCACGTACACGCCGGTACGGGTGCCGCGCAGCGCGGCGGGGTCCATGCCCGCCTGCTCGAAGGCCTCCCAGGCCGTCTCCAGGAGCAGCCGCTGCTGGGGGTCCATCGCCGCCGCCTCGCGGGGGCTGATGCCGAAGAACGCGGCGTCGAACCGGTCCGCGTCGTGCAGGAAGCCTCCTTGGGTGGCGTAGGTCCTGCCGGGGCTGTCCGGATCGGAGGTGAAGAGCGAATCGAGGTCCCAGCCTCGGTTGGCCGGGAATCCGCCGACCGCGTCGGCCTCGCTGCTGACCAGGCGCCACAGGTCCTCCGGAGAGGCGACTCCGCCCGGCAGCCGGCACGCCATGCCCACGATGGCGATCGGCTCGTCAGGGGCGGTGGCCCCGTGCGCGGCGTCGTCCTGGACCTGGCTGCGGTCCGGGCCGTCGAGCCGGCTGTCGAGGTGTTCGGCGAGTCCGGCCGGGGTCGGGTAGTTGAAGAGGAGGCCGGCGGGCAGCGAGAGCCCGGTGGCCGCGTGCAGCGCGTTGCGCAGTTCAACGGCCGAGAGGGAGTCGAAGCCCAGTTCCCGGAAGGTCGTGTCGACGCCCACGTCGCGCGCCGATCCGTGGCCGAGCACCGCTGCCGCGTGCGCGCGCACCAGTTCCAGCGTGTCGCCTCGCGTGACCTGCTTCGGGCCGCTCCGCTCCCTCGCAACGGCGGGTACCTGGACCGGGTCCTTCGCCGAGCCGTCCAGCCAGAAGCGTCGGCGCTGGAAGGCGTATGTGGGCAGCTCGACCAGGCCGGAGCCCGGCAGGAACCCTTCCCAGTCGACGTCCACACCGTGCGCGTGCACCACGCCCAGAGCAGCGAGGAGCGAACGCTTCTCGGCACGGTCCTTGCGCAGCAACGCAACCGCGACCATGCCCTCGGCATCCGCCAGGCACTCGCCGGTCAGGCCGGCAAGCGTCCCGTCCGGCCCCAGCTCCAGGAACGCCGTCACACCGAGGCCGGCCAGCGTGGCAACACCGTCGGCGAAGCGCACCGCCGACCGGGCCTGAACCGCCCAGTACTCAGGGGTGAACTCCTCCACCACCTCACCGGTGACATTCGAGACGACCGGAATCCGGGGAGCCGCATGGGTCAGAGTCCGGGCGACCTCCGTCAGCTCCGCCAGCATCCCGTCCAGATGCGCCGAGTGGAACGCGTGGCTCACCTTCAGCCGCGTCGCCTTCACACCCTCCGCGCGCGCCCGCTCCAAAACCCCGAGCACAGCCGCCTCGTCACCCGAAACCACCGTGCCAGAAGGGCTGTTGACCCCCGCCACCTCCACACCGGAACGGCCCTCGAGCCACCCCGCGACACGCTCCTCCCCCGCGTTCAGGGCCACCATCGCCCCACCCGCGGCGATCCCCTCCATCAAACGCGCCCGCGCACACACCAACCGCGCCGCATCCTCAAGCGACAGCACACCCGCCACATGAGCCGCCGCCAACTCACCCACCGAATGACCCACCAAATAGTCCGGAACCACCCCGTAATGAGACAGCAGCCGGAACAGCGCCACCTCGACCGCGAACAACGCCGGCTGAGTGAACGCGGTGCGCTGGAGCAGCTCCGGCTCGCCCGCGATCACCCCCGCCAGCGACCCGTCCAGATAGGCATCAAGCGCCGCGACAACCTCGTCGAACGCAGCCGCGAACACCGGCTCCGCCACATACAACTCACGACCCATCCCCACACGCTGACTGCCCTGCCCGGAGAACAGGAACGCCAGCGCACCTTCCGGCGCCGCACGGCCCCTGACGACTCCGGCCGAGGGCATGCCCTCGGCCAGTGCACGGGCTCCGGCCAGCAGCTCCTCGCGGGTCTCCCCCACGAGCACCGCGCGGTGGTCGAAACTGGAACGCGTCACGGCGAGCGAGCGGCCCACCGCCGCGACGTCCAGCTCCGGACGCTCCGCCAGGAACGACACCAGGCGATCCGCCTGACCCGCCACGGCCTCGGCCGACCTGCCCGACACCACCCACGGCACCGGGCCGGCGCCGGACTCGGCACGGGACTCGGCATCGGCCTCGGCGTCCGGCGTCTCCTCCCGGGCCGCCGGCTCGGTGCGCCAGTCCGAGAGCACGACGTGACAGTTCGTACCGCCCATGCCGAACGAGCTGACACCCGCGTAGAGCGGCTCCGCCGGGCGCGGCCACGGCTCGCGGCCACGCTGGACGGTGAGCTTCAACCGGTCGAGCGGGATGTCCGGGTTGGGGGTTTCGAAGTTCAGGCTCGGCACGAGCTCGCGGTGCCGGATGCAGAGCGCCGCCTTCAGCAGGCCGACGATTCCGGCGGCACCCTCGAGGTGTCCGACGTTGGTCTTCACCGATCCGACCCGCAGGTCGGCCCCGTCCACCCGGCCGTCGCCGAGCACCGCGCCCAGTGCCGACGCCTCGATCGGGTCGCCCACCTTGGTACCCGTGCCGTGCAGCTCGACGTACTGCACCTGCTCGGCGGGCACCCCGGCCCGCTCGTACGCCTGCCGCAGGACGTCCCGCTGGCCGGCCGGACTCGGCACGGTGAGACCCTCGGTCGTTCCGTCGTTGTTCATCGCGCTGCCGTGCAGCACGCAGTAGACCGGATCACCGTCGGCCACGGCGGCGTGCAGGGGCTTGAGCACCACGAAGGCGCCGCCCTCACCACGTACGTATCCGTTCGCCCGCGCGTCGAAGGTGAAGCTGCGACCGTCCGGTGACAGCGCGCCGAACCGCTCCGCGCCGATGGTGCTGTCCGGCACCAGGTTGAGGTTGACACCGCCGGCGATGGCCATGGCGGACTCGCCCCGGCGCAGACTCTCGGCTGCCTGGTGCACAGCGACCAGCGAGGAGGACTGGCCGGTGTCCATGGCCGCGCTCGGCCCGTGCAGGCCCAGGGTGTAGGAGATCCGGTTGGCGATGACGCCCCGGTTGAGTCCGGTCAGGGTGTGACGGGTGATGCCTTCGATGCCGTGCTGGTGTGTGAGGGCGGCGTAGTCGTCGGCAATGACGCCGACGAAGACACCGGTCCGGCTCTCGGCGAGGTCGGACGGGCGGATCCTGGCGTCTTCCAAGGCCTCCCAGGCGAGTTCAAGCATCAGCCGCTGCTGCGGATCCATCGACGACGCCTCACGCGGACCGATGCCGAAGAAGCCGGCGTCGAAGCCGCTGACGTCCTCGAGGTAGCCGCCCGGACGAGAGGGCAGTTCGGGGCGTCCCGCAGGAGGCGCGCCGATGGCACTGCGGCCGTCGCTCAGCAGTTGCCACAGCTGAGCGGGGTTCTCCGCGTGTGGCAGTCGGCAGGACATACCGACGACGGCAATGGCCTCTGTCGATATCGCCGTGTCCGCTTGGAATTCAGCCATGGTGGAGCTGCCCCCTATTTTCGCGTTCGATGCTTGAACGGAGGCGTAGCACCCGCAGCCGTGCCGCGGGTGCTACGCCAATTCATGCCACTGTCTGCGGAGAATGCTTCTCGTATTTCGCCACGAGTGTTCGCTTGAGAACTTTTCCGCTGGATCCCAGCGGGAGGGCATCGACGAATTCGACTCGCCGAGGGTACTTATATGCGGCGAGACGCTGCCGGCCCCATTCGGTGATCTCCTCGCCGGATCCGGGGGTGATGTCCGCCGGCCGGGAAGGCACGACGACCGCCCAGACCTCCTCGCCGAGCACGGGGTGCGGAACACCGATGACCGCGACCTGTGCCACGGCCGGATGCCTGACGAGGATCTCCTCGATCTCGCGCGGATAGACGTTGTAGCCGCCGCGCAGAATGAGGTCCTTCTTGCGGCCCACGACCGAGAGGTAGCCGTCGCGGTCCAGCCTGCCGAGATCGCCGGTGCGGAACCAACCGTCCCTCACCGCTTCGGCGGTGAGGTCCGGGCGGCCGAGATATCCGGCCATGACGCTCTGGCCCCGCACCACGATCTCGCCCACCTCGCCGTCGGGCAGGAGCTCGATCCCGTCGGCGTCCGGCCGGGCCGTGCCGACGGTGATGCCGGTGATGGGAACACCGACCGTTCCGGGGCGAAAGGTGAGGCCGGGGTAGTGGTAGGCGACGCTGCAGGAGGTCTCGGTCATCCCGTAGCCCTCGTACACCGGGCATCCGAACGTGCTCCGGACAGCCTCGAGGGTCTTGGCGGGAAGGGCCGATCCCCCGCTGTACACGCGGTCGAGCCGAGGGACCTGCCCTCCCTGAGCCACCGCGTCGAGCAGCTTGGAGTACATGGTCGGCACGCCCATGAACACCGTGCACCGGTGTTCCGTCATCAGTTCAAGGGCCTCCCGGCCGGAGAACCTGGGCATCATGACGAGGGAGATGCCGGCACGGAAGCCGGTCAGCATGGCGCAGATCTGGCCGAAGGCGTGCGCCAGCGGCAGGCACCCGAGCAGGACGTCGTCACCCCGGAACGCATACGGAGTGGTGACCATCCTCTCGACGTTGTACAGAATGTTCCGGTGGGTGAGCATCACGCCCTTCGGCTCACCCGTCGTACCGGACGTGTAGAACACGACCGCGACGTCGTCGGGTTCCGGCACGACGGCTTCGTCGATCGGCGCCGTGCCCTGTGCCGCGTGCTCCAGGTCGACCGTGCCCGCGGGGCCCGGACCGACGCTCAGGAGCACCGTGCCGCGCCGCGCCGCCGCCTCGCTCACGCGGTCGAGCAAGGAGGCGGCGCACACCAGGTATCGGGCGTCGGCGTCGGCCAGTACGTGATCGATCTCCGCCGCCGTCGCCATGACGTTCAGCGGGATCGCGACGGCACCGGCCGCCAGCACGCCGAAGTACACGACGGGAAACTGCGGGGTGTCGACCAGCAGCATGGCAACCCGGTCCCCCGGCCGTACGCCGTTGTCACGCAGCACGGAGGCGTAGCGGCGGGCCTGGTCCCACAGCCACCCGTACGTGAAGTGCTCGGACTCGTGGACAACGGCCGGGTGTTCGGGACGCCGCTCCGCCGTGCCGGCCAGTACGCCGACGACTGACATTGTCATTACACCAGCGCTCCGGCTTTCGCCTCGGTGCGGATGCCGGCACCGCAGAGCTCGGACTCGAACCAGTCCCGGGCACTCGCGGTCGGAATGCTCAGCTCCTTCCAGATTCCCCGAAGGGCCTGGGCGAAGTTCTCGACGTCGCTCTGGCTGTGCACGGCGGACGGAGCGATCCGCAGGATCTCCTCGCCCGCGGGCACGCTCGGGGCGTTGATGGACTGGACGTAGATCCCGTGCCGCTCGAACAGCAGCTGGGACGCCCGCTTGCACAGCTCGTCGTCACCGACGAAGGCGGCGATGATGTGGGAGTCCGTGGAGACGAACGGGATGTCGGCGTCGATCAGGAGGCTGTGCAGAAGCTGCGCGTTCTCCGAGAGGAGCTTGCGCTCGACGTCGGAGGACCGCAGATACCGGACCGATGCCAGCGCGGCGGCCGCGACCGCCGGCGGCAGCGAGGTGGTGAAGACGAACGAGCGCGCGTAGGTCCGCACCGCGTCCACGAGGGCCGCCGGTCCCGCGATGTAGCCGCCGACCGTTCCGAAGCCCTTGGCCAGGGTGCCCATGACGACCGTGAAGCGATCGCGGATGCCTTCCCGCGCGGCGATACCGGCGCCCTGCGGGCCGTACATGCCGACCGCGTGGACCTCGTCGATGAAGGTGGTGGCACCGTACTTGTCGGCGATGTCGGCGATCTCGGCGAGCGGCGCGACGTTGCCCGACATGGAGTAGACCGATTCCACGACGATGAACTTCGGGCAGTCGGCGGGAGCCGCCGCGATCAGCTCTTCCAGGTGGGCGACGTCGTTGTGCCGGAAGACGTGCTTCTGCGCGCCGCTGTGGCGGAGTCCGTCGATGATCGAGGCGTGGTTCTTCGCATCGGAGAACACGACGGTGTCCTTGGGCATCCCCGCCAGCACGGTGAGGGCGCCTTCGTTGGCGGTGTAGCCGGAGGTGAAGAGGAGCGCGGCCTCCTTGCCGTGCAGATCCGCCAGTTCGTTCTCCAGGCGGACGTGGTGGTGGTTGGTCCCGCCGATGTTCCGGGACCCTCCGGAGCCTGCGCCATGGGTCTCTATCGCGGCCTGCATCGCCTCGATGACCTGCCGGTTCTGCCCCATGCCCAGGTAGTCGTTGCTGCACCAGACATTTACTTCCGAATCCACCCCGTCACGCCGGGCAGAGGCCATGGGGTAGTGACCGGAACGACGGCCGATCTCCAGGAACTCGCGCTTGCTTTCCGCGAGATCGCCGGCGGTTTTGCCACTCAGATAGGATGCCAGGTGAACGTTCATTTACTCGCCTTCTCGACTTAGCGATGGGACTGGCCTGCACACGAGGTCGCCGGTGCCGGGAGCGGCACTAGGAAAACTGCGACTTCAGGAGCTCCTTGTCGGGCTTGCCGTTGCTGTTCATCGGCAGCACGCTCAAGACGTGTATCTTCTCGGGCACGTGAATCGGGGAAAGTGCCTCGGTGATTCCCGAGCGGATGTCTTCCACTTCGACCACCTCGGCCGGATCGCATTCGATCGCAGCGTGGATGTGCTCGCTTCCGTCCTCGTCCCGGACGCTGTAGACGGCGGCATGCCGGACGCCCGGGTGGGAAAGGATTTCCGCCTCGAGAACGATGGGATGCACCTTGACGCCGCCCACCTTGATGACATGGGCCACCCGGCCCATGAGCGTCAGATAGCCTCGCTCGTCGATGAATCCGATGTCTCCGGTGGAATACCAGCCGTCACGAAGAACTCGTGCCGTCAATTCCGGGTCCCGGTGATAGCCGTCCATCATCTGAGGAGACCGGACGTGAACCTCGCCGGTTTCGCCGGCCGTCAGCCGCGCACCCGTATCCGGGTTACGGACGGCGATCTCCACATACGGGAAGGGCCGCCCGACGGTTGCCGTGAGATCCGGGTCGCCATGCTCCGGTGGCGTGAGGGTCGTGATTCGACCGCATTCGGTCGCGGCGTACCCCTGCCACAGGACAGGGCCAAAGATCCGGAAGGCCTGGGCAATTCTTGCGGGGGCCGCGGGGCTGCCGCCGTAGACAATCCGCTTCAGTGAGGAAAGGCCTGCGGCTGCCACGGCTTCGGGGTCACGGATTCCGCGCTCGACCAGGTGGTCGATGAGCTGGAACACGTGGTTCGAGGCCATGAACGTCCACGTGATCTCCTTCGACTCCGAGACGGTCTCCGCGAACTTCTCGGCGTCGAAGGTCTCGTGGAGATGCAGCGCTCCGCCCAGCGCGAGGACCGCGTCCGCCAACGGCGCGACGCCGTGGCTCAGCGGGGTCGACACCAGTATGGTCGCGCAGTCGGCCTCACGGCCGAGCTCCATCCAGGCGCTCAGGGTGGCTTCCCACGCACCGCCCGACAGCCGGATGCCCTTGGGCCGTCCCGTGCTGCCGCTGGTGAAGCCGATGAAGGCCGGCGCGCCCGGCTCCCACGACACGGCGTCCGGCGTACCGGCGCCCTCGGTCCGGCCGGCCTCGCCGTGCTCCCCGTGCGGAATCCGTGTCACCGGGATCCCGCTGCCGGCAGCGAGCTCTGCCGCGCGCTCCGAGCCTTCGGCATCGGCGTAGATGGTCACGGCTTCGGTCTCGCGCAGGATCTGGATCTGGTGGTCCAGCGGAAGGACCGTCGCCCTGGTACCGGGGTTGGTCGTGCGCAGATACGACACGGCGCCGCCGAGCAGATGCGTCGCGTACCGCGCGGTGAGCATCTCGGGGCTGTTGGGTGCGACCAGAATCGCGACCATGTCCCCCCTGCCCACTCCACTATTGCGCAGCGCGAGGAACGTTTCAGTGACGGACCGAATCAGATCACTGCCGGAGAAGGTCTTACCACGCCAATAGGCGGCATCCCGATCCGGTGCGGCTGCGAGCAGCGAAAGGATATCGGAGACATAACTCTGACTTTTACTCCACCAATGTTCGGGCAGGCTCATGGGACCTTCCATAGCGATGTCATCCGATTGGGCGGTTTAATCTTCGACATCCAATGGAATGCGGTCAACCTCGTTCCGTCAGGGCTCTAGCAACCGTCATGTGCTTCTTGAACGCATGACTTCGAATCCCTCTTCGGTGCGAGGTGGCGCGCCTGCGCGTGCAGTACATCCATGCGATTGCGATCCCGCGGCAGTGGGCCGGAAACCGCCCCGGCGCTCACAAGTTCCCGCGCAATAGGCCTCTTTGACGGGGAAAACGCGGCTTCGTCGTGTGCCGACAGCTCCTCGCGTCCGCGCCGCCGGCACCGGCACCGGTGTGGAGCGAGACTTGAGCGTTCTTCCAGGGCCTCCAGCGAGCCTCGAATCATCCATCGCCGGGGCCCAAGGAGAATCGAGATGGAAGAAACCGACGCACCGCTGTCGCACGGACTCTCCGACTGGTGCAGTTCCGGAGGGGCGGGGGACTTCCCGTACGCCGGCGTCATCGACCGGCTGCGAGCCGTGGGCAAGCACTTCCTCGACGAGGAGCTCCTGACGCTGCTCTCGGAGTGCCGCACCGTGTTCACCGAGGCGTCCCGCGGCGGCGAAGGCATCCCGGACACCTTCGTCGGGCCCTTCCTCGACGTCCTCCTGGACAAGTTCGACGACCGTTACGACTACCCCAGCTACACGGCGCTGGCGCTGTTGCGGCGGGGCGCGCCCGGCAGCCGGTCGGGCTGGGAGGTGCTGCGCCGGCACCGCGACCGCACGGTGCTGATGCTGCTCGCCGACCTGATCGGCTTCGAACGCGACGCGCTGGAGGGCACCCCGCACGACCCGCAGGGGATGCTCCCGGGCGAACTGCTCCTGAACAAGCGGCTGCGGCTCGCGGCCAGGGTCATGGAACCGGCCGCGCTGCGTGTGCTGGACGGGGCCGTCGACCCCGTCGTCGTCGCCGCGACACCGGGCCGCACTCCGGCCGGCGAGCTCGCGGACGCCGTGCTGGCCACCGTCACCGCCCGGGAACGGCTGATGCTGCGCACCAGCCTCCAGCCCGTGTACGTCCTGCACGACGAGTACCTGTTCCTGCGCGTGCTCCAGTCCTTCGAGACCACCTTCGCCTTCATGTCGGCCACGCTGGACGAGGCGGTGCGCACCCTGCGCGGCGAACAGCCGGGCGACGCCGCCGCGTTGGTCGCCGCGGTCACCGACGTACTGCGCGAGTCGCTGCCGCTGTTCTCGTTGCTCGCCACCATGCAGCCCGAGTCGTTCCAGGTGTTCCGGCAGTTCACGGAGGGTGCGAGCGCCATCCAGTCCGAGGGCTACAAGACCTTCGAGTCGTACTGCTCCACCCCGGCTCGAGCGAGGCTGGACTCGTTCGCGTTCCTCTCGGTTCCTGACGTGCGCAGCGAAGTGCTGGCCGGCCGGGAGACGGTCCAGGGCACCTGGGAGAACGTGATCTCCAGTGGATGGCTTCCGGAGCGGGACGCCGCGGTCCTGCGGGCTGCCGCCCTGCAGCTGGAGGGGGTGCACCAGAGGTGGAAGCAGACCCACTACCGGCTGGCCGTACGGATGATCGGCACCAGGAGCGGCACCGGTTCCACGGAGGGCGTGCCCTATCTGGCGTCGGTGATCTCCCAGCGGCTGTTCCCCGCCATGGAACAGCAGCCGGCCGTCGGCTGACCACGATCAGCGAACCGGAGGACACCGAAGCTCATGAGCAAGAGAGCCACAACCGGACGGCCGGGTACCGCCCGCCGCGCACTGAACCCGGATGCCGCGGATCCGCAGCTCGTCTACGAGTACGACCGGGGCAGCAACTACGAGCAGGACACCCGGCTCACCACGGCGCTGTCCGCCCTCCTCCCGGAGGACCAGCTCGTCCACCCCGACCAGCGGCTGTTCCAGTCCGTGCACCTGATCACCGAGTACGCGTGGGCCGCGATGCACTTCGAGATGGGCCGCGCGGTGACCCTGCTGGACGACGGCGACCCGCTGCTGGCCGCGCAGGTGCTGGAGCGTGCCGCCTCGCTGGGCCGCATACCGGTGCAGGCGCTGGACACCCTGGTGGAATTCCTGCCGCAGACCGGCCTGCTCACCATGCGTGACACCTTCCCCGAGAACACCACGGGGCTGGACTCCCCCGGGGCGCGCAATCTGCGCCGCGCGGCGCCGCCCCTGTGGCGGGCCTTCACCCGGGCGCTGGAGCGCGCCGGTCTCACCTCGGAGGACCTGATCACGGCGCAGGGCAGGCTCGCGGCGCCGGCCGGGGACGAGCGGATCGCGGCCGATCTCGCGCTGGTGCGGCAGGGCCTGATCCGGCTGGACGGGGCCGTCGCGGACTGGAAGCAGCTCCATCTGCGCATGGTGTGGGGCCAGTTGGGCGGGCACCCCGAGGCCGAGCCGCACTCCGTGGCCGGCGGGAGCTGCCCCGTACTGCCCACGAGTCTGCGCGGGGAGTCCACCGTCAGCCTCGTCCGGATGTCCGAGCGCACCCTCTTTCCCCAGCTCTGGGACGCCGTGGATGCCACCTACCGCCGTTTCGTCCCTCCCGTCCCCGCCGACGCGGCGTCCTGACCACGTAAGGAGTCTCCCCATGACATCGGCGCTTCCCACCGACGGTGCGACGAGCGAGCTGGCGTCGCTGGTGCGCACCGCCTGGACCGAGAGCCTGGGCCACGACGAGTTCGACGACGAGGAGAACTTCTTCCTGGTCGGCGGTCACTCGATGTGCGCGCTGCGGATCGTGCGCACGCTCAAGCGGGAGCTGGGGACGTCCCTGACGGTACGCCAGTTCTTCGCGCACCCGACCGTGACCGAGCTGGCCGCCTTCCTCGCCGGGGCCGTCCCGGTCAGCGGTGACCCCGGGACGCGTGCGGGGGCCGGGGCGTGAGCGCGGCCTCCTCCGCACAGCTGGAGATCTGGCTGGCGGACCGCTGTGAGCCCGAGTCCGGCCGTTACAACATCCCCGTCTGCCTGGAGTTCCGCGGCGACCTCGACGACCGGGCGCTGCGCGCGGCCCTGGCCGATGTGCTGGAGCGCCACCCCGCGCCGGCCGGACGGTTCGAAACGGTGCGGGGCACGCTGCGCCACACCGCGGAGCCCGGTGTGGCGGCGCCGCTGCACATCGCCGTGCGTCCCGGCGGGTACGACCGCGAGGCGGCGCTCGCCGACGCCGCCCGGGCCTCGGCCCGCCCGCTGGCCCCGGGCACCGCGCCGCTGCTGCGGGTCGAGGCGCTCCGGTTCGACGACGGGGCCCTGGTCACGGTGACGGTGCATCACCTCGTGGCGGACGGCCGGTCCGCCGAGGTGCTCGCCGAGGACCTGATCACCGCCTACCGGGCCCGGCACGCGGGCCGCGACCCCCGCTTCGTGCCGGTGCCCGTGCCCGAGCCGCAGCCTGCGGCGACGGCCCCCGACCCGTACTGGACGACGCTGCTGGACGGCGAGCCCGCGCGGCTGGCCCCGTTGCCGGACCGGTTGCGTGCCGAGGACACGATGCTCGGCCCGGCGGGCTGGACCGAGCGCGAGCTGGACAGCGGCAGGCTCGCCGAGGTGCGTTCGCTCGCCGCCCGCGAGGGTGTCAGCCCGGCGATGGTCCTGCTCGCGGTGTGGAGCCTGCTGCTGCACGCCTGGTCCGGGGAGGACGACGGTGTGCTCGGCATGCCGTTCGCCGGGCGGCACGAGGCGGGCCAGGACAATGCCGTCGGCCTGTTCACCCGGGTCCTGCCCGTGCGTTCCGTGCACGAGGCGGCCCGCCCCTTCGCGGACTACGCGGCCGCGCTCGGCGAGCAGGTCCTCCAGTCCATGGAGGCCCACGCGGATTCGGGCGACCTGCCTCCCGGCAGCGCCCCCGCCCACTCGGCGGTCTTCCTGCACCAGCCGCAGCCCGCATCAGCCTGGCGGGTACCGGATGCCGAGGTGCGGCTGCTGCATCCGGAGAGCGCGGGAGCCAAGTACGACCTGGCGTTCGCGGCCGTGGAGGCCCCGGACCGGCTCGTGCTGCGCATCGACTACGACCAGGACCTGTACGCGCCCGCCACGGCCGAGCTGATGACGGAGCAGATCGACCGGATGCTGGCGGTGGCGTCCCGGCCGGGCATCACCTGCCGGGGGCTGCTGGCCTCTCTCGCGGCGGCGCCGCACGCCGGCGCCCCGAGCACACCGGTGGCCTCGGCCACCGTGCCGGAGCTGGTGCTGGAGCAGGCGCGCCGCGCCCCCGGCGCCCCCGCCGTCGTGCACAACGGGACCCGGCTGAGCTATGGCGAACTGGTGCGGGACGCGGTGCGGATGGCGCACTGGCTGCGTATCCAGGGGGTGCGCACCGACGATGTCGTAGCGCTCCTGCTGCGTCCGGGCCCGCACACCGTCACCGCCATGCTCGCGGTGGGGCTGGCCGGGGCCGCGTACCTGCCGCTCGACCCCGCCTACCCCGACGCCCAGCTGGAGCTGGTGGTCTCCGACGCCCGCCCCCGGCTCCTGATCGCCGAGGCGGGCGAGGAGCACCGGGTCACCGGGCTGCCCGTGCACACCCCGGAGGCGGTCCGGGCGGCGGCCAGGCCGCTGCCGGTGTCGGCGCCGCACACCTCGGCCGGGCCGGAGACGGCCTTCAACGTGCTCTACACCTCCGGCTCCACGGGCCGTCCCAAGGGGGTCGTGCTGCCGCACGGCGGGGTGCTGCGGATGATGCACCGCCCCGAATTCGTGCCGCTGGGCCCCGACGACACCGTCTCGCACCTGTCCCCCCTGAACTTCGACGGTGCGACGTACGAGATCTGGGGCGCGCTGACGCACGGCGCGAAGCTGGTCGTGCTCGACAAGGAACTCGTCCTCAGCCCACGCGAGCTGCGCACCGCGGTCCGCGCGCACGGGGTGACCACCCTGCTGGTCACCACTCCGCTGCTGAACCGGCTGATCGAGGACACCCCCGACCTGCTCCAGTCGCTGCGCCGCGTCTACTTCGGCGGCGAGATCATCTCCGTACCGCACATCCGCAAGGCCCTGCGCTGGGCGCGTCCGGGCACGCTGCTGCACAGCTACGGGCCGACGGAGAACTCCTTCACCTCCTCCTGGCACCCCATCGAGGAGGTGCCGCAGGGCGCGCGCACCGTGCCGATCGGCCGTGCGGTGCCGGGCACCCGGCTCCATGTGGTCC
Source organism: Streptomyces sp. NPDC048462 (assembly GCF_043200175.1). NCBI lineage: Bacteria > Bacillati > Actinomycetota > Actinomycetes > Kitasatosporales > Streptomycetaceae > Streptomyces > Streptomyces sp. NPDC048462. The sequence continues at coordinate 49,922 of NZ_JBICXG010000028.1, forward strand.
TGGAGGGCACGCTGGTCCCCGCGCCGGTGTACGTGCCCGGTGAGCTGGTGCTCGGCGGCTCGGGCGTGGCCCGGGGCTATCTCGGTGATCCGCGCGGCACCGCGCAGCGGTTCGTGCCCGATCCCTTCGGCGACGAGCCGGGGGCGCGGCTGTACCGCACCGGGGACCGGGTGCGGTGGGCGGCCGACGGGCAGCTGGAGTTCATCGGCCGCGCCGACAACCAGGTCAAGATCCGCAGTCAGCGGGTCGAGCTGGGCGAGGTCGAGGCGGCTCTGCGCGCACACCCGCAGGTGCGGGGGGCGTTCGTCACGACCCGGATCAACGACGCCGGCGAGAAGCAGATCGTCGGTTACACGGTCCTTGACCGTCCGTCGGCGCTGGAGAGCGTACGGAACCATCTGCGCGCCGTACTGCCCCGGTTCGCCGTGCCCTCGCACCTGCTGGCACTCGGTGAGCTGCCGCTGACCCCGAACGGCAAGATCGACCGCAAGCGGCTGCCCGCACCACCGGACGCGGCGACGCCGTCGCCGGTCGCTCAGTCCGTGGCACCGGTCGCTCCGCCGCAGGAGCCGGCGGGTGGCGTCACCGGTGCGGTGCTGAAGGCCTGGCGGAAGGTGCTGCCGGGCCGCGTCTTCGACCGGGAGACCAACTTCTTCGACGCGGGCGGCCACTCGCTGCTGCTGGTCAAGCTCCAGGACGCGTTGCTGGAGACCACCGGCACCGCCCCGTCCGTCTCCGAACTGATGCGGTTCACCAGCGTCCGCTCGCAGGCCCGGCTCATCGGCGGCGCGAGCGCCGACGAGGAGCTCGGCGAGCGGGAACGGGCACCGCGTGCGACGGTCCGCGAACAGGACGACGCGATCGCCGTGATCGGGATGGGCGCCCGGTTCGCCGGCGCCCCCGACCTGGCGGCCTACTGGGACAATCTGGCGGCGGGCCGCGACTGCTTCACCGAGGGCCCCGGGCCTTTGGTGACCGAACGGGGCGACGGCACCCGCCGCGTGGCCCGCTGGGGGATGCTCGCCGACGGCCCGGGGTACGACGCCGGGCTGCTCGGGCTCACCGCCGACGACGTCGAATCGGGCGACCCCCAGCACGGTGTGCTGCACGAGGTGCTGTGGGCAGCCGTCGAGGACGCGTCGCTGCGGTTGTCCGACATCGCGCACCGCACCAGCCTGTACGCGGGCTGCCCCCGGCTCGCCCACACCGACGGCGAGGCCCGCGTCGACGACGTGGTCAGCGTCGACCCGACGTTCGTGGCGTCCCGCTTCGCGTATCTGCACGACCTGTGGGGCGAGGCACTGCTGCTCGACACCGCCTGCTCCACCGGGCTGTACGCCGTGCACCTGGCCGCGCGGGCGCTGCTGCGCCACGAGAGCGACTACGCGCTGGCCGGGGCCGTCTCGCTCGACGGCGAGTCCGACGGTTCGTACGTCTACCGGCCCGGCCTGCTGTACGCCGACGACGGGGTCTGCCGCCCCTTCGACCGGCGGGCCTCGGGCACCGTCGGCGGGTTCGGGGCGGGGGCGCTGCTGCTGCGCCGGCTCTCCGACGCCGAGCGGGACGGTGACCCGGTCCACGCGGTGATCCGGGGCAGCGCGGTCAACAACGACGGCCGCGAGCGCGTCGGCTACTCGGCCCCCGGGATCGAGGGGCAGGCCCGGGTGATCCGCCGGGCCGTCGCCGCCGCCGGGGTCACCGGGGCCGACATCGGTTACGTGGAGGCCCACGGGACCGGCACCCGGCTCGGCGACGCGATCGAGGCCACCGCGCTCGGCGCGGCGCTGGGCACCTCGGGCCCGCAGGTGGCCGTCGGCTCCGTGAAGGCGTCCATCGGGCACTGCAACACGGCCGCGGGGATCGCCGGGCTCATCAAGACGGTGCTCGCCGTGCACCACGGAGTGCTCCCCGCGACGCCCCATGTGAGCGAACCCATCGACGAACTCACCGGGCAGGGCGGCCGGTTCGCCCTGCTGACGGAGGGACGGGCCTGGGACACCCCGGCCGGACGGCCGCGCACGGCGGGGGTGAGCTCGTTCGGGGTGGGTGGCACGAACGCCCATGTGGTCGTGCAGGAACACGTACGGGAGAGGGTGTGAGCACCGCGATGGAGACAACGTTTCCGGCAGGCCCCGGGGCGCCGCGGGTACTGGCGGTATCCGCCCGGGACGAGCGGACCGCGGCGGCGGCGGCCGTCCGGCTCGCGGACCGGCTGGCGGCGGACCCGTCACTGGACCCCGACGACGTGGCCCTCACCCTCGCGCACGGGCGGGAGCGGTTCGCCGTCCGGCACGCGGTGACCGGGACGAGCGTCGCCGGACTGGCCGACGCGCTGCGGGAGTCGGCGGCGCGCCCGCGCCGGGCGGCTCCGGTGCCCGGCCTGGTCCTCGACCTCGGTGACGGGTCGGCCCCGCTCGGCACTCCCCCGCTGGCGCAGGCCGTCGAGGCGTCCGCCACCGCCGGGGACCTCGGTCTGCCGCAGGCCGCCGAAACGGCGGCGGTGCTGTACGGCACGGCGTCCTGGCTGGCCGCGCACGGGGTGCGTCCGGACGTGGTCCTCGGCCGGGGGCCGGCGGCCGCCGCCGCGTCGGCGCTGCGCGGTGAACTGTCCCTCCCCGACGCGCTGCGGGCGGCGGCGACAGCCACCGCAACCCCGCCGGCCAAGGGCCCTGAGGGGGAGGTGCTGGTGGTCCGCCTGGGTGCCGGCGCCACCGAAGCGGGTGTCCTGTGCCTCGACCCCCTGGATCCGGCCTCGTACGCGCGACTCTTCGCCACGCTGTGGGAGCGGGGCTTCGACGTGGACTGCACGCTGGGGCGCGGCGGGCGCCGGGTGCGGCTGCCCGGGTACCCCTTCCAGCGCTCCGGCTCCGTCACCGCGACGGTCCCGCCCGGACTGCGCCCGCTCACCCCGCACGAGCAGCGCTGGCTCTTCCACGACCTGGTGCGCTCGGGGAGCGCGGCCGAGCACACGCTGTGCGCGACGGCCATCCTGCCCGGTCCGGTGCCCGGCGCCCCGGCCGCCGACGCCGCACTGGCCGCGCTCCAGGACCGTCACCCGGACCTGCGCACCGTCTTCACCCGGTCGGGCGGCCGCTGGTTCGCCCGCGTCTCCGGCCGGCCGGTGCCGGTGACGGTGCTCGCCCCGGACAGCGGTGCCGCCCCGGCCGGCCGTGTGCGGGCCGCCGCCGCGGAGGACACGTTCGCCGCGGCGGACGTCCCGCTGGTCCGCTGTGCCCTCGCCCCTGCGGGTGACGGCTGGGCGGTGGCGCTGGCCGTCTACGCCCCGGTCGCCGGTTCCTCGTCCGCCGACGAGCTGCTCGCCGATTGGTGCGAGCTCGCCGGGACGCCGCTCCGGCCGGCCGCCGCCGCGCACACCTGATCCCTGAACCCCCGTACCCGTACCCGTACTCACGAAAGGAACCGCCATGAAAACCGCCCAGGACCTCACCGCCGCGGTGCCCGTTCCAGCCGACTGGGCCGGGGCCGCGCCCGCGCCGATCGGCGTGGACCAGGCCTTCAACGGCTATGTCGCCGGCACCGTCATCAACGCCCTCGACCGGCTCGGGGTCTGGGACCGGCTGGCCGTCGACCCGCTGCTCGACCTGCGCGTCCTCGTCGCCGAGACCGGCCCCGCCGTCCGCGAGCGGGAGCTGCGCGAGGTGGTCCGGGCCGCGGCGACCTGTGGCTGGGTCCGGCTCCAGAACGACGGCCACACCGCGCTGCTGACCACAGCCGGCCAGGAGGTCATCCGCATGCGCGGGTACTTCACCTGGGGCGTCGGCGGATACAACGAGGTCTTCGCGCAGGCCCACCGCATCGTGGCCGGCGAGGCCGAGTTCGGCACCGACGTGCTGCGCGACGAGGCGATGGTGGCGCTCGGCTCCGGTCAGAACGACCGCTCCTTCATGGCCGGCACCCTGAACTCGGTCCTGGCCGATGTGGACTTCTCCGTCCTCGCCGACCTCGGCAGCGGCATCTCCGCACGCGTCTCGCGGGTGGTCGGCGAGCGCCCCGGCACCCGGGGCCTCGGTCTGGACATCAGCGGTCCGGCCACTGACCTCGGCCACCGCACGATCGCCGAGGCGGGCCTGGCCGACCGGGTCCGGGCGATCCGGACGGACGTGCTGGACGTGTGCCACCGGGCCGCGCACCGCGAGACCCTCGCCGAGGTCGACACGGTGATGAGCTTCTTCCTGCTGCACGACCTGCTGGCAGACCCCGTCACCCGGCCGCACACCTTCACCCGGCTGCGTGAGGCGTTCCCGGCGGCCCGCACGTTCGTCTTCGCGGACACGATGCTGCGGCCGGACTCGCAGGACTCGGCGGCACTGCCGGTCTTCTCCCTCGGCTACGAGCTGGCCCACGCGCTCATGGGTGTGCCGCTGCACACCAAGGAGACGTACGAGGAGCTGTTCGCCGGAGCCGGTCTGGTTCCGCGCCGCGTCGTGCCGTTCGGCACCCCGCACTCGTGGCTGTACGTACTGGAGGCCCAGTGATGGCCAGTCCCCTCGCGACGCTGCGGGAGTTCTCCCCGCGCACCCGTGTCGTCCTCTGCGTCAACGCGCTCAACTCGTTCGGCGGCGGCCTGGTCCTGCCGTTCCTGTGGATCTACCTCAGTGAGGTGCGCGGCCTGCCCGCCTGGGTGCCCGCCGTGACGCTCGCGGTGCAGGCGGCCACGGCCGTGGCCGGCGGACTGCTGTGGGGCTCGCTGCTCGACCGGTTCCCGCCGCGCACCACGGTGCCCGTGGTGATGGCCGTCGCGGGCATCGGCACGGCGCTGTACGCGCAGGCGACCGGTGTGTACACCGCGCTGACCGCGGCCCTGGTGTACGGCTTCGGAATCAGCGGGGTCGGCACGGTGCTGCGCTACCTGTACGCGGGGGCCGCCTCCGCGCGGGAGCGGGGCCTTGCCTACTCCGCCGACTACGCGGTGTTCAACGCCATGACCGGGCTCGGGGTACTCGTCGGCGGTCTGGTGGCGTCCATGGACGCGGGCTCGCGCGCGGTCCGGTTCAGCGTGCTCTACCTGACGGACGGGGCTACGTTCCTGCTGGCCGGCGCGGCGCTGTTCTGGCTGCTGCCGAAGGTGGTCAAGGCGTCCGGGAAAGACGAGGAGGGCGCCGCCGGCAAGCGCCGGGCCGGCTACCGCGAGGTACTGACCCAGCGTCATATCGGGCTGCTGCTGGCCGCGCTGGCGGTCTGCTCGCTGGTCTCGTACGGGCAGTTCCGCTCGGGTCTGCCGGGCTATCTGACGCAGGGCGGGGCGCTCGGACCCGAGGGCATCTCCGGTGCCTTCGCCGTCAACATCCTGGTCGCGGTGGGCGCCCAGGTGCTGCTGGCCGACCGGATTCAGCGCATCCGCCGCAGCACGGTGTTCGCCGTCTCCGGCGCGGTGTGGGCCGTGGCCTGGGCGCTGGTCCTGGCCGCGGGGCTGCGGCACGGCGGCAGCGCGCTGGCGCTGGCCATGGCCGGGGTGGTGCTGCTCTCGGTGGGCGAGGCGCTGGTCTTCCCGGTAGTGACCTCGCTGCTGAACGACCTGGCGGCCGAGCACATCAGGGGCCGGGTCAACGCCGTGCTCTCGGTTGCCGTCTCGACCGGCTCCGTGGCCGGACCGGCGCTCGCCGGTGCCCTGCTGCCGTGGGCGGACGGCCTCGGCCTGATGGCGGCGCTGCTGGCCGGCTGTCTGGCGGTCGTCGCCGTGGCCGTGCGGCTGCGTACGGTGCTGGGCCCGGAGGCGGACCTGCCGACGCCGCAGGAGAAGGCGGCCGAAGCGGCGGACGATTCCGCGGCGGGCGCGCCGCCCGCGCCGGACACCGCCGCCGCCCCGCACGAGACCGCCGCCGAAGCGGCCACGGCCTCCGTGTGACGGTCCGGGCCGACCGGACTCCCGATACGAAGCAAGCGAGGTGCTGCCCATCATGAACAACTGGCCGCTCACCGGGATCAGCGTGCGCACATCGCGCGTCGAGCTGCGCTGGCCCACGCCCGAGGATCTCGACGCGCTCGCGGACCGGGCGACCGAGGGGGTGCACGCCCCCGGCTTCATGCCGTTCTTCTCGCAGTGGACGGACGGCACCCCCGAGGTGGTCGCCCGCCGCGTCCTCCAGCGCCACTGGCACGCCATGGCCACCTGGGCCCCCGAGGACTGGACGCTCTTCCTGGTCGTGGTCGCCGACGGCGAGGTGGTCGGCTCGCAGAGCCTGGGCGCCCGGGACTTCGGCGTCACCCGGGAGGTACTGCTGACGTCGTGGCTGACGCTGGGCCGGCAGGGCGAGGGCCTCGGCGGACACGCCAGGGCGGCCGCCCTGGAGCTGGCCTTCACCGGGCTCGGCGCCGACCAGGCGTTCTCCGTCGTACGGCGCGGCAACGACGCCTCCCAGGCCGTGTGCGCCAAGTTCGGCTTCGAGCACGACGGCAGCCAGATCAACGCGGTCCGCGGCGAACAGGTGGTCAGTGACCGGTTCCGGCTCTCCCGGCAGCGCTGGTCGGCCCGCCGTTCCATCGAGGCGGAGGTGGGCGGAACCGACGCCGCGCTGCCGCTGTTCGGTGTGACGGCCCCGGCCGCAGCCCGGAGCGCGGCCACCGTCCCCGGCGCCCCCGTGGCGAGCGTGCTCTCCGGAGTGCGGTACGCCGAGGAATCCGACCAGTCCGCCGCCTGACCGTACCCTGCCCCAAGGACGTGAACATGTCTGAGCATCCCGTCATCGCCGTCGTCTACGACCGGGGCTCCGCCTTCCTCCTGGACATCGTGGAGGGCCTGGCCTCCTTGGGCGATCCCGTCCTGGCCCTGTGGCCCGGCGACCATGGCGACGAGGTGGCGCCGCTGGCCCAGGAGCTGGCCCCGGTCGTCCGGCTGGACGCCACGGATCACGACGTGTCGGCCCGGCTGCTCGCCGCCCACGCCCCGGACGCCATCTTGACCTTCAGCGAGTCCAAGCTGTCGGTCACCGCCGAGATCGCCGGGCGGCTCGGCCTGCCGTACCACTCGCCGGCCACGGTGGAGCTGCTGCGCGACAAGTACGCGCAGCGCCGCCGGCTGCGGGAGCGGGGCGCCGACTCCGTGCGCTCGTTCAAGGTGCGCCGTCCGGGCGACTGGGCGCAGGCGCTGGCGGCCGTCGGACTGCCCGCCGTGCTCAAGCCGCAGACCGGCGAGGGCAGCCGCAGCACCCATCTGGTCGAGGACGCGGACCGGGGCGCCGCACTGGTCGCGGAGCTGCTGTCCGGGGCGGGCGGGGAGAACGCGCTGGTGCTGGAGGAGTATCTGCGGGGCCGGGACTGCGGCCCGCTGGGCGACCTCATCTCCGTGGAGTCGGCCGTGACCGGGGGCCGGGTCTCGCACTGGGCGGTGACCGGGAAGTTCCCGCTGGAGCCACCGTTCCGCGAGGTGGGGAACGTGCGCCCGGCGCCGCTCGCGGCGGCGGAACGTGCGGCGGCGCTGGATGTGGTGACCTCGGCCCTGCACGCACTGGAGATCACCACCGGCATTACCCACACCGAGCTGAAGCTGACCGCCGATGGCCCGAGGATCATCGAGGTCAACGGACGACTCGGCGGTTTCCAACCCCAACTAGCCAGTCTTTCGGGCGACTTCGACGCGGTCACGCTCGCCGGACGGGTGGCGCTCGGCGAGGACGTCTCAGAGGTGCGGGCCGATGAACGGCGGGTGGTGTTCACCCGGGCGGTGCCCCTGCCGCCCGGCGGCGGCACCTATGTCCGCGTGCACGGGCTGCGCGACGCGCTCGCCGTGGACGGTGTGGAGAAGATCGTCATCCCTTACCTGTCCGGAGCCCGGCTGCCCGTCGGAGTGCAGAGCGGCGAACTCGCCTGGGTGGAGGGCACAGCCACGGACTACGAATCGATGCGGCAGGTGATCCAGCGGGTGTTCTCGCTCCTCTCGTTCACGATCGCGGACCCGGACGGCGAACACCGCACCGTGACCCCGGAAGGCCTCGCCGCTCCGGTGCCCGTGGGGTGAGCCGCCGCGGGCCTGCCGCACGCGGTGCTCCAGCGCCGCTCGAGTGGCGTCCTCCACTCTGGTCACCGTTCACGGACCGGAGCCGGAAGAGGGAGTGGCCTGCGTGGCAACCGCTGAGATCCGCACCGACATCCCGCAGTTCCTGCCGGTGGCCGGCCACCACCAGCCGGCCCCCTTCTACCTCACCGCAGACATGTTCGGTGGTGTGCCGGTCCAGGTCGCGGGCGGGCCCATCGATCATCTGGTGGGCAGGCCCGTCGCCGATCCGCACCGGCACGAGGTGGCCGAGATCTACTTCCTCGTCTCACCCAGTCCGGGCGGCGCCCGCATCGAGGTGACCGTCGAGAACGAGACACACGAGTTGTCCTCCCCGGCGCTGCTGCATGTGCCGGCCGGTGCCGAGCACCGCTTCGTCACGCTGGAGGCTGAGCCCGGCAGTTACTGCTTCGGCATCCTGCTGGGAGACGCCGCATGACGGTCACCACCGTACGTACCGGTCCGGTGCGGCTGCATCTGAGCGAGAACGCCCACGGCGCCAGCCCACTGGCGCTGCTGGCCGCGCACGAGGCCCTCGACCCGGCTTCCGTCTACCCCGATCCGGCCCGCTCGGCGCCCGTACGCGCCATCGCGGAGCGGCTCGGCGTCGGGGAGCACCAGGTCGCCGTCGCCAACGGCAGCGACGAACTGGTGCTGCTGTCCGCGCTCGCACTCGGCGACCGCGACCGTCCCGGCCTCACCACCGCGGGCACCTTCCCCGGCTACCGCGTCTGCCTGGAGGCCGTGGGGCGCGGCTGCGAGGAGATCCCGCTCGACGGCGTCCGGGTGGACGCCGAAGCCGTCGCCGCCGCGATGGAGCGGGCGGGCATCGTCTACATCTGCCACCCGCACAACCCGACCGGCGCCGTTCTGGACCGCGACCGCATGGAGCTGCTGGTCGAGCGGGCGGCCGTGACCGGCACTCCCCTGGTGGTCGACGAGGCGTACCTGGAGTTCGCCCCGGCGGGCACTCCCCGGCTGCGCGACTACCTGGGCAGCGGTGCCCCGTTGCTGTCGCTGCGCACGTTCTCCAAGGCCTACGGGCTGGCCGCCCTGCGGATCGGTTACGCCGTGGGCAGCCCGGAGCTCGTCGCCCGGCTGCGCGAGGTCCAGGGCACGATGCCGTTCAGCGCGAACGCCGTCGCCCAGGCCGCCGCCGTGGCCGCGCTCGCGGACCGCGGCCATCTGGACGAGGTACGCCGGCAGAACGCGCTGCAACGGGCCTGGTTCCGAGGCGAACTGGAGCGCAGGGGGCGGCGGTCGCTGCCCTCGGCGACGAACTTCGTGACCGTACGGGTCTCCGACTCGGCCACAGCCGAACGGCTGCTGGAGCGGGACCATGACATTCTCGTCCGCGACGCCGGGCGTTTCGGATGTGCCGGATATCTGCGGGTCTCCCTCGGATCCGCCAAGGATCTGGTGCGGCTGATGGACGCCCTAGACCTGATCGACCCTGTCGGCTGACGGGCCGTACACCCCCATGGAGAACTCTGTGACGCACGCAGTCATCGTCAACGACCGGCAGCAGTACGCCCTGTGGCCGACCGGCAGCGGCCTGCCCGACGGCTGGCTCGCCACCGGCTGGACCGGCGGCGAACAGGCCTGTCTGGACCGGATCTCCGAGCTGTGGAAGGACGGCCGCCCCGCCGCGGTGCGCCGGGCGGTCGCCGAGGACGCCGCCCGTCCCGCCGTGCAGCTGCTGGTGACCCCGCGGCTGTGGCTGCGCGAGGTGCTGCCCGAGGAGGCCGAGCAGCTCACCGAGGGCGGCACGGCCGGGCTCGAATGGCTGGGCGGCACGCCCAGCGCGGAGACCCGGATCGCGGCGAAGATGCTCACCCGTGCCGCCGGCGCCGGAGTCCATGTGCCCGGCTGGGGCATGTACCTGCTGCTTCGGGCCGAGGACGTCGTGGTGGTCGGCGCGATGGGCTTCCACGGTCCGCCCGCCGACGGCTCGGCGGAGATCGGCTTCGACCTCACCGAGCAGGCCAGGGGCCAGGGTTACGCCACCGAGGCCCTGGGCGAGCTCGCCGCCTGGACCCTGCGGCAGAGCGGCCTCGACACGGTCGTCGCCACGACCACCGAGGACAACGTGACCTCGCAGCGCGTCATGGAGCGCGCGGGGTTCGAGCTCCAGCCCGAGCGCGACCAGGAAGGTCTGCTCGTCTACCGGCTCACCCGCTGAGCGGTCGTCCGCCAGTCCGCCCGAGGAATTCCGAGGAACATGGTGTCCCGTTCACTCCGTGCCGAGGCCGCCCTTGCGGACAGCCCCGTCGAAAGTCTCCCGCAGCCCTACGCCTACCGCCGTCACGAGGCGGTGGAACCCGACTGGCGCCGCTTCCCCGGCTGGCGCGACGTCACCGAGCGGGAATGGCGCGATGCCCAGTGGCAGCGCTCGCACTGCGTCAAGGGGGTCCGCGAGCTGCGCGCGGTGGCGGGCCCCGGTCTCGACGACGTGTTCTACGACGACGTCGAGGCGGACCAGCGCCACCACGCGACGATGTCGATCCTGCTGCCGCCGCACGTCCTGAACACGATCGCCCCGCACACCGAGGTGGAGACCGCCGCCTGGTACGAGGACCCGGTACGCCGCTACATGCTGCCGGTCGCCTCCGACCGGCATCCGCTGTGGCCGAGCCATCCGCTCGCCTCCCGCGACTCACTGCACGAGGCGGAGATGTGGGCGGTGGAGGGGCTGACCCACCGGTATCCGACCAAGGTGCTCGCCGAACTGGTGAGCACGTGCCCGCAGTACTGCGGGCACTGCACCCGGATGGATCTCGTCGGCACCTCCACTCCGCAGATAACCAAGTACCGCTTCGTGATGCGCCCCGCCGACCGGCTGGACCGCATGATCGACTACCTGCGGGCCACCCCGACGGTGCGGGACGTCGTCGTCTCGGGCGGCGACGTGGCCAACGTGCCCTGGCCCAGGCTCGCGTCGTTCGTCGGCCGGCTCCTGGAGATCGATTCGATCCGGGACATCAGGCTGGCCAGCAAGGGCCTGATCGGGCTGCCGCAGCACTGGCTCGCCCCGCAGGTCGTCGACGGGGTCGCGAAACTGTCCGCCGACGCCCGCGCGCGGGGGGTTTCGCTGGCCCTGCACACCCACGCCAACGCCGCCCAGCAGGTCACCCCGCTGGTCGCGGAGGCGTCCCGGGCCCTGCTCGACGCGGGCCTGCGCGACATACGCAACCAGGGCGTACTGCTCGACGGGGTCAACGGCACGACGGAGGGGCTGCTCGACCTGTGCTTCGCCCTGCTCGACTCCGCCGGGATCATGCCCTACTACTTCTACCTCTGCGACATGATCCCCGGCGCCGAGCACTGGCGGCTGCCGCTGGCGCGCGCCCAGGAACTGCAGCACTCACTGATGGGTTACCTGCCCGGGTTCGCGACCCCGCGGCTGGTCTGCGACGTGCCGTACGTCGGCAAGCGCTGGGTGGACCAGGTGGACGGCTACGACCGGGAGCGCGGCATATCGTCCTGGACGAAGAACTACCGCACCACCGTCGACCACGACGACCCGGCTGCGCTGGAGCGGGTGCACCACTACTACGACCCGGTGCACACACTGCCCCAAGCGGGCCGGGAGTGGTGGACGAGCGCACAGACACTGATCGGCGGGGCGTCATGACGAGCGCACCGGTGGACACCGCGTCCGCACTGGGGCTGCACCGGGTGCGCGAGCCCAAGGGTGTGCTGCCGCAGGCCGCCCTCCGGCTCGACACCGATCCCCGGCCGGCCCAGGACGAGGTCCGTATCGACGTCAGGTGTCTGAACCTGGACGCCGCGTCCTTCCGGCAACTGCGCGAGGAGCACGGCGGGGACGGCGACGCCGTGCGGGCGGCGGTGTGCGCACTCGTGCGGAACCGCGGCAAGATGCACAACCCGGTGACCGGGTCCGGCGGCATGCTGATCGGTACCGTCGCCGAGGTGGGGCCCGCCTCACCACTGGGTCTGCGCCCCGGCGACCGGGTGGCGACCCTGGTGTCACTGACCCTGACCCCGCTGGAGATCACGGACGGACTGCGCGACTGGGACGGGCTGAGCGAGCGGGTCCCGGCGCGCGGTCACGCCATCCTGTTCGGCCGCTCCGTCGCCGCCCCGCTGCCGGACGACCTCCCCGACGAACTGGCCCTGTCGGTGCTGGACGTGTGCGGCGCACCGGCGCTGACCGCGCGCCTCGTCGCCTCGTACGCGCAACGCGGCACCGCTCCCTCGGTGCTGGTGCTCGGCGCCGGCGGCAAGTCCGGCTCCCTGTCGCTCGCCGCCGCCCGCCGCGCCGGGGCGGGCCGGATCACCGGCGTGGTGCCCGGCTCCGCCGAGGAGACGGCCCTGACCGCCACCGGCCTCGCCGACGAGGTGATACGGGCGGACGCCCGGGACGCCGTCGCCCTGCACGCGCTGATCGAGAGCCGCGGCGGCCCCGCCGACGTGACGGTCGTCTGCACCGACGTGGCGGGGTGCGAGCACGCCGCGATCCTGGCCACACGGGACGGCGGCACCGTGGCGTTCTTCTCGATGGCCACGTCGTTCAGCACCGCCGCGCTCGGCGCCGAGGGACTGGCCCGCGATGTCACGCTGCTGATCGGCAACGGATACCAGCCCGGCCACAGCGCCCTGGCCCTGGATCTCGTGCGCGAGGAGCCGGGCGTACGCGCTCTGTTCGACCGGGTGCGGGCCCCCGCGGGCGACGGAGCCGGGCGGTGACCGCCCCCGCGCCGCCCGCCGAAGGCAAACTGGGCCTCGATCCGGGCACCGTCGCCCGCGCCCGCGCGCTGGCCGCCCGGGTCGGCCGCCCCGTCGTCGAGCTCGCCCGCTCCCACACCACCGTCTCCGTCGAGCGCGCCACCCTGCGCCTGGCCGGGCTCAACGGCGCCGACACCGAGGGCATCCCCTGGGTGAACCGGCTCGTCGACACCGTGGCCGACTCCGTCGGTCTGGAACACGGCGTCTGCCTGCCGGTCTGGGACGCGCTGCGCACCGGGCCGTACCACGACCTGACCGGCCTGGCGGCCCACGCCACCGCCCGTACCGTGCAGTTCCGCGTTCCCGAGGGCGAGGACGCCGAGCTGGCCGCCCGGGCGGCACACGACGCGGTCGCCCGGGGCCTGGCCGCCATCGACACCCGGCGCGCCGAACGGGAGCGGCTGGTCGGCGACCTGAGTGACCCGCCCTCTCCCTGGCTCTATCTGATCGTGGCGACCGGCGACATCTACGAGGACATCCGGCAGGCGCAGGCTGCGGCGCGCGGCGGCGCCGATGTGATCGCGGTGATCCGCTCGACGGGTCAGTCGCTGCTGGACTACGTGCCGCAGGGCGCGACCCGCGAGGGCTACGCCGGCACGTACGCCACCCAGGAGAACTTCCGGCTGATGCGGGCCGCGCTCGACGAGGTGTCGGCCGAGCTCGGCCGCTACGTACGGCTCACGAACTACGCGTCCGGCCTGTGCATGCCGGAGATCGCCGCACTGGCCGGTCTCGAACGCCTCGACATGATGCTCAACGACTCGATGTACGGAATCCTCTTCCGCGACATCAACCCGGTGCGCACCTTCGTCGACCAGCGCTTCTCCCGGCAGCTGCACGCCCGTGCCGGGATCGTCATCAACACCGGCGAGGACAACTACCTCACGACCGCGGACGCCGTGGACGCCGCCCACACGGTGACGGCGAGTCAGCTCCTGAACGAGTACTTCGCCAAGGAGGCGGGGCTGCCGGACGGGCAGCTCGGTCTCGGTCACGCCTTCGAGATCGACCCGGACCGGCCGGACTCGTTCCGTCTGGAGCTGGCGCACGCCATGCTGGCCCGGGAGCTGTTCCCCGACGCACCGCTGAAGTGGATGCCGCCGACCCGGCACATGACCGGTGACGTCTTCCGCGGCTATCTGCTCAACGGCTTCTTCAACCTCGCGGGCGCACTGACCGGACAGAACATCCTGCTGGTCGGGATGATGACCGAGGCCGTCGTCACACCGTTCCTGTCCGACCGCGACCTGGCGTTGCGCAACGTCCGCTACGTCCTCGGCTCGGCGGGTTCGCTCGCCGAGGACTTCCGCCCCGCGCCGGGCGGGTTCATCGCGAACCGCGCCCACCAGGTGCTCGGCGAGGCCGTGGACCTGCTGGAGAACATCTGCGACCGGGGGCTGCTGCACGCCATCGGGCAGGGCACGTTCGGCGGGATGCGGCGCCCCTCGGACGGCGGCCGGGGCTCCGACGGCGTCGTGGCGCGCGCACCCGGCTACCGCAATCCGGCCGCCGATCTCCTGGAAGGAAACGAGGGCGGATGAGCACCGATCCCAGCAACACCGCTTCCCCGTACGGCGACACGCGGCACGGCGGCGTCGTCCGCCCGTACGGCGACACCACCGACGACGGCATGGTGCAGCTGTCCTACACCCTGCCGCTGCCGCACGGCCCGCTGGCCGAGGGTGCCGCGCTGCAACTGGCCCGGCGCATGGGCATGGAACGCCCGATGGTCGTGCACAGCAAGGCGGTCGGCGGCAGCGACTTCAGCTTCTTCGTCGTGTACGGAGCCGTGACCCACTCCGTGGACCTCGACCGGATCGTGATCACCGAGCGCGGCTACCCCCTGCTGGCGGCCAAGGACGCCGACGCGGCGGTACGGGACAGGCTCGGCCGCAGACTCGTGGTCCTCGGCGCCTGCATCGGCACGGACGCGCACACCGTGGGGATCGACGCGATCCTCAACATCAAGGGCTTCGCCGGCGAGAAGGGCCTGGAGTACTACAAGCAGATGCGGGTCCTGAACCTGGGCGCACAGGTCCCGGTCGGTGATCTGGTGCGCCGGGCCCGCTCCGAGGGTGCCGACGCGGTCCTCGTCTCACAGGCCGTCACCCAGCGGGACGCCCACCTCACCAACGTCCGGGAGCTCAGCGCCGAACTGCGCGCCGAATTCGCCGAGCACGAACGGCCGCTGCTGGTGGTCGGCGGTCCCCGCTTCGATCCGGATGCGGCGGCGACGCTGGGCGCGGACCGGGTCTTCGGCCGGGGCACCACGCCGGGTGACGTCGCCAGCTACCTGGTGCACGCCCTGGCACCGGCTCCCGCCGTGTCCGCGGCCGTTCTGCAGGACGTCCGGTGACCGCCGACTCCGCCGGCCGCATCGACACCCGGTTCGCCGCGGTGGCGGCCCGCAACGCCGCCCGCACCGCCGTGTCCGACGCCGGGGGCGAGGTGAGTTACCTCGAACTGGACTGGCTGGCCGACGCCGTCGCGCGCCGCCTGGAGGACCGCACCGGGCCCGGCCGGCTGGTCGCACTGCGTGCCGCCCGGACCCGTTACGCCCCGGGAGCCGTCCTGGGCATTCTGCGTTCCGGCGCCGCGTACGTGCCCATCGACCCCGGCTACCCGGCCGCCCGTCAGGAGTACCTCCTGCGGGACTCGGGGTGCGAACTGGTCGTCTCGGACAGCGGGCTGCTGGACGGGGAGATCCCGGTCGCGAAGGCGGGCCCGTTCGTCCTGGCGGCCCGGACCGCGTCCGGGGCGGACGGAGGACCGGGCGGCCGGCGGGTTCCCGACGACACCGCCTACGTCATCCACACGTCCGGGTCCACCGGTGACCCCAAGGGCTGCGTCGTCGGACACGGTCAGGTGCTGGCCCTGCTGGACGCGGCGGTACCACTGCTGGGCACGGGCCCGGACGACGTGTGGACGCTGTTCCACTCGCTCAGCTTCGACTTCAGTGTGTGGGAGCTGTGGGGCCCGCTGCTGTACGGCGGCCGCTCGGTCGTCGTCGACCGTGAGACCGCCACGGAACCCCTTGAGTTCGCCCGTCTGCTCGCGAGCCGGGGCGTCACCGTCCTCAACCAGGTGCCCTCCGCCTTTCGCAACCTGGCCGCGGAGGCCATCGCCGAGAAGGTACGGCTGCCCGCGCTGCGCCGGGTCGTCTTCGGCGGCGAGGCGCTGATCCCCGCCGATGTGAGGCGCTGGTGGGCGGCCGGGATCGCCCCGGACGCCGAGCTGATCAACATGTACGGGATCACCGAGACCACGGTCCACGTCACGTACTGCCCGCTCACCCCTGCCGTTCTGGAGGGTGCGGCGCCCGGCCGTACGCCGCTGGGGCGTCCGCTGCCGCACCTGTCGGTCTCGCTGCGCGACGCCGGGGGCCGGCCCGTTCCGGCCGGGGAGCACGGCGAGATGTGGGTCGGCGGGAGCGGGGTCGGCAACGGCTACATGGGACGCCCGGAACTGACCGCGCAGCGCTTCGTCGACCCGGGTGACGGTTCCGGCCGGCACTACCGCAGCGGTGACTGGGCCGTGGCCGACGAGGACGGGCTGCTGTACTACGCGGGCCGTCAGGACGGCCAGGTCAAACTGCGGGGCTTCCGCATCGAGCTGGGCGAGATCGAGTCGGCGCTGCGCGCGGTGCCGGGTGTCTCGGGCGCGGCCTGTCTGGTGACGGACAGCCCCCACGGGGACCAGTCGCTCACCGCGTACGTCGTGGCGGAACGCGATGCCGTCCCGGCGGGCGCGGTCCGCGGGGCGCTCGCAGCGCGGCTGCCGGCCCACATGATGCCGCAGCGGATCCGCTACCTGGACCGGCTGCCGCTGACGCACAACGGCAAGCTGGACCGGGCCGCGCTGGCCGCTTAGCGCGCGCCCCTCGCGCCCCCTCGGGCCGCTCTGCCGCGCGCCCGCGTACTCGGGCGCCCGCGTACTCGGGCGAAAAACAATCACCGCACCCTCCGACGGAACATATTTCGGCCGGAATGCAGAGCCCATTCCAGGAAATCATCGAGTGATTCTCGACCGAGAATCGAGGGAAACTCCGACGGGCCTTCCGGAGAGGGATCACCGAGCGCAAGAAACAGGGTCGCCGCGACCCCCCTGGGGGGATCGCGGCGACCCTCAGAAATGCCCGTCCGGAGTCAGCCGGCCTTGCGCCGGAAATTCCGGTGCTGGCGGTTGAGACCACTCGCGCCGTTGATCTTCAGCCGCGCCTCGTGGTGCGCCTGCTGGGATCTGGCGTTGCGGGACTTGCGCTCCAGAGCCTCCTGGAACTTGCGCTTGGCGTCGGTCTCGGCGGCATTGGTCTCGACGGCGCTGGTCTCGACGACGTCGGTTTCGACGGCATTGGTCTCGGCCGCTTCGGTTTCGGCCGCGTTGGTTTCCGGCGTATCAGTCATGCATTACCTCCTGAGCATGTTCCAGAGCGTTTTTAGTGTGCCATCCGAGCGACCGTCCGGCGAGCCCCTTTCGGTCTCGACAGAAGATTTTTCGCCACTCGCCGCTATTCCTCCCCGACCTGATGAAATCAAGCGGCGCTCTACCGATTCGATGTGTTTCCGGGCCTAGGCTCACGGTTCCGTCAGCGGTGCCATCAGAAGGGAACGACCATGGGCGAGACCAAGGACCGGATCGCGGAGCTCGTCCGTGAATATCACCGGGAGCAGGCTCCGGGCCCCTTCGAACCAGGCGTCTCCCCCGTACAGGTCTCAGGCGCCGTACTCAGCGAGGAGGACCGGCTGGCGCTGGTCTCCGCGGCGCTCGACATGCGGATCGCCGCCGGCGTCAGCTCCCGGCGCTTCGAGCGGGACTTCGCCCGCTTCATCGGCACCCGCAAGGCCCACCTGACGAACTCCGGCTCCTCCGCGAACCTGCTGGCGCTGAGCTCCCTGACCTCCCCGCAGCTGGAGGAGCAGCGCCTGAAGCCGGGCGACGAGGTCATCACGGTCGCCGCGGGATTCCCGACCACGGTCAGCCCGATCCTGCACAACGGCCTGGTGCCGGTCTTCGTGGACGTCGAGCTGGGCACGTACAACACGACCCCCGAGCGGATCGCCGCGGCCATCGGGCCGAAGACCCGCGCGATCATGATGGCGCACTCCCTGGGCAACCCGTTCCAGGTCGAGGAGGTCGCCCAGCTCGCCGAGCAGCGGGGCCTGTTCTTCGTCGAGGACAACTGCGACGCGGTCGACTCCACCTACCGGGGCAAGCGCACCGGCTCCTTCGGCGATCTGTCGACCACCAGCTTCTACCCGGCGCACCACATCGCGATGGGCGAGGGCGGCTGCGTCCTGACGAGCAATCTGGTGCTGGCTCGGATCGTGGAGTCCTTCCGCGACTGGGGCCGGGACTGCTGGTGCGAGCCGGGCGAGGACAACCGCTGCATGAAGCGCTTCGACCAGCAGATGGGGAAGCTGCCGCACGGCTACGACCACAAGTACATCTTCTCCCACGTCGGGTACAACCTGAAGGCGACCGACCTGCAGGCGTCCCTGGGCCTGAGCCAGCTGGGGCGCATCGAGGAGTTCAGCGCCGCCCGCCGCCGCAACTGGGCCCTGCTGCGCGCCGGGCTCGACGGGCTGCCGGGCCTGCTGCTGCCGGAGCCGACGCCGGACAGCGACCCGAGCTGGTTCGGCTTCCTGATCACGGTGGACCCGGACGCGGCCTACACCCGGGCCGCGCTGGTGGACTTCCTGGAGTCGCGGCGCATCCACACGCGCCGCTTCTTCGCGGGCAACCTGACCCGCCACCCCGCGTACGCCGAGAGGCAGCACCGGATCGCCGAGCCGCTGACCAACAGCGATCTGATCACGGACCAGACCTTCTGGATCGGCGTCTACCCCGGCCTCACCGAGGAGATGATCGAGTACGTCCTCTCCTCCGTCCGCGACTTCACCACCCGCGCCCACTGACCCACGGGATCCCGCACACGGGCCGGCCCCCTCCCGAGGTACTCGGGAGGGGGCCGGCCCGTGGGACGTGTCAGGCGGTGTAGGCCTCCAGATCGGCGGCGAGGGGGGCGTCGACGTTCGCCTTCAGGCGGGTGCCGTTCTCCTCGTGCGACTCCTCCAGCACCTCACCCGAGTCATGGACGCGGGCCACCAGCTGCCCCTCCGTGTAGGGGACGAGCACCTCCACCTCGATTTCGGGGTGCGGGAGTTCCTCCATGACGCGGGCCAAGAGGTCTTCGATGCCCTCGCCGGTACGGGCCGACACCGCGATCGCCGTCGGCTCGGCGAGCTTGAGCCGCGCGAGTGCGTCGGCCGTTGCCGCGTCCGCCTTGTTGATGACGACGAGCTCCGGCACACCCTCTCCGCCGATCTCGCCGATGACCGTGCGCACGGCCTCGATCTGGGACTCCGGGTCGGGGTGCGAGCCGTCGACCACGTGCAGGATGAGGTCCGCCTCCGCGACCTCTTCCAGGGTGGAGCGGAACGCGTCGACGAGCTGGTGCGGCAGGTGCCGCACGAAGCCGACGGTGTCGGCCAGGGTGTAGGCGCGCCCGCCGGGCGTCTCGCTGCGGCGCACGGTCGGGTCGAGGGTGGCGAACAGGGCGTTCTGGACGTGGACATCGGCGCCGGTGAGGCGGTTGAGCAGCGAGGACTTGCCCGCGTTGGTGTAGCCGGCGAGGGCGACCGACGGGACCTGGTTGCGGCGGCGTTCCTGCCGCTTGAGGTCGCGGGCGGTCTTCATCTCCTCGATGTCCCGGCGCATCTTGGCCATCTTGTCGCGCAGCCGGCGCCGGTCCGTCTCGATCTTCGTCTCGCCGGGGCCCCGGGTGGCCATGCCGCCGCCGGCGCCGCCACCGCCGCCCATCTGCCGGGACAGCGAGGCGCCCCAGCCGCGCAGCCTCGGCAGCATGTACTGCATCTGCGCGAGCGCGACCTGGGCCTTGCCCTCGCGGGAGGTGGCGCGCTGGGCGAAGATGTCGAGGATCAGGGCGGTCCGGTCGACCACCTTGACCTTGACGAACTCCTCCAGGCGGACGAGCTGGGCGGGGCTCAGCTCGCCGTCGCAGACCACGGTGTCCGCACCGGTGGACTCGACGAGAGCGCGCAGCTCCCCGGCCTTGCCCGAGCCGATGTACGTGGCCGGGTCCGGCTTGTCGCGGCGCTGGATGACACCGTCGAGGACCAGAGCGCCGGCGGTCTCGGCGAGGGCGGCGAGCTCGGCGAGGGAACTCTCGGCCTCCGCGACCGTGCCGGAGGTCCACACGCCGACGAGCACCACGCGCTCCAGGCGGACCTGACGCTGCTCGACTTCGACGACGTCCCGGAGTTCGGTGGACAGGGCCGCGACATGGCGCATGCCGGTTTCCTGGGTGGTGTCGATGGCGTCGGCGGCGGCGATGCGGCCGCCGGCGGCGGTGGGCTCGTGATCTGTCGCGGTCATGCGTTTCCTCTCACTGGGGTGGGGGTCAGGGGGGCGAGGAGGCCGGTGAGGCGGATGTCCGCCGAGGGGCGGTCCCAGCCACTCATGGCGGGGGTGTGCGCGCGTGGAGCGCGTGCTTCCACGCTCACGGAACGGGCCGCAGGAGACGAGGTCGGCCCGTCACACTCTACGGAGTTCGGGCTTTTTTCTCCGTGCCACAGGGGCTCGAGCGCTCAAGGATCGCTTGAGCCCGGCGGGCTGGGGCGCTGACGGAGCGACGGCCGCGACCGCGGGCCGGAGCGTGGTGGCGGGGCCACCACCCACCGCCGGTGCGGGGCGTGCGCCTCGGCACGAGGGGGGCCGAGGGGGCACGGGCCGGAAAGTGTGTTTCCGACCTACCTGGGCCTCGGCCGGGCCGGCGGGGACGGTGGAGGGGTCCCAGCGATCGCAGCTCCGGGCCCGGCGGATTCCGGGTGCCGAGACCCCGAGGAGCGTCATGAGTGCCACTCTCCAAACGGTGGAAGCCCCGAGCCTGCCGCCCGGTCCGGCGGCGGGTGCGTCACGGGCCCTGGTCGCGTCGGTGCTCTCCTCGCTGCGCCGCCGCGACCAGCGGCACAAGGGCGAGCTGTACGTGAACGGGCTCCTGCACGCACCGGGCCGCAAGACGATGCGCAATCTGGCCGCGAGCACGGACGAGCGGTCGGCGGAGCAGAGCCTGCACCACTTCATCAGCTGCTCGACATGGGACTGGTCCCCGCTGCGGGCGGAGCTGGCGGCCCGGATGGACCAGCTGCTCGCGCCGAAGGCATGGGTGGTGCGCCCGCTGGTCATTCCGAAGACGGGCCGTCATTCGGTGGGCGTGGGGCGCCGGTTCGTCCCGCAGCTCGGGCAGGTGGTCAACAGCCAGCACGGGTACGGACTCTGGCTGGCCTCGGGGGCCGCATCGGCCCCGGTGAACTGGCGGCTGTCCCTGTCCGGCGACTGGCTGGAGGACACCGAGATGCGCCAGCGGGCCGCGATACCCGATTCGGTGGACGCCGGTTCCGCGGAGGGCCTCGTCCTGGACATGGCCCTGGAGACGGCGGGCTGGGGGGTCACCCGGCTGCCCGTGGTGACGGACGCCCGCGAAGAGGCGGTGCCGTCGATGGTGCGGGCCTTCTCCCGGGCCGGGCTGCCCTTCCTGCTGCGGATCGGCGGCGGTACGGGCCTGCTGGCCCCGGCTCTGTCCGGCGGCGGGACCCGGTCCGTGTCGGCCCCGGCGGGGCACCTCGCGGAACTGGCGCGCTCCCAGCGCCGGCCGGTGGAGTGGTTCGAGCCGGCGGGTACGGGGCTGCCGAAGACCTCGTTGGTGGCCCTGCTGCCGGTACGGCTGCCTGGACGGCGTCAGGCGTTCGGCGGGGTGCCGTCGGCGGATGCGCCGCTGACGCTGGTGGGCGTGTGGTCGCCGAACAGCCGCGAGGCATCGGAGCTGTGGCTGACGAACCTGGCCGGTGCGAGCCGGAGCACGCTGCTGGGGCTGGGCAGGCTGATCGGGCGGGCCGACGCCGATTTCACGGGCACGAGCCTGCCGGTGGGGGCGTTGGACTTCGAGGGCCGCTCGTACCACGGCTGGCACCGGCACGTGACCCTGGTGTCGCTGGCGCACGCGGTGCGGCTGCTGGGCCCGGGGGTGCGCCGGCCGCACCCCGGCCGGGTCGCGCTCACGCCGGTTCCCATGACCGGGGGTCGTCGGGTGCGGGACTCTGGAAGATACGCGCCCGTTGCAGGCGCAGGGCGAGCTGGAGTTCCAGCGAGCGTTCCGGTTGCTGCCAGTCCGGGCCGAGCAGCTGGGTGATGCGCTCCAGCCGGCGGGAGACCGTGTTGGGGTGCACGTAGAGGATCTCGCCGGCCCGGGTGGGGCTGCCGGCGGCGGTGAACCAGCCGTCGAGGGTCTCGACGAGGTTGCCGAACCGCTCGGCGTCGTGGTCGAGGAGCGGGCCGAGGGTGCGTTCCACGAACCCGGGGGCGTCGTGCTCGTCGCCGAGCAGCATGCCGATGAAACCGAGGTCGCGGGCGGCGGCCGAGCGCCCGGCGCCGCCGAGCGCGGTGAGGGCGTCCAGGCAGCGGACGGCCTCCTGGTGGGCGCGGCGGACCGCGTCCGGGCCCCGGGCGACCCGGGCCGCCCCCGCCGTGACGGGTGCGCCGGTGGCCTCGGCGAGTTCCGCGCGGACCTGGGCGGCGCAGGCGGCCGGGTCGTCCCCGGGCAGGAGCAGGGCGAGCCGGTCGCCCTGGACGGTCTTCATGCCCCGGTGGCGGCGGGCGTGGCCGGCGGCCCAGCTCTCGACGAGGTCGGCGGCCGCGTTACGGGGGCGGGCGACGACCATGACGTGGGGGCGTTCCAGACGGTCCGCCAGCCGGCGGGAGCGCCGCTCCAGTCCCTCGGCGGGCCCGTCCCAGGTGACGAGGTCCTCCAGGAGGTCGTCGTCGGCCCGTCCCCCGACGTCCGTGGAACGCTGCATGACGAGCAGCAGGGACACCGTGCGCGCGTAGGAGAGGACCTGTTCGCCGGGCCAGGCTCCGGCGGCCGGCTCCGCGGGGTGGAAGAGGAGCGAGCCGACGTCCTCGGAACGGACGGAGAGCGGCACGAGCAGGGTGCCGCCGGTCAGCGGGCAGGCGATGCCGGTGGCCGCGGCGTTGAGCCGTACGCGCTCCAGTTCGGCACTGTCGGGTCGGGGGGTGTGGCCGTGCCCGGCGAGGCGGTCGCCGCCCGGACCCCAGACGGAGATGCCGCCGCCGAGCTCGGCGGCGGCGCGGGCCAGGAGTTCGTCCATGCCGATGCCCTCCAGGACGAGGCGGACCAGGTCGTCCTGGAGGTTCTTGGCCTGCAGGGCGTCACTGAGTCCGGCGCGGGCCCTGGTCCCGGCGTCCTCGAGGACGGTGTTGGCGGCCTGCACGGTCTCCAGCAGGCGGGACGTCTCGATGGCGACGGCGGAGAGGTCGGCCAGGGAGCACATGAGCGACACGTCGTCGGGGGTGAAGTGCCGGGTCCTGCGCTCGGCCACGTAGAGGAAGCCCAGGCAGCGGTCGCCGGCGCGCAGCGGGACGCCGAGCACGGCGTGGAGGGACTCGGCCTGCAGGAGGTCTTCGAGGGCGTCCGTGTGGCCGGCCCCGTCGTCGGCCAGGTGGTCTGCGGTCCAGAAGGGGCCCGGCAGTTCGCCCAGGGTGCCGTCGGCGAGCGCGGCCGCGGGTATGCGGTGGCCGGCGGTGCGGGCGCTGACGGCACCGTCGGCGGTGCCTACGGTCAGGTCCCCGGTGGTCCCGTCGGCCAGGGCGGTGCAGGCGAGGTCGGTGTTGAGCAGCAGCCGGGCGCGGCGGGTGATCAGGCGGAGGGTGGCGTCGAGCCGGGAGGGTGCGGTGAGGTCGAGGGCGGTGCCGACGAGCGCGGCGAGTTCGGCCTCGCGCTGGCGGCGCCGCTCGAAGAGGGCGTTGACCTCCAGGGCGAGCCCCTTGGCGTGGGTCAGCTGGTCGATCCGGTGGGGTGCGGCGCCGGAGCGGCGGGCGCGGGCGACGAGCTGCTCGTACGCGTGGGCCGGCGCCTCCTCCGCGAGGAGTTCGAGAATGTGCAGGACCTCGGTCCCGGTCTGCGAGTCCTCCCCTGTCATCCCAGCCCCCCAGCGGATGAATCGGCCTGATCCTGACGACCCGGGGAACGTAACCGGCCTGCCGACAGGGCGTCAACCGGCTTCCGGCGGGCAGGTCGGCGGCAGCCGCGGTGACCGGGCCACCGCGGGAGGGCCGTGCCGGGGCGCCGGGGGGTGCTCCGAGCACCTTGAGCGGCGGCGCGCCCCGTATCTACGCTGGCGGGTTCGCCGCGGAGCGGGGGCGCGGGAGGGGCGGGCGCGGGCCGGGCGGGCCCGCCGGGCGGGATGTCCCGGGAGCGGGCGGGGCGTTACTCCGCCGGCTCACGAGCTGTTCTGCCTCGCGGCGCGAACGGATCCCGAGCGGTGCCGGAGGGGTGCCGGGCGGGGGCCGGGACGGCCACGGCGGTCAGCAGGATTCCGTCCGCGACCGTCCACCGGCCGGTCAGCCCGGTCAGGGCCCGGCCGTCGAGCACCGGTCCGGGGATGCGCATCCGGGCGGTGAACGTCCTTGCGGCCGGGTCGAGTTCGAGTTCTGCGGAGTCGAAGTCCAGGGTTCGGTGGGTGAGCGGGGACCACGCCTTGAACACGGACTCCTTGGCGCTGAACAGCAGCCGGCCCCAGTGGGTGCCGGGGTGGCGGCGGGCGAGTTCGCGCAGCCGCTCGCGCTCGGTGGCCGAGGCGACTCCCCGGGTCACGCCCGGCGGCAGCGCCAGGTGCGGCTCCGCGTCGATGCCCAGCGCCCGCCAGCGGTCGGCGGGCGCCAGGGCTGCGCCCCGGTAGCCCTCGCAGTGGGTGAGGGAGCCGGTCGTGCCGGCGGGCCACAGGGGTTCGCCGCGGCGGCCGGTGAGCACCGGTCCGGCGGCCCGCCCGAGGGCGGCGAGCGCCCGGTGGGCGCACACGCGGGCCGTGGCGAACTCTCGGCGCCGCTCCTCGACGGCGTCGCGGATCAGGGCCCGCTCCTGCGCGAAGAGCAGCTCCGGCGGGAACTCCCCGTGGGTGTCGGCCGAGACCGTCCCGGGCGGGAGGATCTCCTCGATCACGCGGTCGTCACGTCCGGCCGCCGATGAAGAGGCCCCGCCCGGACGGGCCGCCCTCCTGGAACTCGACTGCGAGGCCGGCGCGGACGAAGGCCAGTTCGTAGGCCTCGCGCGTGAAGAGGGTGATGAGGTGGGTCTCGGAGAGGTGCGCGATGTCCTGGCCTGGCTCGGCGATCAGGTAGTGCACGTCGATGCGGGTGGCGTCGCCCTCCAGCCGCGAGTGCGAGACGCGGGAGACGGTCTTGCCCTCGGCCTCGGTGATGGACGCGCCGACGAAGCCCGGGGTGAACGTGGCCGGGAACCACCAGGGTTCGACCAGGACGACACCGCCCGGTTCGAGGTGGGCGGCGAACCGGGCCAGGGCCGCGTCGAGTTCGGCCTGGTCGCGCATGTGACCGATGGAGCTGAACATGCAGGTGACGGCGGAGAAGGTGGTGCCGGTCGCGAAGTCGCGCATGTCGCCGAGGTGGACGGGGACGTCCGGGTTGCGGCGTACGGCGATGTCCCGCATGTCCGCGGAGATCTCCACGCCCTCGACGGTGTCGAAGGCCCGGGTGAGGTGTTCCAGGTGGAGGCCGGTGCCGCAGGCCACGTCGAGGAGGCTGCGGGCGCCGGGGGCCCGGGAGGCGATCAGGGCGGCCAGGTCGGCCGCCTCGCTCGCGTAGTCCTTGCCCTTGCCCTGGTGGACCAGGTCGTAGAGGCGGGCTATGCCGTCCGCGTAGCCGCTGTCCGCGGGGGCTTCGGTGGTGGTCACGTCGTCTCTCCTTGGCTGGGGTGTGTGGTGTGGGGGCGGCCCCGGCGGGCCGCGAGGTGTTCGAGGGCCGGGACGAGTTCGGCCGGCGCCGGGTCGGCGAGGGCCTCGTCGCGCAGCCGGTGCGCGGCCGCGGTGATCGAGGGGTCGGTGAGGGCCCGTAGGACCGCTTCGCGCAGGGAGGCGGCGTCGAGCTTCTCGGGCGGCAGGTCGATGCCGGCCCCCTGCCGCTCGTGCAGGCGGGCCTTGAGCGGGGCGTCCCACAGGGAGGCCACGATGATCTGGGGCACGCCGTGCAGGGTGGCGGTGTAGCCGGTGCCGGCGCCACCGTGGTGGACTATCGCGGCGCAGGTCGGCAGCAGGGCGTCCATCGGGACGAAGTCGACGACGCGGATGTTGGCGGGGAGTGCCTCGCGGTCCTGGAGCTGGGTCGCGTCGAAGGTCGCGACGATCTCGGCGTCGATGTCGCCGAGGGCGTGCAGGAGTTCCTCGAAGGGCACCGCGTCGCGGCCGAAGGTCTCGCGGGCGGAGACGCCGAGGGTGACGCAGACGCGCGGCCGGGCGGGCGGGGTGTGCAGCCAGTCCGGTACGACGGCGGGCCCGTTGTAGGGGACGTAGCGCATCGGCAGTAGTTCGCCGGGCACGGGTATGCGCAGGCTCGCGGGGGCCGGGTCGACGGTGGCCTGCCCTCGGACGACCTCCTCGACGGCGGCGGCGTCGGGGGTGGCACCGAAGCGTTCGAGGGTCCACGTCAGCCATTCGCCCATCGGGTCCTCGCGGCGCTCCTCGGGCTGTGCTGCGAGCAGTTCGAGGAACTGACGGCGCGCGTTGAGTACCACGTCGGGGCCCCACAGGAGGCGGGCGTGGGCCGCGCCCGTGACGTGCGCGGCGACGGGTCCGGCGTACGTGAAGGGCTCCCAGAGCACCAGGTCGGGCTGCCAGGCGCGGGCGAACTCCACGATGGCGTCGATGGTCGTGTCGCCGTTGAGCGGCGCGAACGACATGGCCGTCATCATGGTCTGCTGGCCGAGGGCGTGCTCCCAGCCGATCGGCTCGGTGACCGTGTCGGCGAAGTCGAAGCCCGTCTGGTACGGAGTGGGGTCGCCGCCGATCTGCGTCATCAGCTCGACGATCGAGTCGAGGTCGCCGACGGGTACGGCGGTCAGCCCGGATCCGTTGATCACCTCGGTGAGCGCCGGCTGGCTGGCCACCCGGACGTCGTGCCCGGCGGCGCGCAGCGCCCAGGCGAGCGGCACCAGGTTGTAGTAGTGCGTGTTGTGCGCGAAGCACGTGATCAGTACGCGCATGGCATCGTCCGCCCTTGTCTGGCTCTTCGCGGTCGGGGTCGTGGTCCTCGGTGGCAGGGGCCGCCGCTGCGGCCGGGTCCGGCCATCAGGCGGTCCCTGCGACGGGGAAGCGCGCCGGGGCGCCCAGGACCGGTGAGCGCAGCCGCACGACCTCCTCGCCGGCGGTGCGCAGGGCGGGCCGGGCCTCGGCGAGTGCGCCGAGCGCCGCGCGGGCGATCACCGTGACCAGCCAGCCGGAGAGCGCGAAGTGCAGGTCGGTGGGGAGACCGAAGGGTGCGGCGCCCGCAGGGGCCTTCGGATCGCGGTTGATGGCGGCGACGAGGAGGGTGACGCGGCTGCCGGCGGGCAGTTCGGTGCCCGCGAGGACGGTGCCGGCGCGGGCGGTGCGGGTCTCCAGCCGGACGGGCGGGGCCTCGCGCAGGGTGTCCTCGACGGCAGCGGCGGCCAGGGCGGGGTCGGCGGCCAGCCGCTGCCAGGCACCGGGCTCGGCGAGCAGCCCGCGTACGGCGTTGGCGACGAGCACGGCGGTGGTCTCGGCGGCGCCGACGGCGAGGGTCCGGGCGGCCCGGACGGTGTCGGGACCGGCCTCGTGGAGTCCTTCGGTGAGCAGCGCGGAGAGGGTGGCCTCGGCCCGTTCGGCGGTGTGGACGACGGCGTGGGGCTGGGGGGAGAGCAGCCCGTCGAGGGCGTGCCGGCAGTCGGGCAGGATCCGGACGAACCGTGTGTGGGTGGCCTCGGGCAGGCCGAGCTGTTCGGCGATCACCTGGCCGACGAGGCGGCGTGCGAAGTCCTCGGCGAGGTCGAAGCGGTCGCCGAGCCCGGCGAGGATCGCACGGGCGAGCTTCACCGTCCGCTTCTCCACGCACTCCTCTTCCGGGGCCCACAGCATGGGGCCGCCGAGGGCGGTGAGCGGGGCCAGGCGGGCGGCGGTCTCGCGGTCCACGGCGAGCGCGGCGCTGCGGTACGGGAGCCCGTCCGCGGCGGCGGCCTCCGGCCCGGGGCCGGGGCCGTCGAAGGCGGAGCCGGCGACGACCTCCTCGGCGACGGCTCGGTCGGCCGTCACCCAGGTGTCGAGCGGCGCGCTGTGGAACAGCGGCCCCTCGGCGCGGATGCGCTCCTCGTAGGGGCGGGGGTCCTCGGTGCCGGAGCGCAGGATCAGTCCGTAGGGATCGTTCCGGGTGCCCGCGAACCACTGTGCGGCGCGGGCGAGTTGGTTTCCTCGGGCCCGGCGGGCGTCGGCCAGGGCAGTCTCGCGGCCCGGGGTGTCGGTCAGCAGCTCCGCTGTCATGTGCGACTCCTCGTCATCGGTCACCGCCGGGCAGCGCGTCGAGCCAGGCGTCGACGGTGCGGGCCGTGGTCGGGGCGTGCTCGGTCATCATCGTGAAGTGGTTGCCGGGTGTGTCGGCGACGGTGCGGGCGCCGTCCCAGACGGACCGCCAGTCCGTCAGCGGGTCGGTCCACGGGGCCATGGGTTCGCCGGCCCGCAGGTGCAGAACGGGGGCACGGGTGGGCCGGGGGGTCCAGTCCAGGAGCAGCCGGTGGAACGCGCCCATGGCGGTGAGCCGTGTGTCGTCGAGCGGTACGACCGCGCGGTCCGCGGCCCAGCGGAGCATGACGTCCCGCCAGGTGCCCATGGCCCCGGGGGCGCTGGGGGTGTAGATGTCGGCCAGTACCAGGGCGGCGGGGCCGGTGCCCCGGGCCTCCAGGTGGCGGGTGAGCGCGTGGGCGACGTTGGCCCCGGCGGAGTGGCCGATCAGGGCGTACGGCCGGCCGGCGGCGTACCGGGCGATGGCCTCGGCGTGGGCCCCGCACAGCGCTTCGAGGGTGCCGGGCAGCAGTTCGCCGGGCCGGAAGCCGGGGTGGGGCAGCGCGGCCACGGTGCGGAGGCCGGCCAGGGCGGCGGCGAGGGCGGCGAACTCGGCCGGACCGGAGACGGCCGTGGTGCCGGTGACCGCGATGAGCAGCGGCCCCCGGTCCCCGGCGGGGCCGTCGGTCAGCCGGACGGGGGTGACGGGCTGCTGTCCGGGGTCGGTGAAGACCGGGCGCAGGGCGGAGACGGCGCCGAGTGCCTCGACGGCCTCGGCGACCCTGCTGTCGGCGATCGCGGAGCGGTAGACGGCGACCAGGGTGGTGTCGCCGGTGCCGTCGCCCTCGGCCGGGGGGGCCGCCGCTCCGGCCGGGTCCTGCAGGAGGTCCAGCAGGTGGGCGGCGAGCAGGTCGGGGGTGTTGTGGTCGTAGAAGGCCTCGGGCGGCAGGTCGGTGGCGGCGGCGGTGGCGAGGCGGCGCCGGAGCTGCCCGATGGCCAGGGAGTCGAACCCGGTCAGGGTGAAGGGCTCGTCGGCGGCGATCTCGTCGGGGCTCTCGTACCCGAGCACGGCGGCGGCCTCGGTGCGGACCAGGGTCCGCACGGCCGCGGCGCGTTCGGCGGGGCCGAGGGCGGCGAGTCCGGGGCGCGGGTCGCGCGGCCGGGGTCCGGCCGGGTCCCCGTCGCCGGCGGCCGGGGCGGCGGCGGGGACGACGAGGTCGGAGATGAGCGGGCTGGGCCGGTGGGAGGTGAACCCGAGGGCGAACCGTTCCCAGTCGGTGTCGGTGACGGTGATCTGGGCCTCGCCGGCGGCGACGGCGCGGAAGAGTTCGGTGAGGGCGTCCTGCGGGTCCATGGGGCGCACTCCCCTGCGGCGCAGGTACGCGGCGCCCTCGCCGTCACCCATGCCGCCGCCGCCCCACAGGCCCCAGGCCACGGAGGTGGCGGGCAGGCCGTCGGCGCGGCGGCGTTCGGCGAGCGCGTCGAGCGCGGCGTTCGCGGCGGCGTAGGCGCACTGCCCGGCGCTGCCCCAGACCCCCGCGCCGGAGGAGTAGAGGACGAAGGCGTCTAGGCCGAGTTCCCGGGTGAGTTCGTGGAGGTGCAGGGCGCCGGCGACCTTCCCGGCGTAGACCTCGGAGACGAGTTCGGGGCCGGTCTCGGTCAGCGGGCTGACCTGGGGCACGCCCGCGGCATGGAAGACGGCGGTCAGCGGGGTGTCGGAGGGGATCCGTCCGAGGAGCTCGGCGAGCGCGTCCCGGTCGGCGACGTCGCAGCTCGCGAAGGTGGCCTTGGCGCCGAGGGCGAGGAGGTCGGCCTCCAGGTCCGCCGCGCCGGGGGCCCCGGCCCCGCGCCGGGTGACGAGCAGCAGGTGCTCGGCGCCCTCACGGGCGAGCCGGCGGGCGAGGTGGCCGCCGAGGGCGCCGGTGCCGCCGGTGACCAGGACGGTGCCGCGGGGGCGGTACGGGCCGGGGACACGCGGCGCGGGGGCCGCTGTGAGCCGGCGGCCGAGGGTGCCGGAGCCTCGGACGGCCACCTGGTCCTCGGAACCGCCGAGGGCCCCGGCCAGCAGCCGCCAGGCCTCGTCCTCTTCGGTTTCGGCTCCGGTCGCGGTTGCCGGCAGGTCGGCCAGCCCGCCCCACAGCGTGGGAAGTTCGAGCGCGGCGACGCGTCCGAGCCCCCAGAGCTGGGCCCCCGCCGACCTCGGTCGCTCGCCGGGGGCGGTGG
Source organism: Streptomyces sp. NPDC048462 (assembly GCF_043200175.1). Classification (NCBI taxonomy): domain Bacteria; kingdom Bacillati; phylum Actinomycetota; class Actinomycetes; order Kitasatosporales; family Streptomycetaceae; genus Streptomyces; species Streptomyces sp. NPDC048462. Next base: position 80,300 of record NZ_JBICXG010000028.1, read on the forward strand.
CCACGGCTCCTCGGGTGGCGCACCAGAGACGGGCCGTCATGGATGTCTCCGCCATCGCCTGGACGAGGGACAGCGTGGCCCGGACGGCGGCCGGGACGAGGGCGGTGGCGGGCCCCTCCCGATCCTCCGCGCCCAGCAGGGAGAGGACCCCCTCGACGGGAGCGGCTGTGTCGCTCCGGGCGTCGGTGAGGAGTGCGGTGAGGGCGGCCCGGTCGGTCCGCCCGGGGTCGACGGGGAGCCGCCGGACGTGGGCGCCCCGGGCGCGCAGGGCCCGCTCGGCGTGGTCGGTGACGGCCCCGGAGGACTCGACCAGCAACCAGGTGCCGGTCAGGGGGGTGCCGGCGGGGGCGGGCAGCGGGTGCCAGGTGACGTGGTGGCGGCGGGGTCCGCCGGCCGGGCCGCGGCCGCCGCCTCGGGGGGTGGGGGCGATCCAGTACCGGCGGTGCTGCCAGGCGTACACGGGCAGCGGGACCGGCCGGGCCGGGGTGGCGGGGAAGAGCCGGCCCCGGTCGAGAGCGGCGCCCCGGGTCGCGGCGGTGGCCACCGCCCGCAGCAGGGTGGCGGTCCCGGGGCGGCCCCGGCGCAGTACGGGGACCAGGGCGGCCGGTTCCGTACCGGGGTCGTCCACGGACAGCACCTCCTGGGCCATGCCGCAGAGAACGCCGTCGGGGCCGAGTTCGACGAAGGTGGCCGCGCCCAGGTCGCGGGCGGTGCGCACGCCGTCGGCGAAGCGGACCGCCGCGCGGACGTGTCCGGCCCAGTAGGCGCCGGTGCGCAGGTCGTCGCCGGTGGCCCGGCGGCCGGTGACGTTGGAGATGACGGGGATCCGGGGTGCCCGGTAGGAGAGCCCGTCGGCCAGGGCGCGGAACTCCTTCAGCATGGGGTCCATGAGCGGGGAGTGGAAGGCATGGCTGACCGTCAGGCGCTTGGTCTTGCGGCCCTGTTCCGCGAGCAGTTCCGCAGCCTGCCCGACGGCCTCCCCGGTGCCGGAGAGAACCACGGACCGGGGGCCGTTGACAGCGGCGACGGCGAGGACGTCCTCGCGGCCGGCCAGGAGCTCGCCCACCTCGTCCTCACCGGCCCGTACGGACAGCATCGCGCCGCCGGCCGGGAGTGCCTGCATCAGCCGGCCGCGTGCGGCTACGAGGGCGCAGGCGTCGTCGAGGTCGAGGACGCCGGCCACGTGGGCGGCGGCGATCTCGCCCACGGAGTGGCCGAGGAGCACGTCGGGGCGCATGCCCCAGTGCTCCAGCAGCCGGAACAGGGCCGTTTCGACGGCGAAGAGGGCGGCCTGCGCGTACTGGGTCCGGTGCAGCAGGGCTTCGTCGGGGGTGCCGGGGGCGGCGTCGAGCACGGCGGCGAGCGGGCGGTCGAGGTGCGGGTCGAGGCGTTCGGCGACGGCGTCCAGGGCTTCGGCGAACACCGGCTGGGCGGCGCGCAGTTCGCGGGCCATGCCGGGGCGCTGGCTGCCCTGCCCGGTGAAGAGGAAGGCTGTCCTGGCCTCGCGGCGGCGCACTCCCGTGACGACGGCGGGCGAGGGGTCGCCCCCGGCGAGGGTTCCCAGGGCGCGGGTGAGTTCCTCGTACGAGCCGCCGAGGACGACGGCCCGGTGCTCGAAGGCTGTGCGGGTGGTGGCCAGGGCGTGGCCGACGGCCTGTGCGCCGGCACCGGCGGCGGCCGGTCCGGCGAGGTGCGCGTGCAGCCGGCCGGCCTGGGCCCGGAGGGCTTCGGCGGAGCGGCCGGAGAGGAACCAGGCGGTCGGCTGCTCCTCCCCCGGCCCGTCCCCGGGGGAGGCTGCGGCAGCCGTGCCCGGGGTTTCGGCACCGGCCGCGTCCTCGGTTTCCTGCGCCGCTTCCTCCACGATCAGGTGGGCGTTCGTACCGCCGACGCCGAAGGCGGAGATCCCGGCGCGGCGCGGGCGCGGGCCCGCCGGCCAGGCCACCGGCTCGGTCAGCAGCCGTACCCGGCCCGAGGACCAGTCGGCGTGCGGGGTGGGGGTATCCGCGTGCAGGGTCCTGGGCAGCAGTCCGTGGCGCATGGCCTGGATGGTCTTGATGACGCCGCCGACGCCTGCGGCGGCCTGCGAGTGGCCGATGTTGGACTTGAGGGAGCCGAGCCACAGGGGCCGGTCCGCCTCGCGGCCCTGTCCGTAGACATCGAGCAGGGCCTGGGCCTCGATGGGGTCGCCGAGCTCGGTTCCGGTGCCGTGCGCCTCGACGGCGTCGACGTCCTCGGGGCGCAGTCCGGCGTCGGCGAGGGCCTGGCGGATGACGCGCTGCTGAGAGGGGCCGTTGGGGGCGGTGAGACCGTTGCTGGCGCCGTCCTGGTTGACGGCGGAGCCTCGGATGACGGCGAGCACCGGGTGCCCGTTGCGCTCGGCGTCGCAGAGCCGTTCCAGTACGAGCACGCCGGCGCCCTCCGCCCAGCCGGTGCCGTCCGCGTCCGCGGAGAAGGCCTTGCATCGGCCGTCCGCCGCGAGGCCCTTCTGCCGGGAGAACTCGACGAACGCGGCGGCGTCGGGCATGACGGCCGCGCCGCCGGCCAGTGCCAGGCCGCACTCCCCGCGGCGCAGGGCGGCGACGGCCAGGTGCATGGCGACCAGCGAGGAGGAGCAGGCCGTCTCCACCGTCAGGGCCGGGCCCTCAAGACCCAGGACGTAGCTGATCCGGCCGGAGAGCACGGCGTCGGCGCTGCCGGTCAGGAGGTAGCCCTCGGAGCCTGCGGGCACCCGGTCCAGGTCGGTGGCGTACTCGGCGTGGGCGGCACCGATGTAGACGCCCGTACCGGTCCCGCGCAGGGTGCGCGGGTCGAGGCCGGTACGCTCCAGCGCCTCCCAGGACACCTCGAGGAGCAGCCGCTGCTGGGGGTCCATGACGACGGCCTCGCGCGGCGAGATCCCGAAGAACGCGGCGTCGAAGTCGCCTGCTCCGGCGAGGAATCCGCCCTGGTTGCAGTAGGTGGTTCCCGGCGACTCGGGGTCCGGGTCGTAGAGCCCTTCGAGGTCCCAGCCGCGGTCCTCCGGGAAGGGCGTGACGGCGTCCGTCCCGGAGGCGACCAGCTCCCAGAGGGCCTCGGCGGAGTCGGCTCCGCCCGGATACCGGCAGGCCATCCCGACGACGGCGACGGGCTCGTGGGCGGCCGCGGTCAGCTCCCGGTTGCGCCGGCGCAGCCGCTCGGTCTCCTTGAGCGAGGTCCGGAGCGCCTCCATGAGCTTTTCGGAGGACATGGCCATCGGTGGGGCCCCTCTCTGAGTCGGGCGGAGCGGCTTTCGGACGGAGCAGTGTTCTCGCGGCCGCCGGCTGGGGTACGGCTCAGGCCGCGTCGCGCAGCGCCAGCTCGATCAGCGCGGCCTCGTCGAGGTCGTCGAGGGCGGCGATCTCGTCGAGGTCGCCGCTTGCGCGGGCGGCGCCGAACCGGTCCGCCCCATCGAACCCGCCGCCGCCTGAGAACCGCTCGGGCGCCGCCGTACCGGGCGCCGCGGAGGCCAGGGCGAGCAGCGTGTCCAGTAGCTCCGCGTCGCGCAGCACGCCCAGCGGGATCGTGGCCAGGGCGGCCCTGATCCGCTGCTCCTCGGGGGTACCGGTGCCTGCCGGGGCGGCCGGGCTGAGGAGTTCGGCCAGATGGGCGGCCATGGCGGCGGCGGTGGGGTGGTCGAAGACCAGGGTGGGGGGCAGCTTGCGGCCGCAGGTGCGGCTGAGCCGGCCCGCCAGCTCGCCTGCGGTGAGGGAGCTGAACCCGAGGTCCTTGAACGCCTCTTCGGGGTCGACGTCCTCGGGTCCGGTGTGGCCGAGCACGGCCGCGACGCTGCCGCGGACCTCGTCGAGCACGATCTCGTAGCGCTCGGCGGGGCCGGCTGCGGCGAGCCTGGCGGGCAGCCCGTCCGTGTCGGCTCCGTCGGGCTGCCCGCCGGACGTCCCGGCGGTTCCGTCGCCGCCGGATCCGCCCACGCCGGGCAGTCCGCCGATCAGCGGGCTGGGCCGGAACGTCGTGAACCCCTTGGCGAAGAGCGGCCAGTCCATGTCGGCGAGCGCGACGCAGCCGTCCTCGCGGTCCAGGGCCCGTGCCAGGGCCTGCACGGCCCGTACGGGGTCCATGGCGCGCAGTCCTCGACTGCTGAGGAACTCCTCGCCGGCGCCCTCGCCCATGCCGCCGCCGCCCCACAGGCCCCAGGCCACGGAGGTGGCGGGCAGGCCGTCGGCGCGGCGCCGTTCGGCGAGCGCGTCGAGCGCGGCGTTCGCCGCGCCGTAGGCGCTCTGGCCGCCGCTGCCCCAGACTCCGGCTCCGGAGGCGTACAGGACGAACGCGTCGAGTTCCCGGGTGCGCGTCAGCTCGTGCAGGTGCTGGGCACCGGCGACCTTGCCCGCGTACACCTCGGCGAGGGAGTGGGCATCGGTGTCGAGGAAGGCGGCCGAGTGCGGGACGCCGGCGGTGTGGAAGACGGCGGTGGGCGGGTGGGCGTCGAGGAGGACGGCCAGCGCCTCACGGTCGGAGACGTCACAGGCCGCGAGGGTGACTTCGACACCCAGGGCGCGCAGTTCCTCGGCCAGCCCGGCAGCCCCGGGAGCATCCGGACCACGGCGCCCGGTGAGCACCAGATGCCCGGCCCCGGCCCCCGCGAGCCAACGCGCGACATGAGCACCGAGAGCACCGGTACCACCCGTCACCAGGACAGTGCCCCGGGGGGTGTAGGTGCGGCGGGCGGGGACGCCGGCGGCGGGAACGAGCCGGCGGCCGTAGCTGCCGGAGGCGCGGACGGCGATCTGGTCCTCGTCGGCGATTCCCGCCAGTGCGGCGGCCAGCCGCTGCCAGGCGCGTTCGTCGGGGGACCCGGGCAGGTCCACCAGGCCGCCCCAGAGGAGGGGGTGCTCCAGTGCGATGCCGCGGCCGAGTCCCCAGACCTGCGCGCCTTCGGAGCCGGGCCGTTCGGCGGGCGAGACGGCGACGGCGTCACGGGTCACGGCCCAGAGCTTCGCGGTGAGGCCGGCGTCGGCCGCCGCCTGCGCGAGGAGGGTGGTGCCGAGCACGGCGAGGGCCAGCTCGGGGCTCTCGGGGTGCGGTCGCCGGTCGGTCCCGAGGAGGGAGAGGATGCCGTCGATGGGCCGGGCGGAGGCTCCTGCGGTTTCCGCGCCGGCCTCGTACTCGGTGAGCCGGCCGGCCAGGGTCTCGCGGGTGGCGGTGTGCGCGTCCAGGGTCAGGCGTTCGGTACGGGCACCGTGCCGGACGAGGGTGGCCTCGGCCGCGTCGGCGAACGCGTCCGCGTCGGCGTCCGAGCCCTCGGGGAGGACGAGGAGCCAGCGCCCGGAGAGGTCCGGGGCGGTGGCGGACGTCGGCTCCGCGAGGCCCTTCCAGGTGGTGCGGTAGCGCCAGGAGTCCGTACCGGTCGGGTCGGCGGCGGGCGCGGACGGAGCGGAAGGCTCCAGCCAGTAGTCCTTGTGCTGGAAGGCGTAGGTGGGCAGGTCGACGGTCTTGGCTCCCGTGCCGTCGAAGAGGGCACTCCAGTCGATATCGACGCCACGGACGAAGAGTTCGGCGGCCGAGGTCAGGAAACGCTCCCAACCGCCCTCATCACGCCGCAACGAACCACCGGCCAGGACATCCCTGCCCTCGGCGGTCTCCTGGATACCCATGATCAGCACAGGGTGGGCACTGGATTCGACGAATGTGCCGAAGCCCCGGTCCAGGAGCAGCCGGACGGTCTCCTCGAAGCGAACGGTCTGGCGAAGATTGCGGTACCAGTACGACGCGTCCAGGGCCGTCGTATCGACCAGTTCGCCGGTCACCGTCGAATAGAACGGGATCTCCGAACGACGCGGGGTGACCGGAGCGAGTACGTCGAGGAGTTCGGCCTCGATCCGCTCCACATGCGCGGAGTGCGAGGCGTAGTCGACCGGCACCTGACGAGCCCTAACCCCCTCATCCTTATACGCGGCCACGATCCCCGCGATCGCATCCGCGTCACCCGACACCACCGTGCTCGACGGACCATTCACCGCCGCCACACTCAACCGCCCAGCCCACTCGGCACCGGCAAGACGTTCCTCGACCTCCGCCAACGGCAACGCGACCGACGCCATACCCCCCAAACCCGCCAGCTCACGGCCGATCACACCCGCCCGCAACGCCACCACACGAGCCGCATCCTCAAGAGACAACGCCCCCGACACCACAGCCGCCGCGATCTCCCCCTGCGAATGCCCCACCACCGCATCCGGCACCACACCGAAAGAACGCCACACCTCGGCAAGCGACACCATCACAGCCCACGTCACCGGCTGCACCACACCCACACCGTCCAGCGAACCCCCCGCACGCACCACCTCCACCACATCAAAATCAACAAACGGCGCCAACGCATCCGCACACTCACGCAACCGAGCAGCGAACACAGGAGAGGACTCCAACAGCCCCGCACCCATCCCCACCCACTGCGTCCCCTGACCCGGAAACACCAACACCCGACGACCCACCGGACCCACAACGTCCTCGACAACCCTGGCGCCAACGGTGACCTGACGGTGTTCGAACACCGACCGCGACGTCACCAGCGAATACCCCACATCCAACAGACGCGGCGCACCCTCCACCCCCACACGATCCCGCAACCGCTCAGCCTGAACCCCGAGCGCCGCCCCCGACTTCGCCGACACCACCAACGGAACCACCGGCAACTCACAAACCACCGACTCCCCCGCCACATCCGGCACCGGGGCCTGCTCCAGAATGACGTGCGCGTTGGTCCCGCTCACACCGAAGGAGGAGACGCCCGCACGACGCGAGCGCCCGGTCTCCGGCCACGGACGCGACTCGGTGAGGAGGGAGACGACGCCGTCCTCCCAGTCGACCTGCGAGGACGGGGCGTCCACATGCAAGGTCTGCGGCAGCACACCCTCCTGCAGCGCCATCACCATCTTGATGACCCCGCCGACACCTGCGGCGGCCTGGGTGTGACCGATGTTCGACTTCAACGAGCCGAGCCACAGGGGGCGTTCGGGGGTGTGCGCGCTGCCGTACGTGTCGATGAGGGCGTGCACCTCGATGGGGTCGCCGAGCTTGGTGCCGGTACCGTGTGCCTCGACCACGTCGATGTCGCCGGCGGTGACCTGGGCGTCGGCGAGGGCCTGGCGGATGACGCGCTGCTGGGCGGCGCCGCTGGGAGCGGTGAGGCCGTTGCTTGCGCCGTCCTGGTTGACGGCCGAGCCCCGCAGTACCGCGAGGACGCGGTGTCCCTTGCGCACGGCGTCGGAGAGCCGTTCCACCAGGATGATGCCGGCGCCCTCGCCGGGGCCGAACCCGTCGGCGGCCTCGGCGAAGGCCTTGCAGCGCCCGTCGGCGGCCACGCCGCGCTGGCGGGAGAACTGTACGAAGACGGCGGGTGTGGACATGACGGTGACGCCGCCGGCGAGAGCGAGGTCGCACTCGCCCGAGCGCAGTGACCGGGCGGCCTGGTGGAGGGCCACCAGGGAGGAGGAGCAGGCGGTGTCCACGGAGACGGACGGCCCTTCGAGGCCGAGCGTGTAGGAGATGCGGCCGGAGGTGAAGCTGACCACCCCGCCGGTGAGCAGGTCGCCCTCCAGTTGCGCGGAGGGCTCGTGCACCCCGGAGGTGTAGCCGCCGTCCCAGGCGCCGACGAACACGCCGGTGCGGGATCCGGCCAGGGACCGGGGGTCGATCCCGGCGCGCTCCAGGGCCTCCCAGGAGGTTTCGAGCAGGAGCCGCTGCTGCGGGTCCATCGCCACCGCCTCGCGGGGCGAGATCCCGAAGAACGCCGGGTCGAAGGCCCCGGCGGACCCGAGGAAGCCGCCTTCGCGGCAGTACGAGCGGCCGGCCGCGTCCGGGTCGGGGTCGTAGAGCCCCTCGACGTCCCAGCCTCGGTCGCCCGGGAAGGGCGAGACCGCGTCGGTGCCGCCGGACACGAGGTCCCACAGGTCCTCGGGGGAGCCGGCGCCGGGGAAGCGGCAGGCCATGCCGACGATCGCGATCGGCTCGTGGGCCCGTGCCTCCAGTTCCTTGAGGCGCTCGCTGGTGCGGTGCAGTTCGGTCGTGGTCCGCTTCAGGTACTCGCGGAGCTTCTCTTCGTTCGCCATGTCTCGTCACCCGTCACGTGCTGTGCGGTTCAGAACCGCTCGTCGATGAATGCGAAGATCTCGTCGTCGTCGGCGTCCTCGATGGACTCGGCCACCGATTCGGCCTTCGCGTCCGCTGGATGCGTGCTGCCGGGTCCGCCGCCGATTCCGCCCCACAGGCCGGTGAGGGCCGTGAGTCGGTTGGCGATCTCCTTGTGCGCTGTTTCGTCGGGGGTGGCGGTGCCGTCGGCGGTCTGTCCGGCGAGGGCACCGAACAGGGCCTCCAGGCGGTCGAGTTCCGCCATGACGGAGGTGCCGCGCGCGTCCGTGGCGGCGGCCGCGGGTGCGGTCCCCTCCTCGGGCGCCAGTTCGCGGCGCAGGTGCGTGGCGAGGGCCTCCGGGGTCGGGTGGTCGAAGACCAGGGTGGCCGCCAGGCGCAGACCGGTGGCCTCGGCCAGCCTGTTGCGCATCTCGACGGCGGTGAGGGAGTCGAACCCGAGCACCTTGAACGCCCGGTCGACGATGATGCCTTCCGGTCCGCCGTGGCCGAGCACGGCCGCGGCGTGGATCCGTACGGTCTCCAGGACCAGTTCCTGCCGCTCCTGGGGGGCCAGGCCGGCGAGCCGGTCGGCGAGGGTCTCCTCGGGGCTGTCCTGACTGCGCCGGTCGGTCCGGTTCTCCGTGCCGCCGACGAGCGAGCCGAGGAAGGCGGGAACGGGGCCGGCCGCGCGCAGGGCCGCGTGGTTGAGCCGGATCGGGACCTGGAGGGGGCTGTCGACGGCCTGTGCGGCGTCGAAGAGCGCGAGTCCCTCGGCGTCGGTGAGGGGCATGACGCCGCCTCGGGCGAGCCGGCGGTGCATTCCGCTCTGGTCGAGGTGCCCGGCCATGCGGCTGCTGCTGGACCACAGGCCCCAGGCGAGGGAAACGGCCGGCAGGCCGAGGGAGCGGCGGTAGCCGGCGAAGGCGTCGAGGAAGGCGTTGGCCGCCGCGTAGCCGCCCTGGCCGGGGCTGCCGAAGAGCGCGGAGGACGAGGAGTAGAGGACGAAGGCGGACAGGTCGAGGTCGCGGGTCAGTTCGTGCAGGTTGAGCACGGCGTCGACCTTGGGCCGCAGGACGGTGTCCAGGCCCTCGGGGGTGAGCGTGGGCAGGGTGCCGTCGGCGAGGACGCCGGCGGTGTGGACCACGGCGGTCAGCGGCTGGTCCTGCGGGATGTCCGCGAGGAGCGCGGCGAGCTGTTCGCGGTCGGCCGCGTCGCAGGCCCGCACGGCGACCTCGGCGCCCAGGGCGGTCAGTTCGGCGGCGAGGTCGCGGGCGCCCTCGGCCTCGATGCCCTGGCGGCCGGCGAGCACGAGGTGGCGGACGCCGTGCTCGGCGACCAGGTGGCGGGCGGCGATGCTGCCGAGGGTGCCGGTGCCGCCGGTGACCAGGACGGTGCCGTACGGCCCGAAGGACGGCGGCAGGGTGAGGACGAGCTTGCCGGTGTGCCGGGCCTGGCTGAGGGTGCGGAACGCCTCGCGTGCGTGCCGGATCTCGTAGGCCGTCAGCGGCAGGGGTTCCAGGACCCCCGCCTCGAAGAGGGTGAGCAGTTCGCGGAGCATCTCGCCGACGGTCTCCGGACCGGCCTGCACCAGGTCGAAGGCCTGGTAGACGGTGCCGGGGTGGTCGGCGGCGATCTGCCGCGGGTCGCGGACGTCGGCCTTGCCGAGCTCCAGGAAGTGACCGCCTGTGGGGAGCAGCCGCAGGCCTGCGTCGACGAACTCGCCGGCGAGGGAGTTGAGGACGATGTCCACGCCCTTGCCGCCGGTCTCGGCGAGGAACGCGTCGGCGAACTGCAGGGTGCGGGAGTCGGAGATCGCCTCGTCGCCGAGGCCGAGGCGGCGCAGGGTGTCCCACTTGCCGGTGCTGGCCGTGGCGTACACGGTCAGTCCGTGGTGGCGGGCCAGCTGGAGGGCTGCCATGCCGACGCCGCCGGCGGCCGCGTGGATCAGGACGCTCTGGCCGGGTGCGGCCTTGGCCAGGCGGGTCAGGGCGTACTGGGCGGTGAGGAACACGGCGGGTACGGACGCGGCCTCGGCGTAGGTCCAGCCGGAGGGGATCGGGGCGACCATGCGGTGGTCGGCGATCGCGTACGGGCCGAAGCCGCCGGTCCACATGCCGAGGACGCGGTCGCCGGGGGCGAGTCCGGTCACGCCGGGCCCGACCTCGGTGACGACGCCGGCGCCCTCGGCTCCCATGACGCCTTCGCCCGGGTACATGCCGAGGGCGATGAGGGTGTCGCGGAAGTTGAGTCCGGCGGCGCGTACGGAGACGCGCACCTGCCCGTCCCGGAGTTCGCCCAGGGTGTCGGGCGCCTCGGCGAGGCGCAGGCCCTCCATGGTTCCGGTGCCGCTGGTGGTGAGGTGCCAGGCGGTGGTGTCGACGGGCGGCACGAGGTTGTCGCCCCGGGTGGCGTCGGTGCCGGGCCTGGCGAGCCTGGGGACGCGGACATCGGTGCCTCGGACGGCGGCCTGGGGTTCGCCGCAGGCGAGGGCGGCGGCCAGGGCGGTGCCGTTGACGGAGTCGGTGTCCACGTCGAGCAGGGCGAAGCGGCCGGGCTCCTCGGACTGGGCGGAGCGGATCAGGCCCCAGACGGTGGCTGCGGCGGGGTCGTCGAGGTCGTCGTCGGCGCCTGCGGCGACGGCGCCTCGGGTCACCAGGGCGAGGGTGGTGGCGGTGAGGGCGCTGCCGTGTTCCAGCCAGGTCTGGGCGAGGTCCAGGGCCCGGTGGGCGGTGGTGTGGGCGGAGGGCGCGTCGGGGCGGGGCAGGTGCGGGAAGGAGACGACGGCGGTGTCCGGCGCCTGTCCGGCGGCGGCGGCTTCGAACAGTTCGTCCAGGCCCGGGTACCAGTCGCAGGAGGTGCCGGTGGTCTCCAGCGCGGAGGCGACCTTGGCGTGGTCGTCGCCGACGACGGCGATCCTGCGTACGGGCAGGGCCTGGGCGGTGGGCAGCGGCTGCCAGTCGACTTCGTACAGGGCGCCGTTGCGCTTGGCGCGGCCCTCGGGGCCGATGGCGAACTGGTCGTCGGAGACGGTCCGTACGACGAGTTCGTCGACGGAGAGGACGGGCCGGCCGGATTCGTCGGTGCACAGCAGGCGCACCGCCTCGGCGCCGGCCGGGGAGATGCTGACGCGCAGCCGGGCGGCGCCCTCTGTGTACAGGCGGACGCCGCGGACGGCGAACGGCATGCGGGCCTTGCCGTCCTCGGGGAAGAACGATCCGAGGTTCATGGCCTGGAGTGCGGCGTCGAAGAGCGCGGGGTGCAGTCCGAAGCCGGCGGTGGCGTCGCCGGCCTGCGGCGGGAGGGCGACCTCGGCGTGGACGGTGGTGCCCTCGGCCCAGCCGGTGGAGAAGCCCCGGAAGAGCGGGCCGTAGTCGTAGCCTCGGTCGGTGAACCGTTCGTAGAAGGCTTCGGGGTCGGTGTCGGCGGGCCGGGCGGCCGCCGGGGGCCATACGGCCGGGCCGGCGGGGGCGGGTGCGTCCTCGGCGGGGGCCACGACTGCTTCCGCGTGGCGGCGCCACGGGGAGCCCGGGTCGGCGCCGGCCTCGCGGGAGTGGACGGTGAGGGTGCGCCTGCCGTCGTCGTCGGCGGCGGTGACGAGCAGGTTCAGCTCGACGGCGCCGTTGTCGGGGAGGACCACGGGCGCCTGCAGGATGAGCTCGTCGAGGCGGTTGCAGCCGTGCTGGCGGCCGGCCCACAGGGCGAGGTCGACCAGGGCGGCGCCGGGCAGCAGGGCCGTACCCATGAGGGCGTGGTCGGCCAGCCACGGCTGGGTGTCGGAGCCGAGCCGGGCGGTGTAGGCGACCGAGCCGGACTCGGGGAGTTCGACGCCGGCGCCGAGCAGCGGGTGGCCGGCCTCGCGGATGCCGATGCCGGCGGCGTCGCCGCGGCGGGCGGGCGCGTGGTACCAGTAGCGCTTGCGCTGGAAGGGGTAGGTGGGCAGGTCGACGCGGCGGGAGTCGGTGCCGAAGAGGGCGTCGGCGTCGATCTCGACCCCGTTGATGTGGGCCATGCCGAGCGCGGCGCCGAACCAGCGGGCGCCGCCCTTCTCCCGGCGCAGGGTGCCGAGCACGGCGGCCCGGCCGCCGACGTCGGCGACGGTCTCCTGCACGGAGGTGGCGAGCATCGGGTGCGGGCTGGGCTCCAGGAAGACCTCGTAGCCGTCCGCTATCAGGGAGCGGGTGGCCAGCTCGAACTCGACGGGCTCGCGCATGTTCCGGTACCAGTACGCGCTGTCGAGGGCTGTGGTGTCGAGGAGTCCGCCGGTGACGGTGGAGTAGAAGGGGATCTGCCCGGTGCGCGGGGACACCGGTGCCAGGACCTCCATGAGGTGGTCCTTGAGGGCGTCGACCTGGGCGGAGTGCCCGGCGGTGTCGACGCCGGGGATGGCGCGGGCGTGGATCCCCTCGGCGGTGAGCTCCTCCAGGAGTTCGCGGAGGGCTTCGGGGTCGCCCGCGACGGCGGCGGTGCCGGGGCTGTTGACGGCGGCGACGGACAGCCGGTCGCCGAACCGCGCGAGGCGGACACGTATCTGCTCGGCGGGCAGGGACACGGCGAGCATGCCGCCCTTGCCGGCCAGGGTCAGCCAGGCCTGACTGCGCAGGGCCACGATCCGGGCGGCGTCGTCGAGGGAGAGTCCGCCGGAGACGTACGCGGCGGCGATCTCGCCCTGGGAGTGGCCGACGACGGCGTCGGGGTGCACCCCGATGGCCCGCCAGGCCTCGGCCAGGGACACCATCATCGTGAACAGCACGGGCTGGACCACGTCGACGCGGCTGAGCGCGGGGGCTCCGGGCACCTGCCGCAGCACGTCCATGACGGACCAGTCGAGGTAGGAACGCAGGGCGGCGTCGCAGGCCTGCGCGGACTCACGGAAGGCCGGCGAGCGGTCGAGCAGCCCCTCGGCCATGGCGGGCCACTGGGAGCCCTGGCCGGGGAAGACGAACGCGATGCGGTCGCCGGGACCGGCGGTGCCCCGGAGCACGGCCAGGTGCGGCCGGTCCTGGGCGAGGGAGTTGAGTGCGTCGAGGAGTTCCTCACGGCTCTCGCCGATGACGGCGGCCCGGTGCTCGAAGCGGGAGCGGGCCGCGACCAGGGTGTAGCCGGCGTCGGCGGGGTGCATGCCGGGGTGCTCGACGAGCCCGGCGCGCAGCCGGGCGGCCTGGGCGCGCAGGGCCGAGTCGGAGCGGGCCGAGAACAGCAGCGGGACGGTGACCTCGTCCCACCAGTCCGTGGCCCGGCTGTCGTCCTGGCCGCTGTCTTCGGTGGGACCGGCCGCGGTGTCGGAGCGCGGCGCCTCCTCGACTATGACGTGGGCGTTGGTGCCGCTGATACCGAAAGCGGACACGGCGGCGCGGCGCGCGGTGGCGCGCTCGGGCCAGGGCACGTCGTCGGTGAGCAGGGACACCGCGCCGGTGGTCCAGTCGACCCGCTGGGTCGGCTCGTCCACGTGGAGGGTGCGGGGCAGTGTGCTGCCGCGCAGGGCGAGGACCATCTTGATGACGCCTGCCACGCCTGCGGCGGCCTGGGTGTGACCGATGTTGGACTTGACCGAGCCGAGCCACAGCGGGTCGTCGGCGGGCCGGGCCTCGCCGTAGGTGGCCAGTACGGCCTGGGCCTCGATGGGGTCGCCGAGCTCGGTTCCGGTGCCGTGCGCCTCGACGGCGTCGACGTCTTCGGGACGCAGTCCGGCGTCGGCGAGGGCCTGGCGGATGACGCGCTGCTGAGAGGGGCCGTTGGGGGCGGTGAGACCGTTGCTGGCGCCGTCCTGGTTGACGGCGGAGCCTCGGATGACGGCGAGCACCGGGTGCCCGTTGCGCTCGGCGTCCGAGAGCCGTTCGACGAGGAGCATGCCGGCGCCCTCGCCGAGGGCGACGCCGTCGGCGCCGGACGCGAAGGCGCGGGAGCGCCCGGAGGGGGACATGACGCGCTGGCGGGAGAACTCGACCAGCATCTCCGGGGTCGACATGACGGTGGCGCCGCCGACCAGGGCCATGCCGCACTCGCCCCGGCGCAGCGACTGGACGGCCAGGTGCAGGGCGACCAGCGAGGCCGAGCAGGCGGTGTCGACGGTGACGGCGGGGCCTTCGAGGCCGAAGACGTACGAGAGGCGGCCGGACATGACACTGGCGGAGTTGCCGGTGCCGAGGTAGCCGTCGAAGTCCTCCTCGCTGTTCTGCAGCAGCGGCATGTAGTGCTGGCCGTTGGTGCCGACGAACACGCCGGTGCGGGTGCCGCGCAGGACGTTCGGGTCGAATCCGGCGCGCTCGCAGGCCTCCCAGGAGGTTTCGAGCAGGAGCCGCTGCTGCGGGTCCATGGCGAGGGCCTCGCGCGGGGAGATCCCGAAGAACTCCGGGTCGAAGTCGGGGGCCTCGTGGAGGAACCCGCCCTCGCGGACGTAGGTGCGGCCCTGGGCCTCGGGGTCCGGGTCATACAGCCCGTCGAGGTCCCAGCCCCGGTTGGTGGGGAAGGTGGTGATGGCGTCGCCGCCGTGGGTCACGAGCTGCCACAGTTCGTCGGGCGTGTTGATGCCGCCGGGGAAGCGGCAGGCCATGGAGACGATGGCGATGGGCTCGCTGTCGCCGCCGGCGGGCGTGGTGGCGAACGGGGCCGCGGTGTCGGGTTCCCGCACTCCGCCGGCCAGCTCGCCGAGGTGGCGGGCGACGGCCTCGGTGGTGGGGTGGTCGAAGACGAGCGAGGGGGCCAGGCTCAGGCCGGTGGCCTCCCGGAGCCGGTTGCGGAGTTCGACCGCGGTGACCGAGTTGAAGCCCAGTTCCTTGAAGGGCCGTTCGGAGGCGATGCCGTCGCCGGTGGCGTGGCCGAGCACGGCGGCGACGTGTGTGCGCACGAGGCGCACCAGCTCGCGCTGCCGTTCCTGGCCGGTCTTGTCGCGCAGGGTGGCCGCGAGGCCGGTGCCGCTGCTGTCCCGCTCGTCGGCGGCGGCCCGCTCGGCGGCCCGGAGCCGCTGGACGACGGGCAGTTCGTCGAGGAGGGCCGAGGGCCGGGCGGCGGTGTACGCGGGCTCGAAGCGCTCCCAGTCGATGTCGGCGACGGCTATGCCGGTCTCGCCGCGTCCGACGATCCCGTCGAGCACGTCGAGGGCGCGCTCCGGGTCGAGGAAGGACAGGCCGGTACGGAACAGCTGCTCGGCGGCGGGGCCGACGGCGACACTCTGCCAGGGGGTCCAGGCCACGGAGGCGGCGGGCAGTCCGCGGCTGCGGCGGCCCTCGGCGAGGGCGTCGAGGTACGCCGTTCCGGCCGCGTAGCCGCCCTGGCCCGCGCCG
This sequence comes from Streptomyces sp. NPDC048462, assembly GCF_043200175.1. Classification (NCBI taxonomy): domain Bacteria; kingdom Bacillati; phylum Actinomycetota; class Actinomycetes; order Kitasatosporales; family Streptomycetaceae; genus Streptomyces; species Streptomyces sp. NPDC048462. The sequence continues at coordinate 95,683 of NZ_JBICXG010000028.1, forward strand.
CCCCAGACACCGGCGACGGAGGAGAAGACGACGAACGCGTCGAGTTCCGCGTCCGCCAGCAGGGCATCGAGACGGGTGGCGAGGTCGGTCTTGGCCGCGACGGAGGCGGCGAAGCCCTCCATCGTGGTCTCGGTGAGCAGGGTGAGGGGGGTCGTCGGCGGGGCGACGTAGACGGCGGTAGGGGCGTGCTCGGCCAGGAGTGCGCGCAGTCCGTCCTGGTCGTCGAGCGCGCAGGGAACGACGGTGGTGCGGTCGGCCAGGGCGGCGAGCGGCCCTTCGGTCCCGGCGGTCTCGTCCGTGAGGGTGCCGGTGAGCCCGGCGAGGACGATCCGTTCGGCGCCGCCGGTCAGCAGGCGGCGGGCGAGGGGGCCGGCCACGGCGGCGATGTCGCCGACGACGAGGACGGTGCCGCGCGGGCGGGTCACGGCGGCGGCCGGTGCGGCGGGCGCCTGGATCAGGCGGCGGCCGTACGTGCCGGAGGCGCGGACGGCGACCTGGTCGTCGGTGCCCGGGGCGGCGAGGATGCCGGCCAGCTGCTGGAAGGCGCGGGCGTCGGCGTCGGCCGGCAGGTCCGCGAGTCCGCCCCAGCAGACGGGGAGTTCGAGGGCGGCGACCCGTCCGAGGCCCCAGACCTGGGCCTGTACGGGGGACGGGGTCTCGGCGGGGGACACGGCCGCGGCGCCGAAGGTGACGGCCCACAGCCGGGCCTCGGTGCCGGCGTCGGCAGCGGCCTGGGCGAGGGTGAGGGTACTGGCCAGGCCGACCGGGACGGCCGGGTGGTCGGGGTGCGCGCCCTCCGCGAGGGCGAGGAGAGACAGGATGCCGGTGAGCGGCTCGGTCCCGGCCCGGTCGGCGGACTCGGCGAACCGGGCCCGCAGCAGGGACCGGTCGGCGGTGGCCGGGTTCACGGCGAACGGCTCGACGGTGGCGCCCCGGTCGGCCAGGGCCTGTCGGGCGGACTCGGCGGCCGGGGAACCGGTCAGTGCCTCGGGGAGGACGAGGAGCCAGCGCCCGGAGAGGCGGGCGTCAGGATCCTTGGCGCTCAGGCCCTTCCAGGTGGTGCGGTAGCGCCAGGTTTCGGGACCGGAGGCCTCGGCGGCGGCGGCTGCGGGAGCAGCTGTCTTCTCCAGCCAGTAGTGCTCGTGCTGGAAGGCGTAGGTGGGCAGGTCGACGGTCCTGGCCCCGGTGCCGTCGAAGAAGACACTCCAGTCGACGTCGACGCCACGGACGAACAACTCGGCGGCCGAGGTCAGGAAACGCTCCCAGCCACCCTCCTCACGCCGCAACGAACCACTGACCACCACATCCAGCCCGGCCGCATCAGCACACTCCTGAATACCGATACCCAGCACCGGATGCGCACTGGACTCGACAAAGGTGCCGAAGCCCCGATCCAGGAGCAGCCGGACCGTCTCCTCGAAACGAACCGTCTGCCGAAGATTGCGGTACCAATACGACGCATCCAACTCGGTCGTATCAACCAGCTCGCCCGTCACCGTCGAATAGAACGGAACCTCCGAACGGCGCGGCGTGATCGGAGAAAGCACGTCGATGAGCTCGGCCTCGATCCGCTCCACATGCGCGGAGTGCGACGCGTAGTCGACCGGAACCTGCCGAGCCCGCACCTCCTCACCCTTATACGCGGCCACGATCTCCGTGATCGCGTCGGCATCACCGGACACCACCGTGCTGGAAGGACCATTCACCGCGGCCACACTCAGCCGACCAACCCACTCCACCCCTGCAAGGCGCTCCTCGACCTCCGCCAGCGGCAGCGGAATCGACGCCATACCCCCCAACCCGGCCAGCTCACGCCCGATCACACCCGCCCGCAACGCCACCACACGAGCCGCATCCCCAAGCGACAACGCCCCCGACACCACAGCCGCCGCGATCTCACCCTGCGAATGCCCCACCACCGCATCCGGCACAACACCGAAAGAACGCCACAACTCAGCCAACGACACCATCACAGCCCACGTCACCGGCTGCACCACACCCACACCATCCAACGAACCCCCCGCACGCACCACCTCAACCACATCAA